>JAAWHK010000053.1 GCA_022795805.1 Hungatella sp. | reverse complement strand
CATGCTGGTTAAAACCATCGGTGACATGTGCGGCATGTCAGGATTTGTTATGAATCTGTTTGGAGTGCTGGGAACTCCTCCAGTGGCTCTGTTAGTCGGGCTTTTCATCGCCCTGGTGGGATATCATCAGATTTTCCCGGAGGATAAAGAGGCATGGGGATTTGACGGCGTATTTGCTGATGCCTTGAAAACTGCCGGGCAGATTGTATTGATTGTAGGTGCCGGCGGCGCATTTTCAGGGGTACTTAAGGCCTCTCCTCTCCAGGATATCCTGACCAATACCTTTTCAGGCCTGACCATCGGTATTCTGGCTCCCTTTATCATCGGATTCATCTTCCGTACCTGTGTAGGTTCTGCTACCATCGCTATGGTAACAGCAGCCACTATGATTACTCCGCTTATGGATGTACTGGGTTTCGGTTCCCCCATGGGAAGGGTAATCGCAATGCTGGCCTGTGCGGCAGGGGGACTAATGGTCTTCCACGGCAACGATGATTTCTTCTGGGTAACGGCGACGACATCCGAGATGGATACCTCCATCGCTTATAAAACCATACCGATTATCAGTGTCCTTCAGTCCCTGACCGCTCTGGCTGCGGTATTTGTATTAAGTGTGATTTTCCTGTAAAAAACATGTCAGACCCTTGCAGCATTTCTTTACCCGTTCCCCTTTTGATGAGCCCCCTTCTGGATACCTACCGGGGGCTCCTGTCCAGTCTGATTGGGGAAGGCGGCATGCTGTCCGTGGATGGCACAAGCTTTGTAAAAAAGGGGAAGCATTCTGCCGGTGTAAAACGGCAGTACTGTGGCAGCCTGGGCCAAACACCTCTGACACTTAGAACCAGCCCCGTCTTCCTCTCCTCCTGTTCCCCAGCCTGCTGAATCCGTGGAAATAGATGAGAAACAGCACCGTAGTCACGGACCAGGTCAGGGGATAGCTGAACACCACCGTAGTGATGGTCCTTTGAAGGGGAACCGCGATCATGATCCAGATCACTCTCAGGGCACACACGCCCACCATGGTAATGATCATGGGGATCCAGGAATCCCCGATGCCTCTCAGCGCTCCGGAATAGATCTCAATGGTCACATAGGTAATAAAGGCAGGCACCAGGAATCGCAAGATCTCCATTCCCTTTTCCAGCACCGCCTCATCCGTGGTAAATATCTCAAAAATATAGAATCCGAAATTGTAAAGAATGGAGGACATAACTACTGCGGATACCAGCGTCATAAGCATACACTGGCGTATCCCCTTCTTCACCCGGTTAATCTTTCCTGCACCGAAGTTCTGTCCCACAAAGGTGGTGATCGATATGCCAAAGGCATTGATGATCATCCAGAAAACGCTGTCGATCTTGCCGTAGGCTGTCCACGCCGCGACCGTATCGGTTCCCAGGCTGTTGACGCTGGACTGGATGATCACATTGGACAGAGAGTACATCACCGACTGGAGCCCCGCCGGAAGTCCGATCTGGATGATCCGCGTCAGCATTCTGCCGTCCAGCCGCAGCCTGGAGATTTTTACACGGTACATCTCCTTTGTTCCGGTGAGAACCACTGCCACAAAGAGGGCGCTGGCAGTCTGGGAAAAGATGGTGGCAATGGCTGCCCCCGCCACTCCCATCCGCAGATACACAACCAAAACCACATCCAGCACAATGTTGGTGACACACCCGGTGATCAGGAAAAACAGCGGCCTCTTGGAATCACCCACGGCCCGCAGAATACCGGATCCCATATTGTAGATCAGGTTGGGGATGGTCCCCAAAAAATAGATCCGGATATAGAGCACCGCATACCCCATAATATCCTCCGGCGTCCCCATCATGGCCAGGGCATAAGGCGCCCCAAAGATGCCCACCGCCATGATCCCCAGACCGCACAGCAGGGAAAATGCCGCCGAAGTATGCACCGCATACCCCACCTTGTCCGCTCTTTTGGCCCCGTAAAACTGGGATATAATGACGGTGGCTCCCGAAGAAAGGCCCACGAAAAAGCCTACCAGCAGATTGATCAATGTCCCGGTAGGCCCGCCTACGGCAGCCAGTGCTTCTTTTCCCACAAACTGTCCCACCACAATGGCGTCAACCGTGTTGTAAAGCTGCTGAAAAAACGTTCCGAACAGAATCGGGAAGAAAAACAGCAGCAGCTGTTTCCAGATAACCCCTTCCGTGATTTGATTCCCTGCTGCCCGCTCTGTCACCTGGTTCTCCTCAGCCTGTTTCCTCTGTACATGTTCTTCCATAATTAAATAACCACCTATTTTACTTTAGCTTTCTCCAGCGCCAGATCAATGGCGCCTATCAGTGACTGGGACGTATAACGTGTCTCCATGGAATAGGAAAGATTCTCCGTGGACTGACTCTTTAAAATCTGGTCCTCCAGATCTTCCATTACCGGCTGCATCAGTGGATACATGGTAGTGACAGCTTCATCCAAAGAGACAAAAGACACGGACTGGATCCGGTCAGCATCCACCGCCACCTCCACATTCAGGTTCTGGCTTCCCAGAGTAATGGAAGCACTGTAAACTCCCGGTATGTAGGAAGCCGGCCGGGTTGGAGCCGATGTATCCTGTCTTGGGCGGAACATGACCAGGAACAGGGTGATCAGCACCACTGCCAGACCAAGAAACACGGCAGTGTAGATCAGTTCCTTCATCTTCAGCACCACAATTCTTGTTTTCGCGCTCATGTGGACCTCCATATTTTGTTTACTACAATCTATTATGGAGAGTTCCAAATTATTCTACATTCTACCACAGTACAGCGGCTATTACAATAGTCCGCTATTTTCTTCACAATCTCGTCTGTTGTTTGATTACTGTTCACACCATGGCTAATCACTCCGCTGATTATCCATGGGCCAATACCGTTACGGCGGGCAAAGCATATGCCCCACCCACTTATCCCCTCTTGACATTAAACGCGTTCAATGTTACTCTTTAAAAAAAGAAACCGGAGGACCTCCCATGGAAAAGAACGACAAATACACTCACATTTTCCGCGTCTCCCACCAGCTGTTCCTGTCCCAGGGATACGCATCTGCCACCATCCGACAGATTTCCGACCAGGCCGGCGTCAGCCTGGGCCTGACCAACCACTTTTTTTCCTCCAAGGAGGCCCTGGCCTGCCAGGTTCTTGGCATGATTTCCGCCTATTCCTCCCTGTTTGCCAGCGTAACCCACCCATGCCAGAATCCCCTTACCCGCACGGTTCTGGCCCAGCGCATCCGCATACTCTTTCTCCTTAACAGCCGTTACCGCCGGTTCTATCTGGACACCCTAAAGCAGGACATCCTTTTTTCCAAATTGGAAAAGACCCCCGGCCGGATTCTGTACCAGCTGGCGGATCTCTATCATTTCCCCGCAGATGAGGACATGCTTCTTCTCTACGGGATCCATATTCCCTATCATTACGAAAAAACCCTGGTTCTGGGCCGGGAAAACGGGCTCTTCTCCACGATCCTCCCGGAGGATATTCCGGACTACATAACCATCGCAGCCTTCGAGCATTTCCTCGATCAGGCCGTCCTGAATACGGCTCTGGTGGATGCCAGGAAGGCCGCGGACTCTGTCTTAACCCGGATGCCGTCCCAGGTCCCGGAGGATTTTCTTCTGAATTACCTCAGAGAGAACTCCCGGGAGAGCGCACAATAGATCAGCACGGCAGGACAAAGCCGCGGCATCTCGCTCAATGCCGGGCCACGCCCGCAAGACATACCACATAGCTCATTGTTCCGGAAAATCACAGCGCAGCAAAATGGCAGGCCGCCTTCCTGTTCCCGAAGCTTCTCAGCTTTGGCTCCTCCTCAGCGCACAGAGGTTTGGCGTAGGGGCATCTGGTCCGGAAACGGCACCCGGAAGGCGGATTTACGGCGCTGGGAATCTCCCCCGTGAGAATCTGTCCCCGCTTCTGCCCCTTCTCCGGGTCCATGCTGGGCACTGCCTGCAGAAGAAATCTGGTATAGGGGTGCAGGGGATTTTCGTAGATTTCGTCCGTATCTCCGATCTCACACACCTTCCCCAGAAACATGACGCAGATCCGGTCGGAAATATAGTGCACAACTCCCAGGTCGTGGGAAATAAACAGATATGTCAGGTTAAACTCCTGCTGCAAATCTTTCAAAAGGTTCAGAATCTGAGATTGAATGGACACATCCAGGGCAGACACCGGCTCGTCGCAGACCATTAGTTTCGGGTTTAAAGCCAGCGCCCTGGCGATGCCGATCCTCTGCCGCTGTCCCCCGCTGAACTGGTGGGGATATCTGTCAATAAGCTCCGGCCTGATTCCCACCATGTGCATCAGCTCCTTCACCCGTTTTTCCGTCTCCTCCTTCGTCCCGTACACTTTATGGGTCACAAGAGGTTCCGCAATAAGCTGCCGTACCTTCATACGGGGGTTTAAGCTGGCGTAAGGATCCTGGAAGATCATCTGGATCTTCTGATAGACCTGGTTCATCTCCCGTTCCGAACAGGCGGTGATATCCTGTCCCTCAAACAGAATCTCCCCTCCCGTGGGCTCAATGAGCCGCATCATCATCCGGCCCAGAGTGCTTTTCCCGCAGCCCGACTCACCCACCAGGCTTAAGGTCTCCCCCTTATAGATTTCCAGGGACACATCACTGACCGCATGGACCGCCTGCCTCTTCCTGACCCCGAAATTGTTCTTCAGCTGATACTCTTTAGTCAGATTCCTGGTCTCCAAAAGGATCTCTCTCTCACTCATGGCTTCTCCTCCCCCTTTTCCGGCTCAAACAGAAAACATCTGACAAAATGCCCCGGGGACTGCTCATACAGGTCCGGCTCCCTCTCAAAGCATCTGGCCATGGAGTAGGGACATCTGGGACAGAAACGGCACCCCCGCGGCAGATGGAGCATGCTGGGCACCATGCCTCTTATATTGTAGAGACGCTCCCTGGACTTCATGTCCGGCACGGAGCGCATAAGCCCCTCCGTGTAAGGGTGGCACACGTTCTTAAATATCTCCCTGACCGTTCCGCTCTCCATGACCTTTCCCGCGTACATCACATACAGCCTGGTGCAGAACTGGGCCACCACGCCCAGATTGTGGGTGATCATCATCACGGCCGTCCCCCTCTCCTCCTGAAGCTGCTTCATCAGGTGAAGGATCTGGGCCTCTATGGTCACGTCCAGGGCCGTGGTAGGCTCGTCGGCAATCAGAAGCGCAGGGTCACACACCATAGCCATGGCGATCATCACCCTCTGCCGAAGGCCTCCCGACAGCTGATGGGGGTATTCCCCGTACCGCTTGGCTGCGTCCGGAATTCCCACCAGCTGAAACACCTCTATGACCCTGTCTCTGGCCTGGGCCCGGCTCATATCCTTTCTGTGGAGCAGAAGAGCCTCACGCACCTGCCTGCCCACGGTGGTCACCGGGTTAAGGCTGGTCATAGGCTCCTGAAAAATCATGGAGATCCGGTTTCCCATAAGCCTGCGTCTCTCACCGGAAGCCATGGCCGTCAGATCCTGCCCGTCAAAAAGGATCCGGCCCTCATCCACCTTTCCCGGCCTCTTCAAAAGCCCCATAAGTGACATGGCCGTCATGCTCTTTCCGCAGCCGGACTCTCCCACAATCCCCACGCTCTCCCCTGCCTCTATGTCAATGCTCACTCCGTCCACCGCACGAACCAGCCCCTCCCTGGTGTAGAAGTTGGTGTGCAGATCACGGATCTGTAACAGTGCTTCTCCCATAATCTCATTCCTTTCTCCCTATCTGGTATGGGGGTCCATCACATCCCTCAGCCCGTCCCCCAAAAAGTTCAGCGACAACACCATGATCAGAATGGCCAGGCTGGGAAAAATTAACATCCACGGGCTGGACTGCGCGAAAGTCCTGGCCTGGGACACCATAAGACCCCAGCTGGAATCCGGCGGCTGCGTGCCCACTCCCAGGAAGCTTAAGTTGGCCTCCGATAGGATGGCGTCAGGAATATTCAGCGTAAACAAAACAATCAGGGACGGAAGGCAGTTGGGAAGAATATGGCGGAACATGATGGTCCACTTCCTCACACCCATGCCCCTGGCCGCCTCCACAAACTCCTGCTCCCGCAGAGACAATGTCTGGGATCGCACCACCCTGGCCGTTTTCGCCCATCCGATCATGGACAGGGCGATGAAAATGTTGGTAGTAGTGGCCCCCAGGGTATACATCACCACCATGGCCAGCACGATGGACGGAAATGCCAGCACAATGTCCGCCAGACGCATGATCACAGCCTCTGTCCGGCGTATGTATCCGGAGATCATCCCCAGGATCACCCCAATGACCATGGATATGGTGGTGGGAATCACGCCCACCAGAAGGGAGACCCGCCCGCCGTAGAGGATCCGGGTAAACACATCCCGCCCCAGGTCGTCGGTGCCGCACCAGTGGGCCCCGGAAGGCGGAAGAAGACGCTCCATCAGGTTCACCGCATTGGGGTCGTACACAGTCAGTTTGTCCGCAAAGATAATGGCAAATGCCATAACCGCCAGAACCGCTGCGCTTACGGCAGCTGCCCGGTTCTCCCTGCACATGGTGAGAAGTTTTGTCTTAATGGTGTCCGGCGCGGGGAGATATTTAAGCTCCTCCTCCTCAATCTGCTCGATGGCCGCCGTCCGCTCCTCAGGTGAAAACCGTTCTTTCACCGAGGCCACGGCCGCCCGCGCCGCCAAAGACGCCGCCTGTTCAAATGAAGCCATGCTACTTTCCTCCCTCCACACGTATTCTCGGGTCCACCACAGAGTACAGAATATCCGCCGCCAGATTGCCTGCGATGATCACCGCCGTGGTGAATATCACCGTCCCCTGCAGAAGGGGCATGTCCCGGCTGTTGATGGCATCCACCGCCAGACGGCCGATGCCCGGTATGCTGAACAGCGTCTCCGTGATGACCGCGCCGGACAGAAGGCTGGAAATCTGAATAGCCATCATGGTGATCACCGGCAGAAGGGAATTCTTCAGCCCATGGCGCAGGATCACCGAAAGGGGGGCCAGCCCCTTGGCCCTGGCCGTGCGTATATAGTCATCCTCCAGCACCTCCAGAAGGCTGGAACGGGTCAGTCTGGCGATGGTTCCGGCCGCGTTCCACCCCAGCACCAGCGCCGGAAGGATCAGATGCCTGGGTGAGGCAAAGCCTGACACCGGCAGGATCCCGTTAAAAAGGTTCTGCAGAATCATGCCCACGGAGAATGCCGGTATGGACACACCGCACAGGGCCGCACCCATAAACAGATGGTCTGCCAGGGAGTTCTTCTTCACGGCGGAGATAATGCCCGCCGGAATACCGATGATCCAGGACAGAGCCGCTGCCGTCACCGCCAGCATAAGAGTCTTTGGAAACGCGTTGGCGATGAGGGAAGTCACGCTGCGCATCAGCTTGTAGGACGTCCCGAAATCCCCGTGTAACGCGTCCCACAGATACCAGACAAAGCGGACATACCACGGATCGTTTAAGTGCATGGACTCGCTGAGCCGCTCGATCACATCTACTTTCACTTTCTCCCCCATCATCACCGTCAGCGGATCCCCGGGAACCACGCTGAGCATGACAAATATCAGAAACACTACACCGATCAGCACCGGGATCGTCACCAGCACCCTCTTAGTTATATACTTTAACACCGTACCACCCTTTCCAGCCCCATATCCCCATTCGCGGGCCTTCTTAATTCTACCACAACAGGCGGCTCAGATAAAGACCAAGCCGCCTGTCAGTCCGTATAGTTTTGTTACGGTTCACAGGCACCCTGTGAACGTAACATAGTTTTCTATGCCGGTTACTGTCCCTGCTTCTCAAGGGAAACCGTGTAGTAGGACACGTCGGTCCATCCGTTCCACGCCACGTGGAAGTCCTTTACCCAGTCCTGAACCACCACGATGTGGTCCATCTGGAACAGAGGCAGCACGGCCGCGTCGTCCTGAACCACAGCCGTATCGATCTTCTGGTACAGAGCCATGCGCTCGTCCTCATCCACCATGGCCCTGGCATCCTCCAGCCACCGGTACACATCCGCGTTCTTGTGGTTGTTGGATCGTATCTTCGCGTTCCTTTCCGTGAAAAAGGTGTACAGGAAGTTATCCGGGTCATTGAAATCCGCCTTCCAGGAAGCCCTGGTCATGCCCAGCTTTCCTTCTTTCCGCTCCGCAAAGTAGGCCGCGTCGTCCATCTGGGTGATCTTCACCGTGATGCCCACCTCGCTGAGCATGGACTGAACCACCTGATTGATGGCCAGAGCATCCGGGTTGTCCGTCTGCTGGAAGATCTCCAGCTCACAGCCGTCGCCGTATCCCGCCTCCGCTAAAAGCGCCCTGGCCCCCTCCGGGTCGTAGGGGATCTCTGCCGCCTCATACGCCCCCAGCACGCCGTCGGGCAGCATGGAGTTAACCAGATGGCCTGCCCCGCTGTACATCTGATCCAGGATGGTCTGACGGTCAATGGCCATGGAGATGGCCTTTCTCACCCTCAGGTCATCTGTAGGCTTCATATCCTGGTTAAACACGTAGAAATAGCTTCCTGCCTCAGGCCCTATGACCAGATTGTCCTTGTATGCGTCATTGCCCAGGAAGTAGGCCAGCTGGGAGGAAGAGCTGCTTAAGTCCACAATGTCCAGCTCACCGTTCTCATACATCAGCTTCTGGGTATTCTCGTCGGGAACCTGGATCACCTCAATGCCGTCCAGCTTGGCAGCTCCCTTAAAATAATCGTCGTTGCGGACCATGGTCAGCCTGTCGTTAAGCACCCAGTCGGACATCTTAAAAGGTCCGCTGCCAACCGTAAGCTGAGGATCAATGCCGAACTGGTCTCCTGCCTCCTCCGTGGCCTTTCGGTTGTAGATGGAGCAGGCCGGCGTAGCCAGGTTGGCCAGAAACGGTCCGAAAGGAACATCCAGGGTAATCTCCACCGTATGTTCATCCAGGGCAGCAACGCCCTCCACGCTGTCCGCCTCGCCGTCCAGCCTGGCTTTCGCCCCTTTGATCATGCTGTAGGCATCCGTGTTCCGGGCAGCGGTGTCGGGATTCATCATACGGTCAATGGTGTACACCACATCGTCGGCCGTCAGCTTCTCCCCGTTGTGAAAGGTCACGTCATCCCTGAGATGGAAGGTATACACCAGGCCGTCGTCGCTGACATCCCAGCTTTCAGCCAGGCTGGGCACGATCTCTGCCACTCCGTCTATGACCTCGCACTCCACCAGCCGGTCGTAGATATTCAGAGGAACCACATAAAATTCCGTGTCCTTCTGGGTATCCACCGTGGGGAACTCATCCTTGGAGGGGATATGCAGCATGTTCTCTCCGGGAGCCGTCTGGCTCACCGCCTGCGTCTTTTCGTCTCCTCCCTGGGAAGCCTGCCCGCCGCCTGTGCTCTCCGCAGGAGAGCCGGGAGTCACGGTGGTCTCTGCGGTATCTTCAAAGGCGGAGCCGCAGCCGTTTAAAAGCCCCAGCGCCACAGTGCCGGCCAGCAAAAAAGATACATATTTTTTCATATTTTCACACTTCCTCCTGTCCTTATGTACAAAAGGAGCATTAGAAACCACCTAATGCTCCTTTGCATCTATGTCAGTACATATTATAAAATGATTCCCTCGGGATTGCAACTGTTTTTTTATATATCGTACAACTTTTCGGGAGTTCAGCAGTTTATGGGGATTATCGGTTTTTTTAATCATTTAAGTGTCGAAAATGGGTTTGTACGGTAAAAAATAACATACACCCCAATCCTTTGCAAGGCGGTTATTCTCCCTCCACTGCATTGACATAAAGCGGCTCCCCCCTTATAATTACTATGTACTCTCGGAGTCTCTTTGTGTCTGATTTTGTGAGATGATTTTTTGTCAGATGTGCATAAATTTATGAGGCGTACGTGGAAGGTACGCCTCATAAATTTATGCCGCAAAGGCAGGTGCAAGAGAGATTCCTAGAGTACATTTACTGAATGCAGACCTTTTTGCTGTCTGGAATTTTGCGAAGGAGCGATCCCATGATAACCGCACAACACACGTTTACCGCCCCGCCAGCCTATCCCTTGGAGCGGCTTGGCCGGCCGGACAAACTGCTTTTTTTTGACATAGAGACCACCGGCTTCTCCGGAGGCATCCACCAGGTTTACCTGATCGGCTGTACTTACCGCTGCGGCGGTGTCTGGAACCTGATTCAGTGGTTTGCCGATACGCCTGAGGCCGAGAAGGAGGTTCTCACCGCCTTCCTCCGGTTCACCGAAGATTTTTCCGGTCTGGTTCACTTCAACGGCGACACCTTTGACATCCCTTTTCTGCTGAAACGGTTTCACGCCTGGGACCTGTCCTGGGATCCCGGGAACCTGTCAGGCACGGATATCTACAAGCGCATCCGCCCCCTTAAAAATCTTCTCGGCCTTGACAGCCTGAAACAAAAGGCGGTGGAACAATTCCTCGGGATCTTCCGCCAGGACCCTTACTCCGGCGGTCAGCTCATCGACGTCTACAGGCTTTACCTGGAGACCCGAAAGGACTCCCTCCTCCATGTGCTGATGCTACACAACCGGGAGGACCTGGAGGGGATGCCCCTGATCCTCCCGATCCTGTACTACGCGGATCTTCCCGGACAGGATTTCACCCTTGTGAGCCAGCAGGTGCTGGAGACGCCGGATATCTTCGGCGAACCGTCCTTCAGCCTGGAGCTTACCCTGGAAAATCCCGATTTTCTGCCTGTTCCCGTGCTGTGGGATACGCCCCGCGCCTCCTGTGAGGCCGTCCAAAACAGGCTTAAGCTGACTGTTCCCCTGGTAAATGACACCTTGAAATATTTCTACCCGGACTACAAAGATTACTACTATCTCATCTACGAGGATATTGCCGTCCACAAAAGCGTGGGCGAATATGTGGAGAGGAAAGCCCGCAGGAAAGCCACAGCTCAGACCTGCTACACCAGAAAGACGGCTCTCTTCCTGCCCCAGCCGGACACGCTGTGGGCCCCGGCTTTCCGGAAGGACTACAGAAGCAGGCAGCTCTATGGGGAATACACGCCTGATCGGCTCACGGACCAAAAAAATCTGGCCCCATATATCCGCTATCTCCTGGACATGTGACAAATCATCCCGAAGATCGTTTTTCTTTCACATCCCCCATTTTCATGTCAAACAAAAGACGCCCGCAAACCGGAATCCGGACTGCCGGTTCCGCTTCGCAGAGCGTCTTTCTGTTATTCTTAAAATCACTCCGTCAGTCGATAACGCTGCGGATGGTCTTGGGACTCCGGTAGTTCCATGTGGAGATCTTGATTCCGCTCCTGCTGCTGGCGGCGTGAACGATCTGCCCGTTGCCGATGTACATGGCCACATGGTTGATGGTTCCGCTGCTGTTGGCGTAGAAGATCAGGTCTCCGGGCCGCATCTCGGAGGACTTAATCGACCGTCCCACCTTGGCCTGCTCCCTGGAAGTTCTGGGCAGGGTGATTCCGAAGTTTTTCATAACCGACTGCACAAAACCGGAACAGTCGGCACCTCTGGTCAGGCTGGTTCCGCCCCACACATAGGGATTGCCCACATACTTGATTGCAAAGTTTACAATCTGGTTTCTTCTGGAAGCCTGCTGGTTGGCCAGCTCCTCCAAAGGCGAGAACTTGATGGCCTCTGTCAGGGCATACCGCACTTCCACGTTGTTGTCCCTGGTGGAGATATAGGCGCTGTCATTGCCCTCATCCTCGTCGCCGCCGTCCAGCTCGATCTGTACCCAGCCGTCCAGCTGCTGAACCACGGAGTACCGCTCTTCCTTGGAGATCTGGGTCCAGATGCTGGCATCGGTGCTTGGGCTGGTCCGAACATTAAGCCTGTCCGTGTTGACGATGGCCATAAGGGAAGCCGAACCCATGGCCAGATCAATGGCCTCCTGGCCTGTGGCGGTATACTGGCTGTCCGCTGACACGTACCCCGTAATATTGCCGGAACGGATCTTGTACCACCCGTCCTCGGTCTCCAGAATCTCTCCCGCCGCCTTGCCCGGCAGTTTTCCGATAATATTGGAGTTGCCCTCATCTTTCGGCGTACTGCGGATATTTAAGTAACTGCTTACCTTTGAAATAAGAAGATTGCGGTACTGATTGATGGCCATAGCCTTCAGATCCATCTTCCTGGCCTCGTTGAGAGCCAGCTTTACCTCCACGTAATCGGCGGAGATATAGCCCGCGGATGTCTGGACCCAGCCATCCTCCTGGCCCACCACTTCGTACCGCTCGTCCAAAAGGGCCTGGGCCACCACATTGTCCCCAGCCAGCTCCGGCGTCTGACGGATATTGACGTTGTCCGCAGTGATCACGGCCCGCAGCTTCACCTGCTCCAAAGCCGCTGCCCTGGCCTCCTCGCCGGTCAGGACATACTGGCCGGCGATGTAGCCGTCCACCGGGCCGGAATGGATCTGATACCAGTCTCCCTCCTGCCCCAGGATCTGACAGACGCTGTTCTCCTGCATCTTTCCGATAATATCACCCGCCCCGTCAGGGGTCTTACGGACATTCAGATACCCGGATACCTGGACGATACCCAGATCGCCGTAGCTGTCCACAACCGCCTGCCGCTCCGCCGCTTCCCGGGCCAGACGCTCCTGCTCCTCCTGCTCCCTCTGCTGCTCCTCAGCCAGGCTGGAGGCCTCCGCGTCCAGACTCACGTCCTGTCCGCTTACGCTCTCCTCCACCGACTGCATGACTTCCCTATTCTCCTTGTCTCCTCCTGACAGGCCTCTCTTCACGGCGACAACGATAAGGATCACAACGGCCACGACTGCCGCCGCTGCCAGTGCCATAATCAGGTATCGGAGATAATCCCTGTTGTTCCGCTTTCTCCTTGCTCTGTCCAGAATCTTTGTATAATCTTCTTTTTCAAACATGTGTACTCTCCTGCCGCACCAGATAAATATATCATATATTTTCAGTCCGGACGTTTGGGCGCTTAAGATAACTTGTACCCCATTCCGAAATCAGTAAAAATCAACGGCACTAGTATACCATAACTTTTTCCTCAATACGACAGGTTCATTCCGAAAATATATTAAAATTTTATTACGATTTGTGGTGCAGGTTGTTACAATTCAATATTTCTCAGCCGCAGGTAAGCCTTCACCAGCTCCACCGCCGAGTCCAGATCCAGGGTCGTCGTGTTAATGGGAAGGTCATAGTTGGCCATATCCTCCCAGTCCTTTCCCGTGTAATATTTGTAGTAGTCCCGCCGCTCCTTGCTGATGCGGTTGGCGCGGCGCAGCGCCTCCTTGGTGTCCACCCCGTCCACCTCCACGACCCGGCGGATACAGGTGCTGCTGTCCGAATACGCAAACAGCCTGACCAGATTCTTAACCCCTGCCGCCTCCAGCACAAAATCCGCACATCGTCCCATGATGATGCAGGACTGGGCGGCTGCCACCTTCCGTATCATCTTGGCCTGGAACCTGAACAAATTCTCCGGGGATGTGATGTCGTCGTCCAGGGACGGTTCCTCCAGGCTGGTGCGAAGACCTCCGATGGCCCTGAAAAACAGGTTATTGCCCGCTTTCTCGTCGTTGAGCCGGAAATACTGTTCCCCGATGGCGCTCTCCTCCGAGGCCATCTTGAGGATCTCCTCATCGTAAAACGGAATGCCCAGCTCCTTGGACAGCTTCTTTCCCATGATCCGTCCGCCGCTGCCGTAAAGCCTGTCGATTGTAATTATGTACTTATCCTTTCCCATGTGAAACCTCCTTGTCCTGCGATGCCGCTTACGCGTGTTGTCTTAATTATACCACCTGGAACACCGTAAGAAAAGCCAAAGACTATTTTCAGCGGAGATTTTTTTCTAAATCTGTCATTGATTTGGAAAGCCGACGGCTGTATAATGGGAAGGTATTTACATAAATCCAGGAGGAATCACATGAATCTTATATTACCCAAAGACTATGACCCCCGCCTGACCATCCGTCAGACCCAGGAGGCCATCAAGTATATCCGCGATACCTTTCAGAAGGAGTTCGGAAAACAGATGAACTTAGAGCGGATCTCCGCCCCCCTGTTCGTGGAAAAGAGTTCCGGCTTAAACGACGACCTAAACGGCGTGGAGCGTCCCGTTGCCTTTGACATGGCCGCCCTCCCGTCGGAGACCATCGAGGTGGTTCACTCCCTGGCCAAGTGGAAGCGCATGGCCCTCCACCAGTACGGTTTCGCGCCGGGAGAGGGACTGTACACCAACATGAACGCCATCCGCCGGGACGAGATCCCCGACAATCTCCACTCCTGCTATGTGGACCAGTGGGACTGGGAGAAGGTGATCACACGGCAGGAGCGGACCCTTGACACCCTGAAGGACACGGTCTGCAATATTTTCAAGATCATCAAGCATATGGAGCACGAGGTGTGGTACAAATACCCCCAGGCCGTGAAGCGGCTGCCTGACGACATCTTTTTTATCACCTCCCAGGAGCTGGAGGACATGTACCCGGACAAATCCCCCAAGGAGCGGGAAAATCGGATCACCAGGGAGCATGGCTGCGTGTTCCTGATGCAGATCGGCGACAAGCTGAAAGGCGGGGAGCCTCATGACGGCAGGGCGCCGGACTATGACGACTGGCAGCTAAACGGGGATATCCTCTTCTGGTTCGACACCTTAAACTGCGCCCTGGAGATCTCGAGCATGGGAATCCGGGTGGATGAAGCTTCCCTGGACCGGCAGCTTAGGGAAGCGGGATGTGACGACCGCAGAACCCTTCCCTACCACCGCATGCTCTTAAACGGGGAACTTCCCTGCACCATCGGCGGCGGCATCGGCCAGTCCAGGCTGTGCATGCTTCTTTTGGACAGAGCCCACATCGGAGAGGTGCAGGCCAGTATCTGGCCGGCACAGATGCGCGAAGAGTGTGAGAAACACAAGATCTGTCTTCTGTAACGCAAAAAACCGCCCTCCCTTTAAATCAGGCGAAGGCGGTTTTTACCTGCTTATCTTTTTTGGGACAAACAGCCTCCCCATGTCAGCGCCCTCCAGCTCAAGCAGCTTTATTTTCCGGTCCATCCCCCCTGCATACCCGGTGAGGCTCCCGTCCGTCCCCACCACCCGGTGGCAGGGAATGATAACGGATATGGGGTTGTGTCCCACCGCCCCGCCTACGGCCTGGGCCGACATGTGGTCAAGTCCCCGGCTGCCGGCAATCTCCCCCGCTATCTCCCTGTAGGTGGTCACCTGACCGTAGGGGATGCGGCACAAAATGTCCCACACCTGCCTGCGAAAATCGCTGCCCTCCGGTTTCAGGGGAAGCTCCTGTATGGCCGGCTTTTCCCCCGCAAAATACCGGTCGAGCCATCTCTTCGCGTCTCGCAGCACCTGTAAGTCACCGCCCTCTGTCAGCTCCTCCTTTTTAAGGGAACCTAAAAAGTATTTCTGTCCCTCTATCCACAGGCCTGTGAGCGCCCCGTCCCGCGCAGTCAGAAGAAATCTGCCTATGGGGGAATCGTAGCAGGTCGTGTGTATCATCTTTTTTCCTCCTGTCTTTGTCATCTCCATGTCTTTTGCATATCCCTGTCCGGGGCCTTTATTGGTCCTTTTGATAATGCACAAGATGCTGTTGCCTACATGCTCTTCACCATAGCCAGAAAATTTTTCTTCCGCTTATGCACTTCCTTTAAACCGGCAAATTTCCTTTCCCACTCAGCCTGTCTGCCGTTCTTTTTCATCAGGGCCTTTATTTTCTTCAAAAATCCCGCTGCCATACTGTAATTCTTTTTGTTGGTCACACAGAGGAGACTGTTTACATCCCTCCACCACAGCGCCAGTATCTCATCCGGATATTTTTTAGCTAACCTGTCGCTGAAATACTGATTATAATCCACATGATACCAATCATTAACTCTCCGGCAATCACCCTGAAGGTATTTTAAGACCTCCTCCTCCCTCCCCGTTTCCATGCGGATATCCAGGTAGTACTTCAGATCCCTCTTCCTTATCTTCCCCAGCAGGAACTCATACTCCCTCTCCCAGTCTTCCCTGTGCAGTTCCTCTCCACAGGCCTGAAACCATGTCTTTATCTCCCGCTTATCACAGGTATCCAAAAGAAGCAGGAGCATCTTTTTCTTCGACTCATAATCCGACCTCTGCCCGGAATATCGGTACAGATGCTTCGCAATGGCGGCGATATTCCCATCCAGTTTCGTATCGACAGCAAGCTTGTAGAGGCGTTTAAGCTCTTTGTCATTCTTTTTCTTCATGTAGACAGGTGCCGCATAATCAATCAGTTCATCCAGCCTCCCCTTACATCTTTCCAGGCCTTCCCATATGTACTCCAGTTCTCTCTCATGATCCCCCTGCCCTGCATAATATCTGGCCACATCTATATAGTCGGAACCGTATGTCAGATTGCTCAGCTTTATCTGAAGAAACCGTTCCGAATCCCCGATACTTTTATAAATATCAGCTGCACAGTTTTTATAATAGCCGCTGCTGCCTCCAGCCATCTTGTCCGCCAGATACCGTTTCTCTTCGTCGCTGCTGCAGAAAGAATCCGCCACCTCCATCAAAACATCGTCAAATCCGCTGTTTCCCACATAAAACTCTTCCAGCATCTCATCCACAATCTCCCTGCGGATCTCCCAGGACAGCCGGTGTTCCCGGACAATCGTATCCATCGCCCACAGATTACCGCAAGCATCCTCCTCATCCGACTCCGGACCGCCGCCGTATTCGTTAAACTCACTGATAACTGCCCGGGCTTCCCTCCAGAGATTCCCAAGTTCTATCTCTATTGCCCTCTCCTGATTCTTTTTATTATGTTTCCTGCACCAGTCAGTGACTGCCCTTTCCGCTTCACCGCCCATATCCGTCAGCTTTGCTATGAGCCCGATTAAATCATCTCTGTCCGCGTTTTCCAACATCTCGTTTACTGTTTGTTTATCCATAGAATTTCTTCCTTTCCCGAAACCGATACGCCGTATAATAAGACAATTATAAGAGAATTTTTAAAAGAATGGAATACTCTGTAAAAAATTTCCCGATCAATATCATAAACACCGCTCCGGTGCGTAACTTACCGCCGCCGGGCGCACTACATAAGGACCGGAAATCAAACATGATTTCCGGTCCTGCTCATCCATTTTCGATATTCTGATCATACAGCAGACTTATATCCTCATATCCACATAATTTTGCTGATTTTCAATGGATTCTCTTGTGATTCCGTCCAGTGCGCCCTCCGGAATCAAATCTCCTGGTTTCCATTTGGGATTCACCGCTTTCACCGCATTTACAAAGGCCTGTGTATAGACCCGCTCATACTGTTCCAACGTGTTCCCGGCGGCCAGCCTGTCGTTCTTGTGTATTTTTCGGTATAAATTCAGATATACATCCGAACGGTTTGTCGTATCTCCGTTTCCCACGCCGTTTTCCCTGAGAAATTCCCGCTTTGTCAGTTCAAACATTTCATCCCTGCTGCTTTCCGGTATGGGAATGATTCGGTTTTTCTCCGCCCTGTTTTTTTCCGTGACCACCAATCCTGCCAGGCCCGTCACGGGGCAGATATAATCGCCGTCCTTGTCATAGCGGCTCATTCTGTTTTTAATAGCCTGAATATTCGTATATCCGGCACCATTGCCCGCTGCAGACATACTTTGTATTACGGCCTGATACTGTTTGCTGCCTGTGTCAATCCCTGCGGCTTTTAACTGTGCCTGTACGGAACTGCTGTTTAATTGGGATAACGAAAAATTGCTTGTTCTATTTGTTTTTGATGTCCCCGGCATGCTCTGAAGCAAAAAACCATAGTCCATGATCATCGACATATGCTGCACCCTCCCGTCTTAAAATTAGAAATCCGTCTCCTATCGGTCTTTGTCTCATGGGAAATCGCCTGCCATGAAACCAAAACGCCTTGCGAGGTTCTTTTTTATATATCGGCGCAGATACAGCACATATAATACGGCCAGGTTTTCCGTCTCTGTTTCCTGGTCATTATCCGTTTGACAACCATTATGCTATAGTTTTTTATGTGGTATCGAGATTCGTGCAGCGATGTACTAACATTTGCAATCCGCGCCCTCTGTCCGCCTGTCCACGATCCTCCCGTCCGTGGAAATGGTAACCACGCTCCACGGAATCGATTTCCCCGCGGCCTTGAGGGCCCGCTTCACCGCGTTCTCAAT
>JAAWHK010000052.1 GCA_022795805.1 Hungatella sp. | reverse complement strand
GATAACAAAACTGCCAATGCTTTTTTCATCATAATTCCTCCTGGTTAAATAAAATCTTTAAAAAACTGAATATTATTCCGAAGAATAATGGAGATAGGGACACTGATGGCTCCCCCTTTAGGTTCAATACCTTTAATCAGATATTCAAACAGGGTCTTAAATGCAGCATAGCCTTTTTCATATGGGTTTTTATAAATAATAGCTTTCAAAACCCCGTCATAAAGCATCTGTGCGCTTTCCGGAAACAGATCGCTTCCTACAGCAAACAATTCGCCCTGACGGCCTGATTGAATAATGGCTCTGCACAGAGGGAGGGTATGTTGGGCCCGTACGGAATAGGTGCCTATGATATCACGGTTTTCCTGAAAGCACTGAAGAAGCTGTCTTAAGTTGGCATCCTGGCTTTGCAGATCTTTCACGTAGCTTACGGTAATGTCCGGGTTGTTCTCCGTAAAATAAGCCTCAAAACCTATGGCGTTCATTTTGTGGGAAGGAGACAATTCATCTCCGGCAGCCACAAGAACAGTGCCTTTTCTGCCCTTTAGAACCATATCCATCAGTTCGGCTGCCAGCTGTCCTGTATAGATATCATTGGGGGCAATGCAGCAAAGCCTTCCGCAGTCTTCCAGATCATTGTCGATGAGCACTACGGCGGTGCCTCTGGCTGCGAACTGTCCCAGCAGGCACTGAAAGGGAGGCGTATTGACAGCCGGGGCTGTCAGGATGCCGTCCAGGCGTGTTCCCCATTCTTCATACAATTTTTTTAGAATTTCTAATTGCTGAGTGGTGCTTGCAGCTCCATGAGCAGGGAAGGAATAGGCTATAACATTAATATTATATCCGGAAACTTCTGCTTCATAGGCCCGGCAGCCTTTCCAGATATAACGGAAGTAATACCTGCCGGTGCCGTCTGGTTCAGGAAGCACGACAGCCAGGTTTACCTGCCGCCGTTTTAAAGCGGAAGCTACATAATTTGATGTGTACCCCAGTTGATCTGCAACATTCAGGATCTCCTGCCTGACGGATTTACTTACGCCCTCTTTGTTGTTCATTGCTCTGTGGACTGAGACTAAAGAATACCCGCTTACCTGAGCAATATCTTTCAGAGTAACTCTTTTGACTTCGATATCTGCCACCACCTATCTGTTTCAGCCATTTGAACTTATTTATATTTTGCATAAGTTAAAATGTTTTCGAAAACGTTTTCTCATAGAGATATTATACAATACTAACTTTTTGACTGTCAATACGAAAAAAATTTTCGCTAATAATATGGCTTATATTAACACATAATTTGTGATTTTTGCCAATATCCTCTTGACTTTTCTCTTTTTATCTTCTATCCTAAACTCAATGAAACGTAAGGAGGTGAATCAATATGGATCGTATAATTTTTGTGAATGCCCGTACGATTTTGCCTGACTGTGTGAAAGAAGGCTGCAGGGTTTCGGTTAAAGACGGCGTGATTGAGACGCTTGACTGGGAATTTAAGGATGATACAAAAGACTGCCAGACAGAAGTGATAGATTGTGAAGGAAATTATTTATCCCCGGGGTTTATTGATACCCACTGTCATGGCGGCGGAGGATCCGATTTTATGGATGGATCGCCCGGCGACGTTTTAACGGCCTCCCGTGCCCACCTGAAACACGGCACCACAGGTATATGCCCGACCACTCTTACCTGCTCTGACAAAGATCTGTTCCGCTTTTTTGACGCGTATAAAGAGGCAAAAAAAACCGTGGAGCAAATGCCTCACCTGTTAGGGATTCATCTGGAGGGCCCCTATTTTGCAGCCGGCCAGGCCGGAGCACAGCCGAAAGAGTACCTGGCTGCTCCCAGGAAAGAGCATTATCTGGAAATCCTCAATCGGGGAGGAAGCGATATTGTCAAGTGGTCTGCAGCACCTGAACTTCCGGGAGCCATGGAACTGGGCGATGAGCTGAAAGCAAGGGGGATTCTGGCTTCTATGGGGCACAGCGACGCCAGGCTTGAGACAGCTAAAGAGGCTGTGGAGCACGGCTACACGCATCTTACCCATTTTTACTCTGCCATGTCGTCGATTGTGCGGGATCACGGCCACCGCAAGCTGGGGCTGGTGGAAGCCGGGTATCTGCTGGAGGAGCTGAATATCGAGATTATCGCAGATGGGATTCATCTGCCTCCGGATCTTTTAAAGCTGATTCTTAAATGCAAAAAACATGAACAGATATGTCTGGTGACAGACAGTATGCGGGGGGCAGATATGCCGGACGGCCATTCCCTTTTGGGACCTATATCTCATGGCGTGCCGGTGATTATTCAGGACGGCATCGCTAACATGCCTTCTTTTGACAGTTTTGCCGGCAGTGTGGCCACGACGGACAGGCTGGTGCGGGTTATGGTTCAAAAGGCAGGACTTCCTGTCTGGGAAGCCGTAAAAATGGCTGCTCTTAATCCGGCGGCGTTTCTTGGCATACAGGACAGCTATGGAAGCATTACTCCGGGAAAATCCGCTGACCTGCTGATTTTTGATGATGATATTCGGATTTCGTCCGTATATGTTTCAGGCAACAGACAATTTTGAAAGGAGCGACTACTATGAATCTTACTATTCACGTATCTCCCACCCCTGAGAAACTGGGGGAACATGCTGCCGCGGCTGTTGCGCAGCTTTTAAATCAGGCGGTATCCCGGCAGGGATGTGCCCGTCTGATTCTTTCCACAGGCGCATCCCAGTTTGAAACTCTGGATGCTCTGGTGAAAATGGATGTACCATGGGAACAGGTTGAGATGTTCCATCTGGACGAGTATGTGGGGCTTCCCATAACCCATGGAGCAAGCTTCCGTAAATATTTAAAAGAACGGTTTGTAAGCAGGGTATCTCTGAAAGCGGCTCATTTTGTTGACGGAGAAGGGGACATCACTGCCAATATAGAAGCTGTTTCAAGGGAACTGCTTAAAGCTCCTGTGGATGTGGGAGTTATCGGCATCGGGGAAAACGGTCACATCGCATTCAATGATCCGCCGGCTGATTTCGATACCGATGAGGCCTATAAAGTAGTTACATTAGACGAACGGTGCAAAAGACAGCAGGTGGGGGAGGGATGGTTTGCGGATATGGATCAGGTGCCCAAGCAGGCTATAACTATGAGCGTAAAACAGATTATGGCCTGCAGGCATATTGTTTCCGCGGTGCCTCACAGTGTCAAGGCGGAGGCAGTCTATAATACGATTAGCCGAAACGTATCTCCTGAGATTCCGGCTGCTATTTTGAAGACCCATCCGGACTGGAGACTGTTTATTGATGATGCATCTGCCGCAAAGCTGTTCGGTATTTGAACGGCCTTTGAATAAGCCTTTTACGGATTCCGGACAATCGGATGGGATATAACAAGCTGAAATACTTTTTGAATCTCATCCGGAATCCGAATCCCCTCCGGACACATAGACATGCAGGGCATATCCCTGCATGTCCTGCACATGAAAGCGCTTTCCTCAATTCCCATGTTCAACTTCCGCAGGGCCCAGTGATCCTTTCCGAGAAAATAGTAATTATACTGCCTGAACACCGTATGAATCTCCGTACCGTAAGGACACCGGCACCTTTGGCACCGGCTGCATGGAATCGGTGCAAAATCCTTTTCAAGAACCGACAGCACCTGGTCAAAATCAGGAATATCAAAATCAGGAACAAAGTTCCGGGGACTCTCCCCGTCCCAGCCCATAGCCTGACTGGCCTGGGCTATGGTGCCAATCCCGATAAGGGCGCTGGAGACAGGATAGGACAGCACGGTCCGGATTAATGTTTCCACCGGAAAAAAGCCGGGAAGAATACCGGCCCCATAGACCTTGTTTATCAAAAGCCCTTTTTCACGGAAAACGGGTTCCCTCTTAATCCTGTCTAACATCCCCCGCTCCAGCAGATTCCCGCTGCCCTGGAGAACATCCACCCGTCTGTCTTTTGCCCCCCGAAGCAGAATATCATAATAGTGGGAGGCCAGTCCCGTAAACCGTATCCGCCCCTCATCCTTCAACTGGCACAGGGCGTCCAGAGCCCCGCCCCTTCGGAATATCTCCTCCTCATGCGCCGGGTCCGCCTGGTGGACAAAATAGATGTCCGGCCGGGTTCCAAGATTTTCGCAGGATTCCAGAACCCCCATATACATCTCATTGCCGTCGAAAAACCGGGCCTTGTCCGAAATGATAAGTTTCTTTCGGCCGACAGCGGCGGCAAATCTTCCCAGTTTAATTTCCGCATCCCCGTACTCCGGCACAATAGCCGTGTCATACAGATTGCACCCAAGGCCAAAAGCGCGGCCCATCACATCCATAGCCTGGCTGTCAGTCAGGTTAAAATAGTCCGGCAGCACCGGGACGCTGCCCCGGAGTATGGGAATGGTGCCGAAACTGATTTCGGAAACGGTCAATCCGGTATTGCCCAGCTTGCGGTATCGCATACGCTGTTCCTCCTAAAAGTTTCTTATAAATCAACTAAATGCCCGTTCATCCACCGTTGCGCTATAAGGTATAACAGGCATTTCCAGATTCCTGCAATAGGCAAACGCCTCCCTGCCGATGTGTTTTAAAGTTGACGGAAAAAAAACTTTCCTCAGACTGTGACACCGGAAAAATGCCCTGTCAGGAATCTCCTCCAACCCCTCCGGCAGCAGGATTTCCCTTAAAGAAGTGCAGTTTTCAAAAGCCCTGACCCCGATACGGCCAAGGTTTTCCGACAGTTCCACCTGCTCCAAAACCCCGCAGCCAGCAAACGCCCGGTCGCCTATGGATGTGACGCCGTAAGCCTGCCTCACACATTTCAGCCACTTGCATCCGGCAAAGGCCTGGTTTCCGATAGAAGAAACCGACAGAGGCAGCGTAATCTCCGTCAACAGATTTCCGTCCTGAAAAACCCCGTCCCCCACGGCCCGGATTCCGTCGGCCACCATCAGCCGGGAAATATTGCCCGTACACTCCACAAGCACATCCTTCTCATCCGTCTTAAAGCAGTTCAGCATATCCATAACCGCCTGCATGGCCACAGGAGCCAGTTCCCGCTTCCTGTCCCCGATTCCCTGAAACACAACCGAAGACCCATCCCCAAGCACAAGCTCCTTCAGGTAAATACAATTTCGAAAGGCGTAAGGCTCCACTTTAACCCTGTCCGACAAAAAACGTATCCGCTCTATCCCCATGCCTCCTGCAAACGCCCACCCGCACACCAGGCGGACATCCTCCGGGATAACCACATCACCCCTGCAGCAGGATCCGTCCAGAAGCATGCGGTTCACAACAACCAGAGTCGCCAAATCCTGCTGCCTTTTTATCCACCCGGTCCCGTGAAACGCCCTGGCCCCGATGTACTCCACCGAATCCGGAATGGTCACCTCCTCCAGCATAAGCACATCCCGAAACACCTCCGCCTCAATCCGCCGTATCCCCCGGGGTATCCTGACGATACGCCCGGCTCCCCGATAACCGCAGAGGATTTCTTCTTTTTCTACATCAAAACAGCTGAACCCGCTGTGAAAAATCAGCCGAACCATTTCAGGTATAGTATCACGGACAATATCCCGGTATTCCCCAAAGGTCCACGCCTTCCCCTGAAAAACCACCCGGCTTATGGCGGTGCAGCCGGAAAATGCGTACTCATACAGCTTCACCTGCCCCTGGGGCCCATCCAGGAAAATCCTTTCCAGGCGCCCGCAGTCCTCAAATGCGTGGGGACGTATAACCGTGTTGTCCATAAACGCCGCGTGCCGTAACGAATCACAATTCTGGAACCCGTAATCTCTGACTTCCCTGACGGTCCGAAAATCAAATGCCTCCAGCTTTCCGCACCCGCTGAAACAGTACCTGCCCACGACAGAGGCCTGGCTGCAGAGACATTCCCGTAAATTTCGGCACCCCTCAAACAGCCGCGGTTCCAGAATCCCGGGACCCTTAAGAACTGCCTTCTCAAGAGACACACAATAGGCAAAAGCAGCCGCTCCCACAACGTCTGCCCTGAGAACTGCATGGACAAGCCCGGAGCACTTCTCAAAGGAACGCATTCCGACCGTATCCAGAAAAGAAGGAAAACGGATATCTGTCAGCCCGCTGCATCCCCAGAACGCCCCGTCCCCGATATCACGGAGGCTTTCCGGCAGACAAAGGCCTGTCACCTGCCGGTTTCCCGCAAATGCAAAAGGCCCGATGGCCGTGATTCCCTCCGGCACCTCCACCCGGCCCAAGCAGCGCCGCCCATCCACAAGAACGGAGCCGACCACGGAAAAAGAGGATGGATTATCATCACACAGCGTATGTTCAAACGCGTTATCTCCCACCTGTCTCAGGGCATCCGCCTTTTGGGGCCGAAAAGAAGAGCAGCCTTTAAAAGCCTCCTTGCCCACAGACTGCACATGCTCCAGCGAAATATGGCCAAGGCTCCGGCAGTTGTAAAAAGCCCGCTCCTTCACGGTCTGCCACGGAACAGGCAGGAACTCATCCTGTCCCCAACACACCTTCGTCAGATTCACACATCCGGAAAACACTTCTGCCTCCGCCGCATTAATCCTGCCCGGCCAGACTGCCCGGCACAGAGATTCACAGCCTTTCAAAGCCGCCTGCCCAATCCAGGAAACGCTCTCAGGAAAAGAGACGGACGTGATAGCCCTGTTTCCGTAAAAAGCGCCGCCCGCCACGATTCTTGTCCCGTCGGGAATGCGAAAGTCCCCGGCTGCATCAGTCCCGTCCCAGAACACATCCCGTCCGCCGTCGGCCGAATTCTTCCGTTGCCTCCTCCATGACTCCAGAAACGGTGTGTATTCCAGCGCGTGTCTGCCTACAGACTCCAGAGTATCCGGCAGAACCACCTGCTTAAGGCCGGTACAGCCATAAGCCAGTTTGTCCGGAATATGGCGGACACCATGCTCAAACACCAGGGACCGCAGGCGCGTACATCCATAAAAAATATCCGACCCATAAAAAATGCCGCTTCCCCTCATGCGAACCCTTTTTACGCCGCTCTGGGCAAACGCCAGGCTTTCCGCCTGTTCCAGCCCGGAAGGAAGAGACGCCTCCCTCAAAGCCCGGCACCGGTAAAAAGCCATTTTTCCCAGAAACGTTAGGCTGTCAGGGAGAGCAATCTCTGTCAGGACGGTGCACCCATAAAAAGCCTGTTCCCCGATGGAACGGACACCCGCTCCGAAGTGAATCTCCTTCAGCCCATGACAATGCTTGAAAACCTTATCCTCAATCACACACACGCCGTCAGGCAGCAGGACACGAAGAAGCTTCACGCAGTTCTCAAAAGCCCCCGTCCCCACACATCTCACACTTCCCGGCAGCTCAATGGTCTGCAAAACCAGACAGTCCCGAAAAGCTCCCGCCCCGATTTCCTCCACAGAGTCCGGCAGAATCACCCGTTCAACGGCCTCATTGCCCGCAAAAGCCTCCTCAGCGACGGAAGTGACGCCGTGGGGAACTACCACCCTTGATTCGCTGCCAAGATATTTCAGGAGGACAGAACCGCTTAGGCGAAAATTCCCCAGAACCTGCCTGTGGATGGTTCTGACCAGAGGCAAAACTTCCTTGGAAAGTCCGTCGATCCCCTCAATCCGGTAGACGGTCCGATCCGGGGCTGTGATTTCTTTTAAGGAACTGCAGTTTTTAAAGGCGTCCTCATGAATAATCACCTGGTCCTCCTGAAACGAAACCTTTTCCAGGCTGATGCAGTTGCGCAGCGCCCGGCTGTCAATTTTCCTCAGAGAGGAGGGAAATGCAACGGAAATAATTCCCCGCTTGTCAAAAAAACAGCTTTTCCCGATTTCTTCAATTCCCTCCGGAATCTCCACATGCTTTAAGTTAGTGAGGAATTTTACCAGACGTCTCCCGTCCAGCTCCATCATCCGCAGAATATCAACGGCGATAGCCCGAATCAGGGAGGGAACCTCCATGCTGCCCGCTACAGCCTCTACCGCGTTGGGGATTTGAACCCGCCGCCCGTCGGAAAAGGAGAAATCGGTAATTCTTCCGCACCCGGTAAACACGTCGCAGATACACGCTTCATCCAGTTCAGGGCAGAGCGCCAACTCCCGTAACATCACGTCATTGACAAACACCTGTTTACCCAGGCGCCTGACCCCGGGCATGGAGACAGAAGTAAGACTGTCACAGTAGAGAAACACACAGTCCCCAAGCTCTGTCACAGAGGCGGGAAGGGAGACAGATTTCAGGTTGTGACAGCGATGAAAGGCGTAATCCCCGATGGAAGAGACCCCTGAGGGGATTTCCATCTCCGTCAGTTTCCGGCAGCCCTTGAAAGCCCCCGGCAGAATCCGGCGAAGCCCGGCAGGCAGAACCACCTTTTTCAGAGACACGCAGGCTTTAAAAGCGCCCTCCCCGATGGTGTGGACATCAGGAACCGTGATACATTCGTCCCTGCCTGAGTAGGATTTCAGGACGCCGTTTTCAATCAGAAAATCATGTTCTAAACAGGAGATACCATCCATAACCCAACAACTCCTCCATTATGTTTTAATATACTCTCGGAATCTCCTTTGCACCTGCCTTTGTGGCTGATTTTCCGCCATATGCACATAAATTTAATCAACGTACGTTCCGCGTACGCCTCATAAATTTATGCACATCTGACAAAAAATCATCTCACAAAATCAGGTACAAAGAGACTCCGAGAGTACATTTCAGCGCGCATCACTGCATTTGGGCCGCGGTGGGAGCAGGCGCCGGACTCAGACAGGGCTGGTCCGGGACTATATGGGCGCCCTCCATAAAGATGGCCTCCACAAGTTCCCTCAGCTCCTCCAAACTCCCGCATTGATACAGCAGCTGTTTATATTTTTTCGTCCCTTTTCGTTTCTTCATCCCGTAGGAAGCCAATTTCCGGATATAAGCCATGGTAAAGGTCTCATCATAACAGGAAGAAGCCAGCTTAAGCTGTTCCAGTATAAGCTGCCCCATGGATTTCCTGACGGGCTTTTTTGTAAGTTCACTGAAAATAAAGGGATTTTCCAGCCCGTATCGGGCAATCATCACCCCGTCGGCCCCTGTGCGCTCCATCATCACCCGTGCATCCTCCCCGGAGAAAATCCCCCCGTTGGCAATAACAGGGATAGACACGGCCGCCTTAGCCTGTGCGATTTCCTCATAGCAGCAGGCCCCGTCGTACATCATACTCCGGCTTCGGCCGTGAATGGTAATCATATCCGCCCCGGCGTCCTCACACATGCGGGCAAACTCCGCCGCGAACATGTTATCCTTCGCAATGCCTGTGCGGCATTTGACCGTGACCGCTTTTCCGCTTTTTTTACATCCCCGGATAATGGCCGCGGCCCTTGGCTGGTCCAGCATCAGGGCGCTTCCCTCACCGCTTTTAAACACATTGGGCACAGGACATCCCATGTTAATGTCAATGATGTCAAATTCCTCAAGGAGAGGGGAGGAAGCCATCCTCTCCATAACGGCCGGAATGCCCCCCAGAAGCTGCACGGCTTTAACAGGCTCCTTATCCGTGGTAAAGAGCAGCCGTTTCGTCGCCCGGTCCTGATACTTGAGCGCGTTGGCGCTGGCCATCTCCGTAAAGCAAAGGCCTGCCCCCAGCTCATAGGCCATCAGCCGAAAGGGATAGCAGGTATACCCTGCAAGGGGAGCCATAAGGATGTTGGAGGGGAGCAGGATGCCCCCAAGGCGTATGTTTTTGATTTCCATAGGAAACGTACCTTCTTTGTTCTGAGACTACATAGGTTTAAGATTTTTATTGAGCCTGTCCACAATCCAGGCAATCCGTTTTTCCCGCCCCGCGTCGGTCTTTGCATCCAGATAAGCCCGGGTGTAGGTTTTCTTTACAGACATAGGCATAGCCTCCCAGTTGGTACAGGCCGGTTCATGTCCCTTTAACAGTGCAGAGAGACAGGCAATCTGCTCCTCTGTAACCGCCATGGGATTAGGGGCGTACCACTGGCCGTTTTTCTTTGCCTCCTCAATTTTCGTTCTGCCGAAGTCCGTCATCAGCCCCCGCTCCTCAAGGTTCTGAACCAGCGCCTTATTTTTCTCTGACCACTTGCTCTTTTCCCTGCGCATGGCAAAATATTTCTTATAACTCTTATCGTCAATCTTCTGCATCTGTCCGTCAATCCATCCGAAGCAGAGCGCCTCTTCCAGCGCCTCCCCGGCCTTTAAGGTCCTGGGCCCGCCGGCTTTGCCAAATAAAAGCCAGACGCCGGCACTTGACATGCAATGGTCAGTAAGCCATTGCCTGAATTCGTTTCTGTCGGCAAATGTCATGGTATCGCTCATTGTAATCCCTCCATAGGTGTGCCTTAATCACGAATTATCCTTTGATGCCCATTATACCACTTACCATACCTCTGCTACAATCCCAATTCGTCCAAATGCCGGGGGCCTGGCATGGGCGGGAGAATTTTTGCATAAAATGGGGAAAAAGCGTCAGGGAGGACGGTATGCTAAATTATCTGTGGGCATTTATGATACTTGCGGGGATTCTGTGGGGGGCTTTTCACGGAACCATGAGTCAGGTAACCCAGGGGGCCCTTGAGTCCGCAAAGGAAGCCGTCAGTCTGTGTATCACCATGCTTGGGGTCATGTCTCTGTGGACCGGGATTCTGGAGATTGGGCAGCGGGCCGGGCTTATCGGACAGATTGCCGGGAAGATGAAGCCGGTTCTTAGGTTTCTGTTTCCCAATCTGCCGGAGGGCCACCCGGCGGGGGATGCCATTGCCACCAATGTGATTGCCAATGTGCTGGGGCTTGGGTGGGCGGCGACGCCGGCAGGGCTGAAAGCGATGGAGGAGCTGGCGAAATTGGAGGAGGAGAGGAGAAGGGAGGGTGCCGGTAAAGGTGCAGCAGGCTTTGGGCTTCCTGCCGTTCCAAAGGGCATGGCAAGCAATGAGATGTGTACGTTTTTGATTATAAATATCTCTTCGTTACAGCTGATTCCGGTGAATATGATTGCGTATCGGAGTCAGTACGGAAGCGTGAATCCTGCGGCGGTTGTAGGGCCTGCCATTGTGGCGACGGCGGTGAGTACGATTGCGGCGGTGGTGTTTTGTAAGATTATGGATAGGAAGCGGAGGATATAGCATCTTCCGCTTTCGTATTATTCAGGAAGAATCGAAAAAGAGTTTAGATATATTGAGCAGAATTGTTTTTTAGGGTATACTAAATAATTAAGAATGTAAAGCTGACAGATATATGGTATTGCCTATATATAGAAGTTAAAGAATCTTGGGAGGAAACGAAATTGAGCATGTTGGAAGATTTGAAAGGGATAAGTATTCAACAATATAAAACAGATGTTGGATTCCGTACACTGGTAGAAGGTGTAAATGAAAATTTGTATGTTATACCTAAATACCAGAGAAAATATCGTTGGAGTAAGGAACAAGTTACTTCGTTGGCTGAATCTTTGATTCGTGGTTTGCCGATTCCTCCGATTTATACTTGCAGAAACAGAGAGAATCAATTGGAAATTTTGGATGGGCAACAGCGTGTTCTGAGTTTATTTTTTTATTATATAGGTTATTATTTAGACAGAAGAAAAAATAATTCTGTAGATTTTTCGGAAATTCAGATGGATAAAGGCTCTTTTAAAGAAGCTTTGACAAACCAACTGGCATTAGAAGAACTCCATATTCAACTAAAAAATGAAGATGACAAAACGTTTAATGCAGATTATGCTGCTCTTCCCATGGAAATGAAAAGGCGCATAGATTATACCTCAATTACTGTTGTAGAGATAAAAATTGATGACGAAAAACATCGTATAAAGATATTGCGAAAGATTTTTGAAAATTTAAATGCAAAAGGTTCTCTTTTAACTCAACAAGAATTGAGAAATGGAATATATGCATGTAGATTCTATGATATGTTGCAGGATTATAACAGACATGATGATAAATGGAGGAAAATATGGGGGAAAGAGGATGCAGCAGAACGTGATATGGAAACCCTTTTGCGTTTTTGCGCATTGAAAAAGTATGTCAGGATTGAGAAAAAAGGCACTATAAATTTTAATTTTTTTATCGAAAACTATCATAGTTCCTATACAAAATTGTTAGATAAATTTTCAGAAGAATCCACGAAATTTAATGGAAAACAAATTAAAGAATACAGAGATAGTTTGAGCTGCTTTTTTGATTTATTTAAAGTAAATGTAACGCAATCATCAAAGGTGGCCTTATTGGAGAGTTTTTATATTGTTTATGAAAAATTGGGTATTCGTAAGCCGGTTACATCTGTAATATATAACAAAATACTGCATGATTCAAGATATATATCATATGCACGGCAGGGAACAGTTAAAATGAAAAGTATGAATGAAAGGTGGAAAACGGTATATGAAATTTGGTCTGGAGACGATGAATCATATAATTGATAAAATATCCAATGAAGAATTGCCTTATTTAGACAGCATTGTTATAGGTGATAATTCTAGTGGAAAGACATTGCTATTAAAACTATTTATAGAGAAAATAAAAAATGATAAGGCTGTATATTTTATTGATGCGGTTAATCGTGGATTCGATGTAAAAAAGGTATCCAAAATAAATAAAAACCAGTGTATAAAAAAACAATTTTAGAGACTAGATTACAAGAAGTTAACTTTAATTTAATTGATTCTTTTAATTGTTTTGGCACCTTAACAGAGCGGGTAGAAATTATTTATCAATTGTACGAAAAAGTAGTCCAGGATTTATTTTATGAATTGACAAACGACAGATTTAAAATTGATTATGATGACCCAATAGGAGAGGTGGATTTTGGAAACGGAAGAGGACTTTTATCAAGCGGTTATCAGGCAATAATACGCATATTACTTGAATTGCTGTATTATCAGGATATGGTAATTGAGACGAATTCGCTGCAATACGCGTGGATTGTAATTGATGAATTGGATGAATATTTATCTCCAAGATATTCTGCTGAAATACTGCAATTTTTGAAGAAAGTGTTTCCTTGGGGAAGATGGATTGTGACAACACACTCTTGTGATTTAGTAGCATTTTCAAACGATTGTAATCTGATAATTTTAGATAATGGCAGCTATGAAGTTGTAGATTGTAATGACTATACATCTATTTCGGATGTGCAAATCATTTTTGACCGGGTATTCGGAAATCATGGAATTCTTGAATCAGAGATAGAAAATATATTAAGGAGGTTACTTAATAATAAGATTAATGGCGCATGGGGAGAAAAAGATGAAGAATGTCTTGAGCATATAGGAAATGAAAAATTGACTGCTTCACAGCAAATAATTGTACGTCAAATACGAGAATGGTGAATGCTAAATGGTAGATTTATTGTTACTTGAGATGCCGGTATTTCGGCCGCATTATAAAAGATGGAAAAAATATGGTTATACAAATTTAATAGAAAAAAATAATCTAAAGGACATTTTAGAAGAAAGTACAGATGGATATTGCATGTATTGTTATACACGGATTCGAGTAGATGAAAAACTATATGCTAATTTAGAACATGCAATTGAAAAAAACAATTCAGATAAATTGATTGAATGTATACCTAATATAGGGTTATCTTGTCCAGTGTGTAACCAGACATTTAAACGTATTGGAGAAAAAAAGAGAAAACTGCCTAAAAAGGATATTGCTCAATATGAGGAATCTAGTAAATGTTCAGCCAAGTGTCGTAAACAATGTACGGTTTCTTGTAAAGCATTAAGGAAATTACAAAAAAAGTACAGCAGCCTTACTGATGCAGAAATTTTATTACAGCCTATGGGCATTCAGGGGATGGATTCAAACGAAGTATTGATTTTACAGTATAATGTTATGAATATGCAATTTGAACCCGCCCAAAAATCTCATACATATTCTGACAGGGAGCTTCGCTTTATAGAAGCACATATAAAAAGATTTCGATTAAATGATCCACAATTTCGCTCCAGACAATTATTTGAGTTTGTAAAAAATGTTATAGATAATAACGGGAATATCCCTAAATACGAATACAATAATTTAACTGTAAAGCTATTTCGCGAAAACTTGAAAGATAAATCGTCAGAAGAAATACTAAAGATTTGTAAAAATATATTTATTATTACGTTTGCAAAAATGTAGGGAATAAGACAGGATTCGTAATATTCGATCCTCAGAAAAAACAATGTATCGTCAGGCACAGACGTTTTCATCTGTAGAGTAGGAATATCTTGAAACAATAAAAGGCATTGAAAACACGTAAAATCCAAAACAAAAAATTGAAAAAGGAGGACTCCCATGGAACAACAAAAGAAAGCCGCCCGCCTGTCCGGCTACAGGCCTGATTACGTGGTCTTTGACCTTGAGACCACCGGCCTCAGCCCCATAACAGACACGATTATAGAGATTTCAGCCATAAAAGTAAAGAAAGGAACCATACAGGACCAGTTCTCCACGTTGGTAAACCCCAACCGGCCCATTCCCTACGCCGCCACTCAGGTCAACGGGATTACAGACAGGATGGTGGCAGATGCCCCGGCTTTAAAGGATGCATTGGAGAGCTTCCTCGCCTTCATCGGGGATGAAGTTCTGGTAGGCCACAATATCCACAGCTTTGATATGAAATTCTTAAACTGCGCCATGCAGGAGTTTTACCAGAGAGATTTGGGCAATGATTACATAGATACCCTATATATGGCCAGGAGATGGGTGAAGGAGCTGGCCCGCCACCGTCTGATTGATCTGGCCGCTCACTTTCATCTCAGCACCCAGGGGGCCCACAGGGCGCTCAACGACTGTGTCATGAACCAGAAATGTTACGAAGAGATGGGCAAGCGGATACAAACGGTAGCTCCGCAGACAGACGCAGAAGGACTCTGCCCCCGGTGCGGAGGGGAACTGATAAAGAGAAACGGAAGGTTCGGGCCCTTTTACGGTTGCAGTAATTATCCGCGGTGCCGCTATACCCAGGATGCGTAAAAAGCGATAGGACTGTTCCTCCTATCGCTGTATTTTACCCGCCCAGCTTATTCCTGCACTCATAATTCTTAGGAGACATCCCCGTCACCTTCTTAAACACTTTACTAAAATAATAGGCATTCTCAAACCCCAGCTGGTCCGCGATCTCATAGATTAAAAACTGTCCGGAATCGATTAATTCCTTGGCGTGTTCAATCTTCACCTCAGCGATATAGTCCGAAACCGTCCGGTTCATATAGCGGCTGAAGCAGGAACTAAGGTATCCGGGGCTTATCTTCAGATACTCCGCAATATCAGACAGCATCAGCTTTTCCCTGTAGTGCTCATGAATATACCGTTTGGCCATATACACAAACTTGTCAGACCGTTTCTCCTTCCGGTCCGTCAGCATGGCGCAGATCTTCTCACAGAAACTGTCCAGCCACAGCAGGATATCATCCAGGCTGGCCAGCCTGGAAAGCTGCTCCGCGATATCAATGCTGTAGGGAAAATCACTGTCCTGGGATCCGTCCTTTAGCAGCAGGTCGTGTAGGTAGGAATAAATATTGATGCACGCGCTGACTGCCTGGGTCTTGTCAGGCTTGTACTGGCAAAACAGCTCCGAAAGTTCGTGAAACATGTCCCTCAGATCCTGGCTCTCATTCTCCAGAACAGCCGCAGACATGGACTTTTTCAGAAAATTAATGTTAAACTCTCTCTGAGCCGGCTTGCAGAGCCGGGGGTCCAGATTTCTGTAAAAAGCGATCCGCAGAGCTGAATCGTAATAACAGTGTTCCAGGGCGGAACGGGCTTCGGTGTAGGCCTGGACAAGACGGGCGGGCCCGGGTTTTCGCTGACTGATGCCAAACAGGGCGGTCAGGGCAAAATACGTGCCAAGGGCCACATTTACCTTTGTACAGAACTCCGAAAACGACTTCACATTATCACTTTCCGGCTTGGGGCAGGCCACAAGAAGCATCATGTCCTTCTGAGGCGTCAGTATGGTGTGGGCGGAAAAATACCTGGCCCCGATTCCCGAAACCACATCCAGCAGCTGGCTGGCGATAAACTGAAAATCATAGGCTTCCGGCTGGCCGAAAAGAATCTGTTCCGGCCGCATCTGAAACAGGATAATATAGATATTCTTATAAAGTTCGTCGATTTCAGGATTGGCAGCAGGCCCGTGTTCCGACGGTTTGAGGGCCTCCGGCGGCCCAGGATTTTCCGGCGCGCGCAGTCCTTCCGGCGGTTTCGGCCCCTCCGATGACTGAAAGATAAGCTGAGAAAAGTAATTGCGCTCCAGCTGCTTTTGATTATCCTTCAGCAAAATGGAATACAGTTCCCGATTGTGGTGGCTTTCCATGCGGGAGCAGTGTTCCTTGGCCCGGTCCAGAGCCTGGATGAGGGTCTGGGGCTGCAGATCCAGTTTTACAAGATAGTCGGCAGCCCCCAGATGGACCGCCTGCTTGGCAAGCTGAAAATCCTCCAGATTCGTCAGAAAAATAAAGGCAAATTCGCAGTCTTTCTCCCTGCATGCCTCAATCACTTCCAATCCGTTCATCACCGGCATGCGGATATCCGTGATGACGATATCCGGCCGCATCTCCAGGATCAGGTCAATGGCAGCATGGCCGTTGGTGGCTTTCCCTACAATACAGCAGTCATGCATTTCCCAGTTAATAAGGGAAGCAATTCCGGCCAGAATTAAAGGTTCATCATCAATCAGAATGATTCGGTACATACAAAACTCCTTCTCTGCAAAGCGCGTTCATAGTTCCCGTGTTCAGAATCTCCTATTCACGAATATCATGGGACTGAACATCATGTCCCTGAAACTCCAGCGGAAGAGACACCGTAACGCAGGTATACACTCCCACCTCACTGTCAATGGCAAGGCCGTACTCCTGGCCGTAGACCAGCTTGATCCTGCGGTCCACATTGGGAAGGCCGATTCCGCTCATGTAGTGCTTGGTCACCCGGGAGGTGTCGGTGAGCATACGGTCAATATTTTCCTTTGAGATGCCCACGCCGTTATCCCGGATACGGATGTACAGCGTCTGTTCCCTGGAAAAAATATGGATCTGTATCAGCCCCGGCTTCCCGCTTGGTTCAATACCGGAGAAAATGCTGTTTTCCACAAGAGGCTGAAGGGTCAGCTTGATGATGCCCGCGTTGTAGAGCGCCGGATCCGCAACCGTTATTTCTACATCAAAAAGCTCAATATACCGGATTTTCTCAATGGTAATATAGTTGTCGAGAAAATCCAGTTCCTGGCGGACGGTCACCTTTTCATTAAAGCCCTTTGCCATATTTTTCAGCAGGGAGGACAGGGCGGAGACCACCCGGACGATGCCCGTGTTATGCTGCATGGTGGCGATCCATTTGATGGAGTCCAGGGTATTGTAGAGAAAATGGGGGTTGATCTGGGCCTGGAGCATCTTGATCTCCAGATTCATCTTCTCCTGCTCATCCCGGATACGGTTCTCCATCAGATCGGACACATGGGCGGACATCTCATTGATCTGCCTTCCGATGACACCCAGCTCATCATTGGATTCAATGGCAGGATTCCGGTTAAAGTCCCCGGATGAGATCACGTCCATGTGTTCTATCAGGCGCACAATGGGCCGGGTCAGATACCGGGTAAACAAAAGGGACAGGCTCAGGCCGATGATAATGCTGGACAGGAAAACCAGCCCGATGGTGGCCTGTGTGGCCTTGGGATTTAAAGTAATGCTTTCCAGGGGCAGGACTTCGCAGAGGATTAAGCCGCTGACCGAAAGCCGCTCCCAGGTGAGGATACAGTCCCTGCCAGACAGCCGCACTTTCAGGCTGCCGGTACGGTCCTGGTGGGCGCCCAGAACCCTTTCCAGATCGGTCAGAGAAAAATCGTCCATATTCATGCTGCTGACGGGAGAAAAATCCCCGGTCAAAATAAGGATAGACTTATCCTGGGATAAAAGTTCCAGAGTGTCCTGAAACAGTTTCGGAGACAGGGTCAGGCATACCCAGGCATCCTTGGGAGATTCCGTCTTTGAGTAGGCAAGAGGGCGGATTAAAGGCATCAGCTTGGGAACGGTCTTTGCGTTTAAAGGAAAAGGGTTGTCCTTCAGTGTCAGGGTGTACTCCTGCATGTTTTTTTGCAGCAGCTCCTCAAACCAGGGGGCAGCCATGATAGAGTCCGCGTCATTCCAGCTTCCGTAGGAGGTGCCGGCCTGGATTAAAAACGAATCCTTTTCGTACACCGTGATCTTGTGGATGTACTGATTGTACCCGGAAATGGCACAGAAATCCTTCAGCACGTCGGCTGCGTAAATGCCGGATTTTTCAGAGCGGCTGTTGCGGCCGGACAAGATGGACGTGAGAAACAGAGATTTCCTCCCGGCGCAGTTCTGGACAATATTAATAAGCTCATCCCAGGCAATCTCAAGCCTGGAGGAGACCAGGTGCAGCCGGTTGGCTGAGTTGGCCGCCTCATTGGAGATGGCATCCTTTCTGTAGAAAGAATATGTATAGATGCTGATGGTCAGCGCAATACAGACAATCATCAGCAGATTGTACAGTATCATCCGTTTACGAAACGTCACAGGTATCTTATTTGTATTCATTGGATGCCGCCTTTCTGAAAACTCATAGTTAATTATACAATATTTACAATAAAAATTATACAAGATATCCAAAAAGTAATAGAATATGAAAATAGTATATGTTTTTTTCGGCACCCATCTGGTAAATTCAAAAATAGGAAATCTTAATCCGAAAATCGTGGATTCCGCAAAAAACCGAAATTTGTTAGACTGAACCCATCAAAACAACGGGAGGAATTTATTTATGAGAAGGAAACAGATTATGGCCACATTGCTGGCAGGCGTTATGGTGTGCGGCACCCTTGCAGCCTGCGGCGGTAAGACATCCGAAGGACAGGGAGATCAGGGCGCAGGAACAGGCGCGGCCGCGGATTCCGGCGCGGGCGGTTCTGAAGGCGGCTCCGCAGACAGCGGCAAGGGCGGGGAGGGCAAGCAGGTATTGTCCGTGACCACCTGGGACAATGAGTCTACCCCCCAGTTTCAGGCAGTAATCGACGCATATGAGGAGAAGAACCCAAATGTGGAGATTAAGATTATCGACACCTCTGCAGACGAATACAACAATTCTCTGGGAATAAGCCTTTCCGCGGCACAGGCAGACCCGGATGTGATCTGGGTTAAAGATATGGGATCCATGCTGCAGATGGTAGACAAAGAGCAGCTTCTGGCTCTGGACGACTATATTGCAAAAGACAATCTGGATCTGTCCATCTACAAAGGAGCGGCGGAACAGCTGATGTACAACGGAAAATCCTACTCTCTTCCATATAGAAATGACTGGTATGTGCTTTACTACAATAAGGATCTGTTCGATGCGGCAAATGTGGAGTATCCTTCCAATGACATGACATGGGAAGAGTACTATGAGCTGGCGGCAAAGATGACCAG
>JAAWHK010000051.1 GCA_022795805.1 Hungatella sp. | reverse complement strand
TTCACAGAGGTGCATGATATTTGTCAAAGTACAGGTTTGTTGTTATTTTAGCAAAGACTGTACTTTTTGTCAGTGGTACTAATTATCTACCAATTACTATGCGCAAGCCAAGCAGCCGATATAAAAAGAAGAAACCCGGCAGTCCGGTATTTGTACTCTTCGCAAATACTGAACTGCCGGGTTCGGCTTTTGAATTACATCTCTTGGTGGGAGGGATTGATGGATTCTCTCAGGATGTGGAGTTCCTCCTTCAGCGCCTGCTTTTTGCGGAGCTGATCCCAGATCGTGGTGTGCATCCAGTCAATGGTTTCATTGAGCTTTCTGATTTCCTCTTCCATCTCCGTAATCTGCTGAACCAGCGCTCCCACCAGTTTTCTCTGCTGATATAACTTTTCGGGTGCCGTGATGCGGCTGCATAATGTGGGAGAAGATTCTATCATCTTAACGGAAATGAGACGGTCACGGGCTTCGTGGTCCAGACTGGTGAAGTCGTGATGATTCATGGGCAGCAGTGTCATCGGTTGTTCACACTGATGACAGAAAGCGTTTTTCGGAAGCTGAAAATATGCGTAATGACCGCATTTGGTACAGTAGTAGACAGATAGTTCCCTCATAGCGGTTCCTCCAGATATGTAATTTGTTGCTGCCTTAAAGGGCAGACTTCATGAAGACATAGTAATGCTATTATATAGACGCAGAAACAGCGCTTTTGTAACAATATATATGCAAAAAACTGCCAAAATATTCCTATTTCGGCAGTTTTTGAACGGGTGAAGGTGTATTGAGTTTTTATTACTTACTGAATGATGCCGTTTACATCCACAGTCCATACCAGTTCTGTAAGATCTTTAAAGTCCCGGTAACCGCTGCCCAGTTCGGGGTGTGCGGCGGAAGTGGAGGAAGCGGAGGCCTTCTGGATAGTTCCGGCAGTATTGACCAGATAGCTTTTTCCCTCGAACAGGACGGGAGCATAGCGGAGGGTGTCGTCAGCCTGTCTGCGTAGACCGTTTTCGTAGATCACGTTGTCACGGATTCCGTGATATCCCTGGCCGCGTTTTTCCCCTTCCGTGTGGAAGAGCCATGTCTGGTGTACACCCTCATCCTCATTGAAGATGGTCTGCTTTCCGGTCTTCATAACGCCGTCTGTTCCGAAATAGAAATTTGCGGTGGAACCGTCTTCCAGAGTGATGGTCTGGAACCCTTTCTGCATTTCGCCCTTGGTGTTAAAAGCGTACTTGTTGGCGTTGACGGCGAATATCTGGACGCCGGTCTCGGCATAGTAAGGCTTTCCGTTCTTAAAATAGAAGCTGTACTGTTCGTCTTCCTGGCTTACTTCCGGAATGCCGTCGATGGTTCTCCAGCCGGAGGCGCGTTTTCCGTCGCTGTCATAGTACTGATAGCCGGCAGCCGGAGCCTTAGACTGGTTTGTAACGGAAGAGGTGCTGTCAGAACTTCCGTCGGAGGTATTATTCCCGTCGGCAGAGTCATTTCCGTCGGCAGAACTGTTCCCGCCGGAGACGTCATTTCCGCCGGAAACCGCACTGCTGTCGGAAGCGGCGTCGGCAGTTCCCTCACTGACGGCATCATTCGCTCCGTTCGTCCCGGCCGCCGCCGCATCATCACCGGAGGTCTTATCGGTTTCCTGGTGGGTGGTATCCTCCGGCAGTTTGTACCATCCGGTCTGCATCACCCCGTCTTTAAAGGTGTAGTAGTTTCCGCTGATTCGCTTATCGATCTCATTTAGCACCATTTTTCCGTTGGAATTGAAATAGTGCCAGGAGGGCTCTTCGCCGAAGTCATCGTGGGTCAGCTGTACCCAGCCTTTTTTCATGACGCCGTCATCGGCTTTGCCGAAATAGTAAGTGTCGTCGTCAATCGTGACAAGACCGGTCACCATGCGGCCGTTGCCGTCAAAGTAATACGTTTTATCATCAAGGGTGCGGAACCGGGAGGTCAGGGCCTTGCCCTCTTTCCCATAGTAGTACCAGTAAAATTCCGGTGCATCGTCGTCGCCCCAGTCTTCGTCATTGGCGATCTTTACCCACTGGTTTTCCACGCGTTTTCCGTCGGAGCCTACATAGTATTCGTCGATCTGGCGGTTAAAACTTAACTGTCCGTCCTCGTCCAGGTAATACCAGTGCCCGTCCTGCTTCTTCCAGGTATCGGTTACGCTGTAGCCGTCCTCATCATAGAACATCCAGATTCCGTTATCCTCTGTCCAGCCGGTGGGCTGTGCCATCACCGGGGCCTGAAAGGAAGGGGCCAGGGCTGTCATAAAAGCTGCGGTGGAAAGTACTGCGGTCCATTTGATCTGTTTCTTCATAAATTGATTCTCTCCTTTTTGTGTTTGGTGAAAATCCGCATTTGCATTACTCCTGCATTATAACGGATGCAGGCCCGGCGGGAAAGTGCAGGTTGGTGGCAGAAATGGCAGGATTTAAAAAGACTTTTATAGCGCTGGTATTTGTGGTATACTTATGAAAATATGCGCAGGAGGGCGCAGAACAGCAGAAACAGCGGAGAATGCAGGGGCTGCGGGGGAGATTTTTCTGCGGACAGGAAGCAAAATAACCGGAATAAATGGGAATATTTCAAGAAAAAGGAGAAACGGCGGATATGAAGATAAAAGTTTCTGATTATATTGCAAAGATGCTGGTGCGCCAGGGAATCACGCAGGTGTTTACGGTCACAGGGGGAGGAGCCATGCATCTAAATGACTCCCTGGGCCATGAGAAGGGGCTTAAATGCCTGTATCAGCACCATGAGCAGGCCTGTGCCATTGCGGCGGAGAGCTATGCCAGGATTCACAACCGGCTTGCAGCGGTATGCGTGACCACAGGGCCCGGGGGGACCAACGCTATCACAGGGGTAGTGGGCGGCTGGCTGGACTCCATTCCCATGATAATTCTGTCGGGGCAGGTGCGGTACGATACCACGGCCCGGTGGTCAGGGACCGGGATCCGGGCTATGGGAGACCAGGAATTTGACATTGTAAAGGCTGTGGGGTGTATGACCAAGTACAGCGAGATGATTATTGATCCGCTGCGTATTCGATATTGCCTGGAGAAGGCTGTCTATCTGGCCTGTTCAGGGCGGCCCGGGCCTGTGTGGCTGGATATACCCCTGAATGTTCAGGGCGCTTATGTGGAGACGGATAAGCTGGAGGGGTTCGACGCCGCTGCTTACGAAGCGGGAGACGAAGGACAGAAGCTGCCGGGGAAGGTGAGCGATGAGACTGCCAGAGAGATACTGGAGAGAATCGCCGGCGCGTCCCGCCCCGTCTTAAATGCCGGAAACGGAATCCGCATCGCCGGAGCCTATGAAGTCTTTGAGAGGGTGGTGCGAAAGCTGGGGATTCCGGTGGCAACAGGATGGAACAGCCAGGATCTGATGTGCGACGAAGATCCCCTTTATGTGGGACGGGCAGGGGGCATGGGTGACCGGCCGGGGAACTTCGCGGTTCAGAACAGCGACCTGGTATTTTCCGTTGGAAGCCGTCTCAGCATCCGTCAGGTGGGGTATAATTATGAGACATGGGCCAGGGAAGCCTGGACCATCATCAATGACATTGATATAGAAGAATTGAAGAAACCCAGCATCCATGTGGATATGGCGGTCTGGGCGGACGCAAAAGATCTGCTGGAGGCGCTGGAGCGGGTCATTGACAGGGAAGCGGTGAAGACGCCTGTGTTCGGCGGGGGAGAAGGCCTGGCGGGGATGACCTGGACAGAGACCTGCCGGATGTGGAAGAGAAAGTATCCGGTGGTGCAGGAGAGACATCTTAAAAAGGATACGTCAAAGAAAGCCAACGTCTATGCTCTGGTGAAGGAGCTGAGTTCCAGGCTGCCAGAGAACCGGATTACGGTGGTGGGCAATGGGTCGGCCTGTGTGGTCGGAGGGCACGCCTACATCATCAAAAAAGGGCAAAGGTTCATCACCAACTCCGCCGTCGCTTCTATGGGATATGATCTGCCGGCGGCCATCGGAGCATGTATGGCCGAGCCCGGGGAGGACATCATCCTTCTGACAGGGGACGGGAGCATCCAGATGAATCTTCAGGAGCTGCAGACCATCATCCATCACCGGATGCCTGTAAAAATCTTCCTTATTAACAACGGAGGTTACCACTCCATCCGCCAGACCCAGAAGAATTTCTTTGGGGAACCTTTGGTGGGAATCGGTGTGGACAGCGGTGATTTGAGCTTTCCGTCCATGGAGAGGCTGGCCTGGGCGTACGGATACCCGTATGTCAGTGCCTGCCACAACGGGGAGCTGGGGGAGGCGGTTGAGAAGACCCTGGGCATGGAGGGGCCGGTGATCTGTGAGGTCTTTGTGTCGGCGGATCAGAATTTTGAGCCTAAGTCCGCGGCCAAGAGGCTGGAGGACGGAAGTCTGGTGTCGCCGCCGCTGGAAGATCTGTCGCCGTTTTTGTCCGATGAGGAGATGGATGCGAATATGCTGATCGAGAGGATTGGGAAGCAGTAAAAGTCCGGAAGGGAATAAGCAGATGAATGTAGTCGTGACAGGTTCAACAAGCTTTTTGGGAGCGGCACTGATCAGGAAACTGCTGGGGCGGGGCTGCCGGGTGTATGCCGTGGTGCGCCCCGGCTCCAGAAATCTGGCCGCCCTGACAGAGGCCGCGGGAAAGGAAGGCTTCGGTTATCTTACAATTATAGAGCTGGAGCTGGAAAAGCTGGACAATATCGCCGGGATGATAGGAGAGCCCTGTCATATCTTTTTCCATTTTGGATGGGACGGATCCGGAAGCCACAACCGGATGAAAGCGGATGTGCAGCATAAGAATGTGGAGGACGGGCTGAAGGCGTTGCGGGGAGCCAGAAATCTGGGATGCAGCCGGTTTGTGTTCAGCGGATCCCAGGCGGAGTACGGTGTGTACAGGACGGCCATGAGGGAGGACATGGAATGCCGCCCCGTATCGGAGTATGGCAGAGCCAAGGCGGAGTTCGGACGCCGGGCCGGAGAGCTTGTCAGGTTTTGGGCGGCTGAGGACGGATTTGCGATGGAATACATTCACGCGCGTATCTTCAGTGTCTACGGGCCGGGGGATCATCCATGGTCACTGGTGAACAGCTGCCTGGACACGTTTCTGAAAGGTGAAAAGATGGAGCTGGGGGCATGTACCCAGCAGTGGAACTACCTTTATATAGAAGACCTGGTAAAGGGACTGATTGCCCTGGCGTTTTCAGAGGGGACCGGAGGGCACATAGACGGCCCGGGGGCAGGGGTGTACAATCTGGCAGGCGGCATGGAGAGCACCCGGCCTCTGCGGGAATATGTGGAGATCATGCATCACCTTTGCGGCGGAAGAGGAAGCTGTGTGTACGGCAAACTGCCGCCCAACGCGGAGGGGCCTGCCAACCTGATACCGGATATCGAAAAGATCAGAGAAAAAACCGGGTGGAAGCCGGAGATATCGTTTGAAGAGGGAATAAAGCGTATGCTTGAGATAAAGGAAAGAAAGAATCGGGAAAAGCACTGTATTTTGTGCGGCCGGCAGATGAACGGGACGAAACTGATGGAACTGGCAGGGATGCCGGCTTCGGCCCAGGACATCCCGGATGAGAGCCGGATAAAGGAAGACAGGGGAATTACCCTTTGTCTCTGCCAGTGTCCAAAGTGCGGGCTGGTGCAGTTTGACTGTGAGCCGGTGGAGTATTATCGGGACGTGATCCGCTCCGGAGGGTATTCCACCACCATGGTAAACTTGAGAGCCGGCCAGTACAGGCACCTGATTGACACCTACGGCCTGGAGGGAAAGAAGTTTCTGGAGGTCGGATGCGGCAGAGGAGAATTTCTGAAGGTGCTCACCGGCTTTCCGGTGGAGGCCTATGGGGTGGAGCACAGGCAGTCCCTGGTGGACGGGGCGGTAAAAGACGGACTCCGGGTGGTAAAGGGATTTACGGAGAGCCCGGACACGGTTCTGGGGGACAACGGCCCCTACGACGTGTTTTTGTCCTTCAATTTCCTGGAACATCAGCCGGAGCCGGGGGTGATGCTGGACTGCATCCGGAACAATCTGACAGAGGACGGCATGGGGCTGATCACGGTTCCCAGCCTGGAGTATATTCTTAAATATAACGGCTATTATGAGCTGCTTCGTGACCATATAGCGTACTACACCTTCGATACCCTGAGATATCTGATGGAGAGCAACGGATTTCAGGTGCTGGAGGAAGAGATGGTGAACCGGGATACCCTGTCCGTCATAGTCAGGAGGCAAAGGGAGCTGCCCCGGGGCAGCAGTAAGGCAGAACCGGTGGATATCTCCGGCCTGACGGCCAGCGTTACGGATATCCGGGGACAGATGGAGCAGCTGCGGGACCGTCTGGAAAAAGAGGGAAAGTCCCTGGCTGTCTGGGGAGCCAGCCACCAGGGCTTCACGCTGGCTGCCACCACGGTGTTAAAAGACTGTGCCAGGTATATGATAGACTCGGCGCCTTTTAAGCAGGGAAGATTTGCTCCGGCATCCCACCTTCCCATAGTGCCGCCGGATCACTGGTACAGGGAACCGGCGGATGTGATACTGATCGTGGCTCCGGGATACACGGAGGAGATAGCAGATTCCATCCGCAGCCGTTTCGGGACCGATGTGGAGATAATGGCACTGCGCAGCGACAGAGTGGAGGAATTGTCATGAAAGCTTTTGTGTTGAGAGAACCGGGGGTGACAGGCTGGGCGGATGTGCCGGAGCCGGAACTTACGCCTTATGGGGCCATTTTGGAGCCTGTGGCCGCAGCGCCCTGCTCGTCGGATGTGCACACCGTGTTCGGAGGCGGTTCCAGAAAAGCGCCTGACCTGGTGCTGGGGCATGAGTGTGTGGCGCGGATAAAAGAAGTGGGAGAGATGGTAGAGGACTTCAGGCCCGGGGAGGTGGTGGCAGTGCCTGCCATCACGCCGGACTGGCGGGCGAAGGGGATTCAGGAGCACAATTTCAAGCACGCGTCGGCACCGTTTTCCGGCCACCAGCTGGGAAGAAGCCGGCCCGGGGTGTTTTCTGAGCGGTTTTTGATTCCCGACGCGGACACGACGCTGGCCAGGATCCCGGAGGGGGTTTCCCTGGAGCAGGCGCTGATGTGCGTGGACGTGGTGACCACAGGATTTACGGGAGCCGAAAACGCGGATATCAAGTTCGGCGACACGGTGGTGGTCATGGGGATCGGTCCCATCGGGCTTATGGCGGTGGCCGGAGCTGCTCTGAGAGGGGCGTCCAGGGTCCTGGCCGTGGGAAGCCGGCCTGTGTGTGTACAGAGGGCTCTGGAGATGGGAGCCGCGGAGGTGCTGAATTACAGGAACGGTGATGTGGTGCAGCAGGTGATGGAGCGCACCGGCGGAGTGGGGGCGGACTCTGTCATTGTCTGCGGCGGCGGCGATGAGGTGTTTGCGCAGGCGGTGGATATGGTCAGGTATGGCGTGGGTACGGTGTCCAACATCAACTATTTCGGAGGAACCGGTGCCCTTCCCTTCCCCAAATTCTCCGGCGGACGGGGGATGGCGGGCAAGACTATCCGTACGGAGCTGGCGGAGGGCGGAAGAGTGCGCATCGAGAGAATGCTGGATATGGTAAGATATGAAAGGATTCATCCGGAGAGACTGGTGACCCACTGTCTGAAAGGGTTTGACAAAATCGAGGAGGCGCTGTATCTTATGAGAGACAAGCCTGCCGATCTTATTAAGGTTATGGTTACAATGGAATAAGGAGATTACTATGAAGACAATCAGCATCGTGGTGCCCTGCTATAATGAGGAGGAGAACGTGGAGGCTCTGGCAGATGCCCTGAGGGAGACATTTCGCACAAGCCTGCCGGACTATGGCTACGAGATTATTTTTATTGACAATGATTCCCGGGATCAGACCCGGGATATTATCCGCAGGCTGGCAGGGGAGGACAGAGGTATTAAAGGGATATTCAATGCAAAGAACTTCGGGCAGTTTAACTCCCCCTACTATGCCATGCTCCAGAGCACCGGGGATTGTACAGTGCTCATGGCGGCGGACTTTCAGGACCCGGTGGAGATGATTCCCCAATATGTGCGTGAGTGGGAGAACGGCTGCAAGATTGTCATCGGGATCAAGAAGTCCAGCAAAGAAAATCCGCTTATGTACTGGCTGAGAGGCTGTTACTACAAGATGATAAAGAAGCTGTCCGATGTGGAGCAGATCGAGCAGTTTACCGGCTTCGGCCTGTACGACCGCAGGTTTATCCAGGTCTTGCGGGAGCTGGATGATCCGACGCCGTTTCTGAGAGGAATCGTGGCCGAACTGGGATTTCGGCGGAAGGAGATTCCTTATGAGCAGCCAAAGCGCCGGGCAGGGAAGACCAGCAACAATTTTTATAAGCTGTTTGACGCCGCTATGCTCAGCGTTACTTCCTATACAAAGGTGGGATTGCGTCTGGCCACGATCTTCGGAAGTGTCTGCTGTCTGATCAGCATGATCGTCGCGGTGGTATACCTGGTGATGAAGCTGATGTACTGGGACAGATTTGCGGCAGGTATGGCGCCGCTGCTTATCGGAATGTGTTTTTTGGGATCGGTTCAAATATTTTTTATCGGCCTGGTGGGAGAGTATATACTTGCCATCAACAGCAGAGTCATGAGACGGCCGCTGGTGGTCGAGGAGGAGCGGATAAACTTTGATGACAGGGAAGAAGTAAAAGAGGAAGCAGCCGATGAAGCATAATGTGGATGTGGTCCGTATCAGGGAGAATTCCATTCAGTTAAATGGGTGGGTTATTGGCAGGACCCCCCAGTCAGTGCCTGCATTTCAGGTGGAGGACGAAGATCACAGGGCCGCCGCGTTTAAGTATGTGTCCACCAGGCGGGATGATGTGAGCCAGATCTATTACGGCAAGGTGTATGACAGGGATTTCGGGTTCGATATTCAGTTCCCCTATGAGAGGGGGAAGAACTATTACCTGGTGATTCAGTGTGACGGCAGGAAGGTGCGGATAAAATATAACGAGGATCTGATTGCAAAGCGGGCAAGCGTGGCCCACAAGCGGATGCAGAAGATAAAGGACCTGATGAATATGGAGACGGTCCGTGTAGCCGTGGATTTCTGGAAGGAGAACGGCTTGCGGGCCCTGTTTGTCAAATCGATCCACAAAATTCAGGGACTGGACAATGACTATGACTACGGGGAGTGGTATTCCCTGACCAGGCCCGCCCCGGAGGAGCTGGAAAGGCAGCGGAAAGAAACGTGGGACAATGGCCCTGTGTTTTCCGTTGTCATACCTCTGTACAAGACGCCGGAGCGGTATCTGCGGGAGATGCTGGATTCTATTGCGGCTCAGACCTACCCCAACTGGGAGCTGTGTCTGGCGGACGGAAGTCCCCAGGGACAGGATGTTTACAGGATCGTGAAGAAGTACATGGATAAGGACTCGCGGATCCGGTACGAAAAACTGGGGAAAAACGGCGGGATTTCCGACAACACCAATGCGGCCATAGCCATGGCGTCCGGGGATTACATCGTTTTGGCGGACCATGACGATGCCATGACGGAGGACGCCCTGTACGAATGTGCCAGGGCTGCGGTGGAGCACCCTGACTGCCAGGTAATCTATTCCGACGAGGACAAGATGGATATGGATGGGGGCGCGCTGTTTGACCCCCATTTTAAGCCGGACTTTAACCCGGATCTGCTGACCAGTGTCAACTACATCTGTCACCAGTTTGTGGTGAAGCGGGAGCTGGTGGACAGGGTGGGAGGGCTCCGGAGAGAGTTTGACGGGGCTCAGGACTATGACTTCATCTTTCGGTGCACGGAGGCGGCCCAAGGGGTGTGGCACATTCCGAAAGTGCTGTACCACTGGAGATGCCACCAGGAATCCACGGCCAGCAATCCCCAGAGCAAGCTGTATGCCTTTGAGGCAGGGGCCAGGGCCATTATGGACCATTACCGGAGAGTGGGGATTGCGGCGGAGAAGGTGGAGAAAGGCGTGGATTACGGGATCTACCATACCGTGTTTAAGATTGAGGATACTCCAAAGGTTTCCGTGATTATCCCCAACAAGGATCACCATGAGGATCTGGATTTGTGCATGCGGGCCATCCTCACCAGGGGCACCTACAAAAATGTGGAATTTGTGGTGGTGGAGAACAACAGCACACAGAAAGCCACGTTTGAGTACTATGAGTCGATCCAGAGGGAGTTTCCCCAGGTTCGGGTGGTCGTCTGGGAGAGAGAATTTAACTATTCGGCCATCAACAATTTCGGCGTGCACCACGCCTCTGGAGAGTATCTTTTGTTCCTCAACAACGACACAGAGCTCATAGCGGAGAACTTTATAGAGGAGATGCTGGGATTCTGCCAGAGGGAGGATGTAGGCGCTGTGGGCGCCCGGCTGCTGTACCAGGACGACACGATTCAGCACGCCGGAGTAGTCATAGGCTTCGGCGGCATTGCGGGGCATACGTTTATCGGCCTTCATAAGGCGGAGAACAGCTATTTCCACCGTGCCATGTGCGCCCAGGACTACAGTGCTGTGACGGCTGCCTGTATGATGAGCAAAAAATCAGTGTTTGAGAAGGCGGGAGGCTTCAGTGAGGATTTGGCCGTGGCGTTTAACGACATTGACTACTGCATGAAAGTGCGGAGTCTGGGAAAGGTGGTGGTATATGCGCCCTATGCGGTGCTCTACCATTATGAGTCCAAATCCAGGGGGTTGGAGGACACGCCGGAAAAGGTGGACAGATTCAACCGGGAAGTGGCCAGATTCGCGAAAAAGTGGCCGGATATCCTGAGGGAGGGCGACCCTTACTATAATCCGAATCTGACCCTGCGCAAATCTAATTTTGCCCTGCGGGATTTAAAAAAAGAGGGTATCGGCGAACCGTATGAGCTGGATGCGGCTATCAAAGCGCTGATGGACGACAGCGGTCCAGGTAATGAATAGAGCAGAGGGAGGAAATCATATGGCCGGACAGTCGGCAGTAACGGTTATTATTCCTAATTATAACGGCAGAGCGTTTCTGGAGGGATGTATTGCGGCTCTTGAAAGGCAGCGGTGCCGGGACTTTCAGATTCTGGTGGTGGATAACGGGTCGGAAGATGACAGCGTGGAATGGCTGAGACAGCGCTGGATTCCCACTCTGTGTCTTGAGACCAATACCGGATTCTCCGGGGCGGTCAATGAAGGGATCCGGGCGGCAAAGACGCCTTATGTGCTGCTGTTAAACAATGACACGGAGCCTGAGCCGGATTTTGTAGGGGAACTGCTAAGATCTATCCGCCGTTCCGAAAAGATTTTTGCCGTAAGCAGCAAGATGATCCAGATGTACAACCGGGATCTGATGGACGATGCCGGGGATATGTATTCTGCTGTTGGATGGGCGTATCAGAGGGGGGTGGGACAGAGCAGCAAAGGATACAACCGCCCCTGTGAAGTGTTCTCCGCATGCGCGGGGGCCGCTGTCTACCGGCGGGAGATTTTTGAGACCATCGGATATTTTGACGAGAAGCATTTCTGCTATCTGGAGGATATTGATGTGTGCTGGAGGGCAAAGATCTTCGGCTATCACAACATGTATTGCCCCACTGCGGTGGTTTACCATGTGGGAAGCGGAACCAGCGGTTCCAGGTACAATGACTTCAAGGTAAAGCTGGCGGCCCGCAACAATATTTATATCAATTACAAAAATATGCCGTGGCCCCAGCTGCTCATAAACCTGATTCCTTTAATAGCCGGAACCGCTGTGAAATACGGTTTTTTCAAAAAACGGGGGTTTGAGAAGGCCTACGCGGCAGGCGTAAAGGAAGGGCTTCTTACCATGAGAACGTGCACCAAAACCGCTTTTGGCCCCGGCCATGTTTCAAACTGCCTGGCTATCCAGTGGGAGCTTCTGGTGGGGACGGCGGTATACGTATACGAATTTTCCCGAAGAAAATTTTTGTTGAATAATCACAATGTGTGATGTATACTTGTTTTATTGCCTTTAAAATGGAAAACATTTCTCATAATTTAAGAGAAATTTAATATCAGCAGCCGGTTTTTCATGTATAATGTATGGGATATGGCAACACATTAATACTAAGGTGAAAAATCATGATAAAGAGTAATCAGAAAAAGCTTAACAGTCTTCATGTAGTGCTGGATGCTCTGATGATAATCCTGTCCTATGCATCGGCGTGGACATGCCTGTATCTGGGCAATCAGTGGTTTAATCCCGGAACCGGGATTCTGCCGCCCCGCATTTACTTTGGAGCGTTGATTGTTATAGTGCCGCTGTACCTTATTCTGTATACATGTTTTCAGCTGTATACACCCAAGAGGATACAGAGGCGCAGGTTTGAATTTGCCAATATATGCAAGGCCAATACGGCGGGGATTCTGATCATTACCATGCTGCTTTTCCTGCTGAAAAAGAACCCTTATTTTCAGGAGTATTCCACACGGATGGTATTCTATTTTTTTATCATCAATGTTGTGGTGGAGACTGGGGAGAGGAATCTTATCCGCCAGCTGCTCCATTCTCTGCGGGGAAAGGGCTACAATCAGAAACATATTCTGCTTATCGGCTACAGCCGGGCAGCGGAGGGATTCATCGACAGGGTAAGGCAAAACGGGGAGTGGGGCTATCAGGTGTATGGCATTCTGGACGACCATGTGCCCGCAGGAAAAGAGTACCGGAAGGTAAGGATTATCGGGAAGATTGAGGAACTGGATTCGATTTTGGAATTGAACCGGCTGGACGAGATCGCCATCACCCTGGGACTGAAAGAGTATGCGAAGCTGGAGGATATCGTGGCGTCCTGTGAAAAGTCCGGAGTTCACACCAAGTTTATTCCGGATTATAACAATATGATTCCCACCAGGCCTTTTACGGAGGATCTGGAGGGGCTTCCGGTTATTAATATCCGTCACGTTCCCCTTAATAATCTGCTGAATAAAACCATGAAGCGGATGGTGGATATTTTCGGAGCGGTGGTGGCCATCGTTCTGTTTTCACCGATTATGCTGGTGGCTGCCATTCTCATTAAGATCACTTCCCCGGGACCGCTGATCTACTGTCAGGAGCGGGTGGGACTTCACAACCGAACCTTCCGGATGTATAAATTTCGGTCTATGGAGGTGCAGGCGCCGTCGGCGGAGAAAAGCCGGTGGACCACGCCCAATGATTCCCGGGTGACGCCGATAGGCCGTTTTATTCGAAAGACCAGTATTGACGAGATGCCTCAGCTGTTCAATGTCCTTATGGGTGACATGAGCCTGGTGGGTCCCAGGCCGGAGAGGCCGTTTTTTGTGGAGAAGTTTAAGGAAGAGATACCCAGATATATGATCAAGCATCAGGTTCGCCCGGGGATGACCGGGTGGGCCCAGGTCAACGGATACCGGGGAGACACCTCCATTACCAAGAGAATCGAACACGATCTGTACTATATTGAGAACTGGACTCTGGGTCTGGATTTTAAAATTTTGTTTCTGACGTTTTTTAAAGGGTTTATTAATAAAAATGCCTATTGATTGCGGGCATGGTTAGACGAGGTTATATGCATGAATTTTGAGCATGATAATGAGTTTGGGCAGAGGCCGGACGGAAGCAGGAGAGATCCTTCTATGAGGAACGGCAGACAGAACAGACAGAGAGATACCTCCTCCCAGGATATGCGGCCGGCTCAGAGCCGGAATACGGAACCGCAGCGGGGATATAGGAGGGATATGGGCGACAGATACAATACCGGCGGCAGACGAATCCCTCCGTCTTCCGGAAGGGAGGGGATATCGGGTTCAGGTTCTCTTTCAGGGAGAACAGGCAGCGTCAGGATCTCTGACGCGGAAAGAGCCGCTGCGGCCAGGCGGGCGGCAGCCGGGCGGGAACCCGGGATGGGGAGGTCTGTGTCCTCTGTGCGGGCACAGGGGCCCGGTGAGGAAATGTCCGGCAGCCGAGGCGACAGAAGCCGGCGGACTTCCGGATCTTTGTCTTCAGGTTCCAGAAGAGCGGGAACCATACCACCGCCTGGAGAGAGCGTCAGGGGGCAGGTGGCTCAGGGCAAGATTCAGAAGGCAAAACAGAGGCGGATGAAAAAGCGCATAATCGCCATGATCATAGCCGAATGTTTTGCACTGCTGTTCATATTTACTTACGGTTATTTTGCGCGGCGGTTTACTATGATTCAAAGGCCGGATTTTGACCCGAAAACGGTGGGAAACAATGAGATTTCCCTGGATACCCTGAAAAAGATGAAGGGTTATCGGATGATCGCCGTGTTCGGCGTGGACAGCAGGGACGGCAATGTGGGTGCCGGAAGTCAGTCGGATGTCATTATGATATGCTGTATTAATGAGGATACAGGGGAGATCAAGCTGGTATCTGTCTACAGGGACACCTACCTGAATATCAATGATGAGGGGTCGTACCGAAAGGTTAACGCGGCATATACCAACGGGGGACCTCAGCAGGCCCTGAAGACTCTGAACAAAAATCTGGACCTGAATATTACGGATTACATCACATTCAGCTGGAGATCCGTGGCGGAGGGTATCAATATTCTGGGCGGAGTGGATGTGGAGATTACCAAATCGGAATTTAAGTATATTAATGGATTTATCACGGAGACCGTAAAGGCTACAGACATAGGCTCCCATCACCTTAAGGGACCGGGTATGCAGCACCTGGACGGTGTTCAGGCGGTGGCTTACGGACGTCTGCGTCTTATGGATACAGATTACGCCAGGACAGAGCGCCAGAGAAAGATAATTGAATTGGCTTTCGCCAAAGCGAAGCAGGCAGATTACTCTGTATTGAACAATATTCTGGTGGTGGTGCTTCCCAATGTCAGCACCAATATCACATTCGCGGATATGACTACCATGGCTTTGGGGATCGGCAAATATCATATGGGCGAAACAGCCGGGTTCCCCTTTGCCAAGGGGAATGCCAATATGCCTGGCAAGGGTGACTGTGTTATCCCTCAGACATTGGAGTCCAATGTAAAACAGCTTCACACGTTCCTGTTTGGAGATGAGGATTATGAAACAACGGATCAGGTGAAGCAGATCAGCGACAAGATTGCTTCCGACAGTGGTATGTATAAAGAGGGACAGCCTTTTAAGGGCAGCGCACTTTCTACGGACGGCTATGTTCCGGAGGAACCTACGCGTCCTGCCTCCACGGAGAAAGAGACCACAGCGCAGGAGGAGGAAACCGATGAAGACGGCAACGCCGTCATACCGTGGGAGACCGATGAGGAAGGCAACATAATCGGTATATATCCGGGGATGACAGATGAAAACGGGGAACTGATCGATGCTCCCATTGACGATTGGCCGGAGGAGGAAGTGCCGAATCCCAACGGACCGGGATTTGTTCGGCCTACTCAGCCGGGACAGCCGGGCGGAAGCCAGGGGCCGGGAGAGTCTTCGGCTGCCGGGACGAATCCGGGACCGGGGGGTTCCAATTCCCAGGGACCTGGAGTTCAGAATCCCAGTGAGAGCAGTCCGGGGCCTGCCGGTCCCGGAGGAACTACGGAACCTGGAGGGACTGGGGAACCCGGAAACGGAACGATTACGCCGGGGGACAACAGCACGGAAAGCCCGGGAGACGGACAGAATTCAGGACCGTCAGTCAGCCCTTCCACGCCTACGCTGCCATGGCAGGCGGGGCCGGGAACCGTGGGTCAGAACGGTAACGGAGCTCAGGGGCCCGGAGACGGGGCGTCAGGAAACGGCAATGGGGGTCCGGAGGGTCCGAATCCGGGACAGTAAAAAAGAGAATGCTGCTTTGCGGGACAGCTGCAAAGCGGCATTTTTTAGTGCTTCACATTTTTATTATAATTCTGTCACAAATCCGTCACAAACCATTGGTATAGTATGGGCATACCGAAAGGAAACAGGAACACAGAACAGTATATTTAAAAGAAAGGGGATTATCATATGTACGAAGACAACAGAAATAATGGGTTTGGCGGCAATGGGAGCCCTGATGACCATAGAGCAGAGGATTCTCAGGGAGAGAACAGGAACATGGAGAGTCAGCAGGCGGTCTCCCGAACGGAGGCTGGGGACAGCCAGGATGGGATTCAGAGGAATGCAGACCAAAAGGGAGGTCAGTATCAGGGTGAACCTCAGCAACAGCCGGGCAGCGGCTATATGGGGAACGGATCAGGCCAGTATCGGCAGAGTCAGCAGCCGGAGAATCGATGTCAGCCTCCATACACGGCGATGAATCCCAATCCGGGGCCGGGAGCCGGCCGGCCGCCGTTTGCCGGTTCCTATCAGAATACGCAGTACTATGGCCCTCAGAATCAGGGAATGCCAAACGGTCCCATGCCGGGCGGTCCGGCTGCGGGGAACGCTGGCCAAAAATCCGGAAAGCATCGTAAGATAGCGTCAAAGGTGGCAGGCATCACAGCTGCAGCGCTTCTTTTCGGCGTGATTTCCGGGGGAACGATGGTGGGAGTCAACATGGTAGCGGACTCTTTACGGCCTGAAACAGCCGCTTATCCGCAGGTAAGTCAGGCGGAGACCCAGACTTCCGCCGTGTCAGCGGAGACAACGCCGAGCGGTGTATCCGATTCCGGTGCGGGGAATCTGGTAGCTATGGATGTCTCTTCCATCGTATACAATGCCATGCCGTCTATCGTTGCCATTAATAATACGACTCTTTACCAGAGCAATTCCTGGTTTGGTATGCCCCAGACGTACGAAGTGCCCAGCAGCGGATCCGGCATTATCGTGGGACAGAATGACGAGGAGCTGCTTATCGTAACCAATAATCATGTGGTGCAGGATGCCACCAGCATGTCTGTGGTATTTATTGATAATACATCCGTAAACGCGGCTATTAAAGGAACGGATGCGGATTTGGATCTGGCGGTGATTGCGGTTCCCTTAAAGGATATCCCATCGGAGACATTGGGACAGATCAGTGTCGCTACACTGGGCAATTCCGATGAGTTAAAGATGGGGCAGGGTGTTGTTGCCATAGGAAACGCGTTGGGACATGGACAGTCTATAACGGTGGGGTATATCAGCGCGTTGGACAGAGAAGTGACTACAGAAGGTTCCATCACCAGAAATCTGCTTCAGACCGATGCGGCCATTAATCCGGGCAACAGCGGCGGCGCGCTGTTAAATATGAAGGGTGAGGTAATCGGCATCAATGCAGCCAAATACTCATCCACAGAAGTGGAGGGTGTGGGATATGCAATCCCGATCTCCAAGGTACAGGACATCATCAGCTCCCTTATGACCAAGCGAACCAGAGGCGATGTGGTGGAGGAAGGTAAAGAAGGCTATCTGGGTATCCAGGGATTCACCGTAGAGGACAGCATGGTAAAACAGCTGGGAATGCCGTCGGGAATATTTGTATCAGGGATCATCGAAGACGGCGCGGCATCCAAGACAGATCTGCGGGAGAAAGATATCATTACAAAATTTGACGATCAGACTGTCAGAACCATGGCAAGTCTTCAGGAGCTGTTAAGATACTATAAGGAAGGTGAGACAGTGAACATGACGGTACAGAGTCTGGAGAACGGACAGTATGTAGAGAGAACCATAGAAATAACATTGGGAGGAAGGGCCACCCTGGAAGAGAATGTCACTGCCGGACAGAAACAATAAATATTAAAACTTTCTAATTTCATCCCCCGGACTTGTACTGGGGGATGAAATTTATTATAATGTCCACGTAGCAACATGCTTAGCCACAACAATACGCACCCAAAGAACAGGAGACCCCAACATTGGAAGAAAAAACCCCCACTTCACCACAAAACCCTGAGAATCAATCCCAGGAAGACGACTACGAAAAAATCTGCTACATCTGCCGTCGGCCGGAGAGCAAGGCCGGTCCCATGATTCAGATGCCGGGCAGCATGAGTCTTTGTCACGACTGCATGCAGAAAGCGTTCGACGCCGTGACGAAAGGGGGGATGGACTTATCCCAGATCCCCAATATGCCGTACATGAACCTGAACCTTTCCGATTTTGCCAACTTAAATGTCCCCAACACGGAGATTCCACAGAAGAAGCGAATCAAGAAAAAATCTGCAAAGGCGCCGGCACCGGCTTTCAGCATAAAAGACATTCCGGCGCCCCACAAGATAAAGAGCAGCCTTGACGAATACGTCATCGGCCAGGAACAGGCCAAAAAGGTAATGGCAGTAGCGGTCTACAACCACTATAAGCGCGTCTTCCACAAGGATTCCCCTGTATCTGAGCAGGAGGAGGACGTAACCATAGAGAAATCCAACATCCTTATGATAGGCCCTACCGGAAGCGGCAAGACCTACCTGGTAAAAACCCTTGCCCGTCTGCTGGACGTTCCCCTCGCCATCGCCGACGCCACGGCCCTCACGGAGGCCGGTTACATCGGAGATGATATCGAGAGTGTAGTTACGAAACTTCTTGCAGCAGCGGACAATGATGTGGAGAAGGCGGAGAGAGGAATTATTTTTATAGACGAGATAGACAAGATCGCCAAAAAAAAGAACACCAACACCAGAGATGTCAGCGGGGAGTCGGTACAGCAGGAGCTGTTAAAGCTTCTGGAGGGAAGTGTCGTGGAAGTCCCTGTAGGTTCCAATCAGAAGAACGCTCTGACCCCTATGGCCACAGTGAACACGGACAACATTCTCTTCATCTGCGGCGGCGCGTTTCCTGATCTGGAGGACATCATAAAACAGCGGCTGAATAAGACTTCCTCCATTGGCTTCAAGGCAAAACTGAAAGACCGTTATGACGATGCTCCCAATATACTGACCCATGTGGTTAATAAGGATCTGCGCACCTTCGGCATGATCCCCGAGTTTCTGGGCCGTCTTCCCGTGGTGGTCACGCTCCAGAAGCTGACCGGCCCTATGCTGGTAGAGATTCTGAGGAGGCCTAAAAATGCCATCATAAAACAGTACGTCAAACTCCTGGCTCTGGACGAGGTAAAGCTGGTGTTTGAAGATGAGGCCCTGGAGTGGATCGCCCGGGAGGCTCTGGAGAGGGAGACGGGAGCCAGAGCTCTGCGGGCCATCATGGAAGAATTTATGCTGGACATCATGTTTGAGGTTCCCAAAGACCCGGGCATCGGAACCGTGGTCATCACCAGAAGCTATCTGGAGAAAAACGGAGGACCGCGGATTGAGATGCGGGGGAATTAATCCCGCAGGGAAATAAACGAATTGTAGAGATCCAAGGTGCCGTACCCCCATTCACGGTTAGGATATGTGTAGTTTGGATTTCGGTCTGCCCCCCGGATAAGAGTGGCTTTAACAAGATCGCTGCCGATGGCGGGGTAAGTTTCGGCGGGATACTGCCGGGAATAAATATTAGCCACGGCTCCGGCTACATGGGCTGCTGCCACCGACGATCCGGTCATGCGGATCATGGGATACTCCCCGGGGATGGAGGAGATCCCGGGGCCGTATACATCCACGCCGGGGCTCTACCGAAGAGTACCGGACGGCGTTTTTTGACATTGGGTAGTGTATGTGTGTGCCTATTGGAAATT
>JAAWHK010000050.1 GCA_022795805.1 Hungatella sp. | reverse complement strand
TTCTCGAAACTATTAAAAATTATTCTGCCTTGATAAAGGCCGTGGAAGACTACATTTTATCAGGTTTTAGGAAATTTCAAAAGTTGTAAACTGGTGTATTACCATAAAATCAGGAATATATCCATAATGGAAAAGTCTCTAAAAAGTGTTAAAAAAAGCCTCCGCATATTTTCCGCAACTGCCACATACACTTATTATAAAAGCAGGAAGAAAGACAGGTAGGTGGAATTATGCTGGAATTGGTGAAGAGAAATATACATATGAACCGTTTTAAAAATAATGTAGCGACACAGGTGACCCTGGACGACGATTTCATAGTTCCGGATACCATGGATGATATGGCACGGGTTATTTTGAGCTCCGGGGATATTCAGATAGAATCGGTTAAGAATCAGAGCGAGCGAGTGCTGGTGAAGGGCAAGCTGAATTTTCAGATATTATACAGAAAGGCAGAGGGCGGCTTTCAGACCATGGCGGGCCACATTCCGTTTGAGGAGCCGATCAATATATCCGGACTTGAAGAGAAGGATTATTTGGGGATCAGCTGGGATCTGGAGGATCTTACCGCCAGCATGATTAATTCCAGAAAGGTAAGCGTAAAAGCCATAGTGACGCTTGTCATCCGGGTGGAAACTCTGTATGATGCCGAAGCTGCTGTTGATGTGGTGGAGAGCAATATGGACAGAAGGGATGAGAGCGGATGGAATACGGGGGATATGGACGGCGGAGGATGGACCGCAAGCCGATATGATTCGGAGGGATATAATGAGAAGAATGTACAGGAACCGGCAGGAGCGGAGGCTTCGGGTGGAATGGAGATTCTTCGGAGGCAGGCAGATGTGGCAGTGATCGCAGTTCGGAGAAAGGATACATACCGAATTAAAGAAGATATTTCTCTGTCCGGAAGCAAACCCAGCATCGAGCAGATTTTGTGGAGTGAAATTCGGCTACGGGGAACTACGACAAAACCTTTGGACGGCAGAGTACATGTAGAGGGAGAAGTGATGATATTTGCCATCTATACAGGCGAAGGGGAGAATATACCGGTCCAATGGCTGGAGGAGAGTATTCCCTTTGCAGGGGAGGTGGAACTTCCGGAGTCGGTTGAGGGAATGGTCCCGTCAATATCCGTAAGGCTTGTGCACAAAGAACTGGAGGCGAAACCGGATTATGACGGGGAGATGCGGGATCTGGAGTTGGATGCGGTCCTGGAACTGGATATGAAGCTTTATGAAGAGCAGCAGATTGAATTGCTGGGGGATTTTTATTCCAACAGCCGGGAACTGGAGCTGGAGTCAGGAGAGGTGTTCTTTGATCGTCTGCTGAGCAAAAATACGGGAAAGTGCAGAATTGCGGAAAAAGTGGACTTAAAGTCCGGCGACAGAGTTCTCCAGATCTGTCACAACGACGGGACAGTCAAAATAGATGATGTGGAGATACAGGAGGATTCCCTGCAGATAGACGGTGTTCTTGAAGTATCGCTTCTGTATCTTACATCCGACGATTCGGAGCCAGTGAGGGCGGAGACCGCGCTGATTCCTTTCCACTATGAGGCAGAGACGCCGGGAATCACTCCGGACAGTGTTTACCAGTTAAATACAGTGCTGGAACAGATGACGGCGGTTATGGCAGGCGGCGATATGGTGGAAATAAAAGGTGTCATAAGTCTGGATATACTTGTACTACAGCCCGTAAAGGAGCCAGTGATCCTTGGGGTGAAGGAGTCGCCTTTGGATCTTGAAAAACTTCAGGAGCTTCCGGGAATCACAGGTTATATCGTACAGCCAGGGGATCGTCTGTGGGATATTGCGAAGCGGTTTCACACCACAAGGAAGCAGGTAATAGAGGCCAACGGGCTGCCCGGAGAACAGGTACGGCCGGGAGACCGGCTGATTCTGGTGAAAGATGTGGCGGGAGCCTAAGAAAAGACGAGGAATAAAAACCGGGAAGTAAAAAAGAAAATAAAAATAAAGGAAAAAGCTGGATGCACAAAATCGAGATTTCAGGATATAATACAATATAAGGTTTATGGATGAACGGTGTCATATCCGCATCCAGCTGGTGCTTCAAATAGATTCAGGGTAACCTGGGCGGTAAGTGTGTATTGCAAGCACAGTTGCCGTCTACATAGAGAAACAGGAACAGACAGAGGATAAGGAAAGGGAAACGCATATGAACTACACATATCTGGTGTGCTGCCGTGACGGGAGCCTGTACTGCGGTTGGACTAACCGGCTGGAGGAGAGGATTAAAGCGCATAATAAAGGGAAGGGTGCGAAATATACCAGATGCCGAAGACCGGTCAAGCTGGTGTATTATGAAGAATATGACACGAAGGAGGAGGCTATGAAACGGGAGTCTGCCATAAAAAGACTTAGCCGGGGAAAAAAGTTGGAATTGATTGAAAATTTTCAGACAGAACAGGGGTAATTCTGAGTTTAGAAATACCCTTGTTTTTGATTTTTGAGGCTTGTATTTTTGTGTATTTGGGATATAATATACTGTATACAAAATACATATAGATAAATGACACAAGGAGAAGGGTATATGGTAAAACATCTGGGGTTGAAAGCTTACGGAAAGATTAACTTGGGACTGGATGTGCTCAGGAAGAGGGAGGACGGCTACCATGAGGTTCGCATGGTTATGCAGACGGTGGGACTGTATGACAGGATTGATCTGATGTATCTGGAACAGCCGGGGATAAAGGTGGAGACGAACCTTTACTACCTCCCAAACAATGAAAACAATCTGGCCTACAAAGCTGCCAAGCTTTTGATAGACGAGTTCGGTGTTAAAAAAGGGGTGTCGATTAAGCTTAAGAAGTTCATTCCGGTGGCAGCCGGCATGGCGGGGGGCAGCAGTGACGCGGCGGCGGTTCTTTTCGGCGTGAACCGGATGTTTGGCCTGGGGCTTTCCATAGAACAGCTGATGGAGCGGGGCGTGAAAATCGGGGCGGATGTTCCCTACTGTGTTTTGAGAGGGACCGCACTGTCAGAAGGGATCGGGGAAGTCCTGACCCCTTTGCCGCCGCTTCCCCAGTGTCAGGTTCTTATAGCGAAGCCAGCCATCAGCGTGTCCACGAAATTCGTCTATGAGAATCTCGGTGTTAATGAGCTGAGACCGGAACAGCATCCCGATATCGACGCTATGGTGGAGGCGATCGGCAGAGAAGATATTCACGGTATAGCGTCTCATATGGGTAATGTGCTGGAGACAGTGACAATCAAGGCACACCCGGTCATCGGACAGATAAAAGAGATGATGATGGATATGGGTGCCATGGGTTCTCTTATGAGCGGAAGCGGTCCCACGGTGTTCGGGCTGTTTGGTAATTCGAAAGAGGCGTCGGCGGCTTACGAGAGGATGCGTTATGGGGAAGGAACCGATCTTGTGAGACAGGTTTATCTTACGGACTTTTACAATCGAAAAGAATGAGAGGACATAATGGACGGGCATAATTTAAAGGTAAATATGAATGAATATCTGCCACTTAGGGATGTGGTTTTTAATACACTGCGCCAGGCGATCTTAAAAGGAGAACTGGGACCGGGGGAGCGGCTTATGGAGATCCAGCTGGCAGAACGGCTGGGAGTCAGCCGCACACCGATTCGGGAGGCAATCCGGAAACTGGAGTTGGAAGGACTGGTGCTGATGATCCCCAGAAAAGGGGCAGAGGTGGCCAGGATTTCTGAGAAAAGTCTGCGCGATGTGCTGGAGATACGTCGTTCCCTGGAGGAACTGGCCATTGAACTGGCATGCCAGAGGATGACGGAAGACGAGATTGATGAACTGGACAGGACCCAGGAGGCTTTCCGGAGGGCGGTGGCCAGTCAGGATGTGATGCTCATGGCAGAGACGGATGAAGCGTATCACGACATTATCTACAAGGGAACCAACAATAATCGGCTGGTGCAGATCATCAATAACCTCAGGGAACAGATGTACCGCTATCGCCTGGAGTACATCAAGGATGCGGACAAGCGGCAGATCCTGCTGATAGAGCACGATAACATTTTAAAGGCGATCCGGGGACGGCGGGTAGCAGAGGCCAAGGCGGCTATGCGGGAGCATATTGACAATCAGGAGATAACGGTTTCGAAAAATATTAAGGAAAAGGAAGAATCTAACTGAAATGTTAGGAAATTATTAAAAAAGAATAACTCTGTTGACAGAGTGACAGGTTGTCATTATAATGAATGACAAGCTGTCACTTTTGTTATATCAGAGATCTGGAGTAACCTGTTGACAGCTTATCCGCCAGGCGATGCAGTACTATGAGGGGAGATTGAAAATGCCGAGTGAACGTTTTTACAGGCTTTCTGAGGAAAAGCAGGGACTGATCTGGAAAGCGTCTATGAAAGAATTTATAGCGGTGCCATATGAGAAGGTTTCCATTAACAAAATTATCCGGGATGCAGGTATATCCCGGGGCAGTTTCTATACATATTTTGAAGATAAACGGGATCTTCTGTCGTTTTTATTAGGGGATACCGCGAAAAAGTGGAGAGAATTCTGTCTGGAGGGTTTGGACAAAAGCGATGGGGATGTATTTTCCCTGATGGAGTCCATGATGGATTATGCACTTGAATTCTGTAAGAATAATGACCTGTTCAGCCTGCATAAAAATTTGATAATGTATCCGGAAGATGCGCTTTTAGAATGCACAGTAGGAGATATGGATCTGGAAAAGGCAGTGGGAGAAGAGTTCTTTGGAAAGATTGATCGTTCCAAACTGCGGGACGGCTCAACTGGGGGGGTTTTGATTTTGGTTAAACTTTGCCTTGCCGCTATGATGGCGGGGATCGGCGAGTTTCACAAAAATCCCGACCATGAGAATATCATCAAGAAAGAGTATAAAAAAGCATTATTATTGTTAAAAAATGGGGCCTACAGGGATTCCGAAATCAACCAGACGGAGGAAAATTAGATGAGTAAGAAGACGATAATTGCGGCAACAGCAGTAGTAGTTGTGGCAGCAGGGGCTTTTATGGGGCACAGATATCTGACTCCGGAAAGTGTACCAGAGGCGGTGGCGCCGCCTTATGTAAAAGTGGAACAGCCGGTTACGGGGGATATTGAGCTGTTCCGCAGTATGACGGGAACCATAGAGCCGGCGGATTCCGTATATGTGATCCCCAAAGCAGCCGGCGAGATCACGGCAGTCTATGTGAAGAACGGCGACTATGTGGAGGAAGGACAGCTTCTGTGTGAGATAGACACGAAACAGGTGGATGGTGCCAGGCTGCAGCTGGAAGCGGCAGAGATTGCCCTGAAGGATGCCACGACCAACCTGAACCGCATGAGAGTCCTTTATGGCAGTGGGGATATCTCTGCTCAGGCTTTTGAGCAGGTGGAGAGCGGGGCTAAATCCGCTCAGATTCAGTATGATTCGGCGAAGCTGGCTTATGACTATCAGGTGGAATTCAGCAGTATCACGGCCACTATTTCCGGGAAGATAGAGTCCAGCACTATGGAGGTCCATGATATGGCCACCCAGAGCAGCCCTCTGTGCGTTATTACCAGTGAGGGAAGTAAGATTGTTAATTTTGCCGTTACGGAGGCTATTCTGGATAATGTGAGGGAAGGGGACCCTATCCGTATCGAGAAAGGCGGAAGCGAGTATGGAGGGATCGTTACGGAGGTCAGTACGATGGTGGACCCGGCCACAGGACTTTTTAAAGTGAAAGCGTCGGTGGAGGAGGGAGACACTCTGGCAAATGGTTCATCCGTAAAGCTGTATGTGACCTCCGATAAAGCCGATGGAGTCATGACAGTCCCGGTGGATGCGATTTACTATGACAACGGCAGTGCGTATGTGTATACATTTGACAGCGGAATCGTGCATAAGACGGATGTGGAGATTGGACTCAGCGATTCGGAGAAGACGGAGATCGTTTCCGGCCTGACAGCTGCGGACAATGTTATTACAACCTGGAGCCCGGAACTGTATGAGGGAGCTTTGGCGGTTTTGGCTGCGGAACAGGAATCGGCAGCTGAGACAGAGGCTGAATAAAGGAGGATCTGCACATGAATCTGACAAAAACTGTCCTCAGGCGGCCGGTAACCACGGTGATGGTAGTTCTGTGCCTGATTGTATTCGGCCTTACATCGGTGCTGTCTTCCAAGCTGGAATTGATTCCGCCTATGGATATGCCCATGCTGCTGGTCTCTACTGTGTATCCCGGGGCCAGCCCGGAAGATGTGGATGAACTGGTGAGCCAGCCCATTGAGAATGAGACGGGAACTCTAAGCGGATTAAAAGGAGTTACCAGTGTTTCCAGCGAGAATTATTCCATCGTGCTGTTGGAATATGAGTATGGTATCGACATTGATGATGCGTACGATGACCTGAAGAAAAAGATGGATGCCGTTCAGTCACAGTTTCCTGACGACGTGAAGACACCCACTATCATGGAGATGAACATCAATGATATGCCCAGTATTTCTCTGGCGGTAAACAACGACACTCAGGGGAATCTATATAATTACGTCAATGACACGATTGTGCCGGAATTTGAGAAACTGTCCTCCGTGGCCAGTGTGGATATCAGCGGCGGACAGAAAGAGTACATACGGATTGAGCTGATCCCGGAGAAACTGACCCAATACCGTCTGAGTATGAACGCGGTGGCTTCTGCCGTGAGCAGTGCGGACTTTTCCTTCCCCATAGGAGATACCCGGGTGGGAAAGCAGACGCTGTCCGTGTCCGCAGGCGTGGATTACAGTACGGCTGAAAGCCTGAAGAGCATTCCAATTACTCTGGGAAGCGGGAATATTATCTACCTGGAGGATGTGGCCAACATCTATCCGGCCCTGGAGGATGCCAGCGGTATCGGGCGATATAACGGCAGGGATACCATTTCCGTGCAGATCAAGAAACAGCAGAGCAGCAGCGATGTGGAAGTGTCGAAGGACGTTATGCGGATTGTAGAGAGGATGAGGGCGGGAGATCCGGATCTGGAGATCGTGGTGGTGGATGACAACAGTACCATGATTAAATCTTCCTTAAGCTCCGTGCTCCAGACTATGGTCATGGCGGTCATCGTTTCCATGGTGATTATTTTTCTGTTTTTCGGGGATTTGAAGGCATCCCTGATTGTCGGAACATCGATCCCCATCTCGATTCTGGCGGCGTTGATCTCCATGAGTGCCATGGGGTTCTCACTGAACGTAATTACCTTAAGCAGTCTGGTGCTGGGCGTGGGAATGATGGTGGATAATTCGATTGTGGTGCTGGAGAGCTGTTTCCGCTCTACAAAGGGTGTGGGATTCCGGGAATACACGGACGTGGCCCTGAAGGGAAGCGGAATCGTGCTCCAGTCGATTATCGGCGGAACCGTGACCACCTGTGTGGTGTTTCTTCCCTTGGCGTTTCAAAAGGGAATGTCCGGGCAGATGTTTAAGCCGCTGGGATTTACCATCGTGTTTTGCATGCTGGCATCCCTGATTTCGGCCATGACCATTGTGCCTTTGTGCTATACCATGTACAGGCCCAAGGAGAAGGAGAGGGCGCCTCTGTCAGGCATGGTGGAGAAGCTGCAGAATGGTTACCGCGGGATTATGAAGGTTCTTCTGCCGAAGAAGAAGACAGTGATTTTTACTTCCGTGGTGTTTTTGGTACTGTCCGTCCTGATGGCTTCCCAGCTGGGCATGGAGCTGATGCCTTCGGCGGACGAGAAGACGATCGCCATCTCTGTGGAGACCAAGCCGGGACTTAAGATTGATGAGGCCGACAGGATTTTACAGCAGGTGGAGGCGTTTGTGACATCTGAGGAGAATCAGGAATATGTGGACTCCTACATGCTGTCCTTCGGATCATCGGGACTCAGCATGGGAGGAGGATCGGGAGCTAGTTTGACAGCATACCTGAAAGACGACTGTCCTCTCGCGACGGAGCAGGTTATACGACAGTGGCGACCGGTGCTGACAAGGATAACTGACTGTGACATTACCCTGGAATCCAGCAGCATGATGAGTTCCATGGCATCACTGAGCAGCGGATTTGAGGTGATTTTGGAGAGTACCCAGTACGACAGCTTAAAGGAGGCTTCCGACCGGATTGTGGCAGGGCTTACTGACAGTCCGGAGGTGACCAGGGTGCATTCGACCCTGGAAAACGCAGCGCCGGTGGTTAAGATAGATATTGATCCGATTAAAGCTGCAGCGGAGGGGATGTCCCCTGTGCAGGTGGCCGGACTGATTAACACCATGTTAAGCGGAAATGAGGCCACTACCTTAGATGTAGATGGAAATGAGATCAGTGTTATGGTGGAATATCCTAAGGATGAGTATGAGACCCTGGATCAGGTAAAGGGAATCGTCATCCCGACAGCCACAGGGGCGTCCGTGGCGCTGACGGATATAGGGGAAGTTTCGTTCCAGGACAGTCCCCTTAGCATTACCAGGTCGGATAAACAGTATCAGGTAACGGTCAGCGGGGACTACACGGAGCTGGTGAATACTGAGAACCGGAAGTCTGTGGAGAGGATAAAAAAGAAGCTGATGGACGAGGTAGTGACACCTGCCATGAGAGCGGAAATTTCCACGGCGCAGAATTCTGTGGATGAGAGCATGTTTGAGGAACTGGGAGCTTTGCTTGAAGCAGTGCTCATTGCCGTATTCCTGGTGTTTGTAGTGATGGCGGCCCAGTTTGAGTCGGCAAAGTTTTCCGTTATGGTTATGACCACGATTCCGTTTTCGCTGATCGGGTCTTTCGGCCTTCTGTTTCTTACGGATGTGACGATCAGTATGCCGTCCATGCTGGGATTTCTGATGCTGGTGGGTACCGTGGTTAATAATGGTATCCTGTATGTGGATACGGTGAATCAGTATCGTCAGGAGATGGATATGTCCACAGCGCTTGTGGAGGCGGGCGCCACCCGTCTGCGGCCTATCCTTATGACGACCCTGACGACGATTGTTGCTATGATTCCTATGTGTCTGGCTTTCGGAGATGCAGGGGAGATGATGCAGGGCCTGGCCCTGGTGGATGTGGGAGGTCTGGTGGCTTCCACGATCCTGGCGCTGGTGATGCTGCCGGCTTACTATTCGGTTATGAGCAGTAGGAGAAAGAAGCAGGTTGTTTTAGAAGATTAGGAGGAAAGTTATGAGACAGAGAAATTTGATTGCCCCTGCGGTCCTGGGGATGGCGGTTTCATTAAGCCTTGGGATGCCCATGGAAGTGCTGGCAGTTACTCCGGAATTTGGAAGAAGCGCTGAGGAGTGGGCCGCCCTTCGGGATAATGTATTGGAATACGGGGAGATAGAGGATCTGGTTGCCGAGTATAACGTGACGGTGCGCAATAATTCTCAGGAGCTTCACAAAAACGATATCAGAGCCAGAAAAACGGAGGCAAGAGCCCGAACCGATGTGGTCAGCGAATATCTGGGCGCGGCCAACGATGCGTGGAACCGATATGATGATGCCATGGACGGAGCGACAGCGGCCCAGAGCCTGGTTGCGGCAAGGCAGAACGAAGCCGCGGCTGAGGACAATGTGCTGGAGGGTGACCGAAACGCACAAGTGCTAAAATACCAGCAGACAGAGAAGGGAATCGCCAAACAGGCCCAGGCTGCCATGAACACGTATTTCCAGCTGCAGTACCAGATGACCTCTCTGGAGAAAAATCGGGATTTTCTGGCGTCTTCGGTGACCTCCGCTCAGGGCAGACAGAGCCAGGGGCTGGCGACGCAGGCGGATGTGCTTAACGCTCAGCAGAGCCTTCAGAATGCAGAGGCTCAGATTATTGCCATGAAAAGCCAGATTGAGGACACGCGGCAGAACCTGATTGTGATGCTGGGGTGGAAACAGAGTGATATGCCGGAGATTCGTTCCATTCCCCAGGTGGATATGGGTAAGATCGCCGCCATGAATGTGGAGACGGATACCCAAAGGGCCATAGAGGCGGATTATACGCTGCAGCTGGATCAGAGAAGTTACAAGAACTCCAACAGTGAGGCCAATCGTGCCATTTACGGGAAAAAGGTGGAGAACGATAAGCAGGAGATAGCCATAGCGGTCAGCGACGGCTATCAGAAGGTGATGCAGGCTCAGAACAGTTTTAACGAGGCGGCTCTCAATGTGGAGGTTGAGACGAAAAACTGGAATGCCGCCAGCATAAAATATCAGCTGGGCACGGCAAGCCGTATAGAGTATCTGCAGGCAGAGACGGCTCTGACAACTGCACAGATGGATAAGGAAGTGAAAACTCTGCAGCTGTTTCAGGCGATTGAAGATTACAACTGGATCATAAAGGGAGTGAGATGATGAGATGCTTTAAGCGGACAGTGACGCTGGGGCTGGCAGGGGCGTTGATTCTTGCCTCCCCCGTAAATTCGATGGCGGAGACAGAGAAACCGAAGGATATGGATCAGGCTGTATGGGACAGACTGCAGGATAATCTGCTGGAGTACGATGAGATCCGCGATCTGGTGGAACACTACAACCCTACATACCGCCAGATTGCGGATAAGATCGAAGCCAGCGCCCAGACATATAAGGATGCAGCCCAGGAACTGAGAAACTATGCCGATATGATGGCAGACGACGCCAAGGAGGTAAAGGATGACAATCCTTTTTTGTACAAAGCCTTTCAGGGGGCGGCGGACGGGTATCGAAAAGGCGCTAAGCAGTACGATAAAGCAGTGGATTCCATACATAACAGAAGCCGCAATTCCCTGAGGCAGGTGAGAGACATGACATCTTCCGGCGTTCAGATGGCTATGATAGGCTACTATCAGGCTCAGGCTTCCAGGGAGATGCTGGATACCCTGGTGGAACTGTCCCAGGCAGCCTACGATTCGTCCGTGACCCAGCAGACGCTGGGAATGGCCACGGCTACGGACGTTCAGGCGGCGGAGAAATCCCTTCAGGCCGCCAGAGGGCAGCTGCAGAGTCTGGACGACACCATGACCAATGTCAGGCATCAGATATGCAATATGACAGGTTGGACGTACGATGCCGACGTGCAGCTGGGTGAGATTCCGCAGCCGGATCTGGCCAGGATCGAGACCATGAATCCGGAGAATGATCTGACAAAAGCGATCGGCAATAATTTTACGTTGATTGAGCAGAGGAGCATATCCGGCAAGGGAGACGCCAACCGCAACGCAAAATTTCGCCTTATAGATGAGACGGAGGCCAAAGTGAAGATAGAGCTGGAGACTTTGTATCAGGCTATACTGGAGGGCAGAACCGCTTATGAGGCAGCCGGGACCGCATTTCAGAGCGCCCAGATCACCATGAACGGAAACGATCTGAAATATCAGATGGGAATGCTGGGGCGGCTGGAGTATCTCCAGGCGAAGATGGCATATTTGCAGCAGAAGGCGGCGTACCGCACGGCGGCCCTGAATCTGACACAGGATATGGAGAATTACGACTGGGCTGTAGAGGGGCTGGCAGATGTGAACTGACAAAAAACGAGAGGCATGAGAACCTCTCGTTTTTTGCGGACTATGAAGACTACCATGTTACCAGCCTGTCGATCATCTTCTGCTGCTCGCTGGTGGAGCGGGTCAGATAGATGCGGGTGGTTTCCACATTGTCATGGCCCAGCAGATCGGCCAGAAGAGCAATGTCGTTAAAACGCTGAAGAAAATTGATGGCGAATCTGTGGCGGAATGAATGGGGATACACGGTATCAGGATTGATCCTGTACAGTTTGGCAAAATGTTTTAATTGGGAATGGACACCGCGGGCGGTCAGGGGCCGGCCGCGGCGGTTAATAAACAGGTAACCGCTGGGGGTGCCCCGGCGGTGACACCAGGCAGCGGCTTCGCTGCACAGAGTATCGGGGATGTAGATACGCCGCATTTTCCCGCCTTTGGTGTACAGATCCATATATCCGGAGGACAAATGCTCCACCTTGATTTTTAAAAGTTCACTGACCCTCGCTCCGGTGGCGCCAAGAAACCATACCACATAGAACCACAATTCAGGTCCGTTTTTTTTCAGTTTGCGCTTCAGGGACAGATAATCCCTGTTGGAGATGACGGCATCCAGGTATGAAGAGCGCTGCAGTCTTACAGCGGAAAGTTTGTACTGGGGCTTGCCCAGGTAATCGAGATAATGGTTAAAACCGCATATGCGCTGGTTCACCGTGGAGGGCTTATAATTTTTTATAAGGTATGTACGATATTTTTTTGAAGAGGCGGCAGTAACGGAAGAGTACAGGCTTATATAAAGCCGGATGCTTCCGATGTAGGAGACAATGGTAGTGTCCGACAATTTCCGTTCCTGAAGATAGCAGGAAAAATCATTAAAATCTGCAGATAGCTTCATCTCTCACCCCTTTACCAATTTACGACCTGATTGACGATGATCTGCTGTTCTGCACGGCTCCGATGAAGATAGATGCGAGTAGTCTCAATGCTCTGATGGCCCAAAAGGTCTGAGAGAAACGAGATATCGCCGCAGGCTTCTATAAAGTTTTTGGCAAACCGGTGGCGGAACGAATGGGGGTGAAGCACTGCAGGATTCAGCCCGTAGAGGGCGGAAAATTTGCGCAGCTGTCCACGGATGGCAGCAGGTGTTACAGGTGATCCCAGGCGGTTGAGAAATAGAAAACCGGGAGGGTGTTCCTCGCGGACCATCCAGGCCAGGGTATCGCTTTGGAGCGATTTTGGTATGTAAATGCGGCGGATCTTGTTTCCCTTTGAGTAGAGATTCAGCCACCCTTTTTCGACATCCGTCGTTTGAAAGCGAACCAGCTCGCTGACCCGAACGCCGGTAGCTGCCATAAAACGGATTAGAAAATAATAGAGATGGTTGCCGTCCCGCATCAGGCATCGTTTCAGATACTCATAATCAGCTTGGCTGATAACATTTTCCACATAAGTTTTTTGCTGCATTCTCAGCATAGATATGGGCGGCGCGGAAATGTTAAGGTATTCCATGTAGCAATTCAATGCCCGGATCCTCAGATTGACCGTCTGAGGTTTGTAGTGTTCCAAAAGAAAACATTTGTACAGCTGCAGGCAGTTGGACTCAGGACTGTCATACAGAGAGTAAAACTGCCGGACCGCAAAGGTGTATACCAGAATCGTGTTCTCCGCACGGTTGCGCTCCTCAAGCCAGTCGCGAAAGCCGTTTAGCTGCCTGGTGATGTTTTCGTCACGGTCAATACTATTGTTTCTCATGTTGGTATCCTCCTTCTCTTATGTAGGCTGTCATTGGTTATCATAACATTATCAAATTATGGAGTATGGTCGAAAAACTGAAGCAGTTTCAGCCGAATGTGAATTCGGGCCGGATCATCCAAAAGCTTGGTGTAATCCTCATCGGACAGAAGCAGTTTTAATTCCTGCCTGGAACTTTCCGGGAGTATGCTGTGAGTGGCATCAACATAGCAGAGACGGGGGTAGAGCACACACCACCAGTTTCGCCCCCGGGCCTGTCCCAGCTGAACCTGAACCGTGTCGTAAGTCCCGCAGGGAAGTACCAGATCCCCGTAGGCTTTGGTGGGAAAATAAGCTTTCGTCACGCGGATAACTGCCTGGTAGCTGCAGCCCTTCTGGGCCAGATAGGCATTGGTCTGATTCTCCAGAGTTTCTCTGTGACTAATTATATAGGAAGAAAGTTCTTCTTTGGATAAAGCCGGACAGGACTGCAGCGTTTTCAGGATAAAAGATTTTGTGTCTGTCTTTATCTGCTGGTCCCTGGCGCTGTTGGAGTTGGCAAGAATATGGAACCGGAGGATATCAGGGGCGATCCGTTCAGCCAGTCCCCGGTCCTTCTGATATCCCCACAGAACGAGACATAGTATGGCCAAGAGAAAGCAGGATGCAGATGTCAAAAGTGATTTCTGGTATTTCATCATTAAATAACGCTCCTTTTTCTTTTATACTGGTAATTCTAACCAGATATGCTATAATTAAACGTACGCAGAAATTGGAGGGAACCATAATGGACAGAAATGCTCCGGTCGGAGTTTTTGATTCAGGTGTCGGCGGCCTGACTGTGGCCAGGGAGATTATGCGCCAGATGCCCGATGAAAAGATTATTTATTTTGGAGATACGGCGAGGCTGCCCTACGGAAGCAAATCCCAGGATACGGTTTTGCGGTATTCCAGACAGATTATCAGGTTTCTTTTGACCAAAGAGGTGAAAGCCATCGTAATAGCCTGCAACACGGCCAGTGCTTATGCGCTGGAGACAGTGGAGAGGGAACTGGATATTCCCATTATCGGGGTGATCCGGGCAGGAGCCAGAACCGCAGTAAACAGCACCCGCAACGGAAAGATCGGCGTGATCGGTACGGAGGGAACCATCAGCAGCGGTATTTACACGGATGTAATGCAGCAGATGCGGCCGGATATAGATGTGACGGTGAAGTCGTGCCCGCTGTTTGTGCCGCTGGTGGAGGAGGGGCTTCTCCATGATTCGGTTACGGACGAAATCGCGTCCCGGTATCTGTCGGTTCTCAAGGGAAGATTTATTGATACGCTGGTTTTGGGATGCACTCACTACCCGCTGCTGCGATCGACTCTGGGGCGTATCATGGGGGATGATGTGACTTTGGTAAATCCGGCCTATGAGACCGCTCTGGAACTGAAAGCGCTTTTGAGCGGGAAGAATTTGACCTGTGATAATGGGAAGACAGGCAATGAGGAGAAATATCAGTTTTATGTAAGCGATCTGGCGGAGAAATTCACGGCATTCGCCACGTCCATTTTGCCTAATGAGGTGAAGGAGACGAGAAAGATTCACGTGGAAGAGTATTAAAGGGCTTTGGCAGGCCGGCTGCCGGGTGTGCAACGGTCCGGAAAGGGGTAAGACGGCATGACGGATAAAGTGGGGATTACCATAAAAGGTATTCGAACCATGGACGGGGAGCATGAGTGTGTGGAGGAATCGGGGGAAGGCGATTATTACAGAAAGAACGGAAAACATTATATTCTGTGGCGCCGGGATGGGGATATGGTAAAGCGCATCCGGATAGACGATCATTCCATGACGGTGACAGAGACAAACGGTGGGAATGCCATGGACTTTCAGGAGGGACGGAAGACAACCGTAGCCTACGGGGGGCCGGAAGGAAAGCTGGTGCTGGTGCTTTGGACGCACAGATTTTGTCTCCGCTGCCGGGAGGAAGTCCTGGAAGCGGAGGTGGAATACGCTCTGTACCACGGGGAGAACCATATATCAGATAACAAAATAACGGTGACGGTCTTTTTGCGGGAGGCTTAAGCCGTTCGGGAACCTGGGCACAAAAACCCCGGCCTTTCCAGGCCGGGGCGATTCTTATTTCTTATTAGTATTCTTGTCCTTTTTAAATCTGGAAAAAAATCCTTTCTTCTTGGGCGGAATGGGAACCGCACCCCCGCGGACACTTTTCAGCTGCGTTATGTAGATTCCGCTGACGACCACCTTGGCCTCAGTCTTGAGAGGAAGGGCGGCGAATACCTTTTCATCGGCAAGAAGGGTCATGACTCTGGGACCGACCTTGGCTTTAACTACAGGGACCTTGGCCCAGCGCAGATACTTGGGAGTCTGCTCATAAACAATCTTCGGGAGATTGGCATCTTTGATCTTCATCTTTTTCTTGTCAATAACCAGCATGGTAACGGTCTGTGCAGCAGCTTCCAGCAGGTTTTGCTGTTCCACCTGGCGTTTCTCCAGCTTCCGTCCCATAAAATACAGCACAGCCAAAGCGACAGCCACAATAACAAGAATGACCAGCAATACATTTAAAATTGTGTTCACCTGGAAATACCTCCAACTTAAGTGTTTTTGGGAATAGATACAATATAGTATAGCATTTATTGAGGAAAAAGGCAACAAAAAGCAGAGGGAAAACCGGAAAAAAGCTTGACACACAAAATTCCCTATGATAAGATGGAAAGTGCACTATTGTGGCAACTTGTGCTTTTACGGCATGAGTATGCCCAAAATCAGAATGAAAGAAAACAGGGGTGAGACGTCTAATGGAAAAAAGCAGAATGCGTCCTGTAACAGCAGGGAAAAGCGTTAGAATGAGCTTCTCAAGGCAGAAAGAAGTTCTTGAGATGCCAAATCTGATAGAGATTCAGAAAGACTCCTATCAGTGGTTCCTTGATGAAGGTTTGAAAGAAGTCTTTCGGGACATCTCTCCGATTTCAGATTTCGCGGGCCACTTAAGTTTGGAGTTCGTTGATTTTACATTATGTAAAAATGATATCAAGTATACCATTGAAGAGTGCAAAGAGCGTGACGCTACCTATGCGGCCCCTCTGAAGGTAAGGGTAAGGCTTTGTAATAAAGACAAAGATGAGATCAATGAACACGAAATCTTTATGGGCGATCTTCCGCTTATGACAGATACGGGCTCTTTTGTTATTAACGGAGCAGAGCGTGTCATTGTCAGCCAGTTAGTACGTTCCCCGGGTATTTATTATGGCATCGGACACGATAAGATAGGTAAGGAGTTGTATACCTGCACGGTAATCCCCAACCGAGGTGCATGGCTGGAATACGAGACGGACTCCAACGACATCTTTTATGTCCGGGTTGACAGAACCAGAAAAGTGCCGGTGACTGTCCTTATCCGTGCCCTGGGATATGGAACCAACGCGGAGATTATTGATATGTTCGGCGAGGAGCCCAAGCTTCTGGCCAGTTTTACCAAGGATGTGTCTGATAACTATGAGGACGGCCTCCTGGAATTATATAAGAAGATTCGTCCCGGTGAGCCGCTTTCTGTGGACAGTGCCAAGAGTCTTCTGGACAGCATGTTTTTTGATCCCAGAAGATATGACCTTGCCAAAGTCGGACGCTATAAATTCAATAAGAAGCTGGCATTTAAAAACCGCCTTGCCGGTCATACTCTGGCAGAGGATGTGGTGGATGAGACCACAGGTGAGATTCTGGCAGAGGCGGGAACCGCTGTGGACAAAGGGCTGGCAGAGTCTATTCAGAATGCCGGTATTCCCTTTGTGTGGATTCAGGGAATTGAGCGGAACACAAAGATCCTTTCCAACATGATGGTGGATCTGTCAAAGTATGTGAACTTTGACCCGGCAGAGGCGGAGATTACAGAGTTAGTATATTATCCCGTGCTTCAGAATATCCTGGCAGAATTTGGCGGCGACGAGGCCGAGCTGAAGGCTGCCATCCGCAGGAGCGTAAGCGACTTGGTGCCCAAGCATATCACAAAGGAGGATATTCTGGCATCTATCAATTATAATATGCATCTGGAGGAGCAGATCGGTACCGCGGACGATATTGACCACCTGGGGAACCGCCGGATCCGCGCTGTGGGTGAGCTGCTTCAGAATCAGTACCGTATCGGTCTGTCCCGTATGGAGAGGGTTGTACGGGAGCGTATGACCACCCAGGATATGGATGGGATTACCCCTCAGTCCCTGATCAACATTAAGCCGGTAACCGCGGCTGTGAAGGAGTTTTTTGGAAGCTCCCAGCTGTCCCAGTTTATGGATCAGAACAATCCGTTGGCTGAACTGACCCACAAGCGGCGTCTGTCCGCCTTGGGACCAGGCGGTCTGTCCAGAGAGCGGGCCGGATTCGAAGTCCGTGACGTTCACTATACCCATTATGGCCGCATGTGTCCCATCGAGACCCCTGAAGGTCCCAATATCGGTTTGATCAATTCTCTGGCCACCTATGCCAGGGTGAATCAGTATGGATTTGTGGAGGCGCCGTACCGCATTGTCGATAAGTCAGACCCTGTCAACCCCAGAGTTACGGATGAGGTGGTATACCTGACAGCGGATGAGGAAGATAACTTTGTGGTGGCACAGGCCAACACCCCGCTGGATGAGAACGGACATTTCGTACGCAATAACGTGTCCGGCCGTTACAGGGAGGAGACATCCGAGTTCCAGAAGAAAAATATTGATCTGATGGATGTGTCTCCGAAGATGGTGTTCTCCGTGGCTACCTCCATGATTCCGTTTTTGGAGAATGACGATGCCAACCGTGCTCTCATGGGTTCCAACATGCAGCGCCAGGCCGTACCCCTTCTGACTACGGAGGCACCTGTGGTAGGAACCGGTATGGAAGCCAAGGCGGCGGTGGATTCCGGTGTCTGTGTGGTGGCAAAGCATGCGGGAGTCGTAGAGCGCTCCGCATCAAACGAGATTATTATAAAAAGAGATCTGGACGGCGGCAAGGATGTGTACCGCCTGACTAAATTTAAGAGAAGCAACCAGTCCAACTGCTATAACCAGAAGCCGATCGTATATAAAGGAAATCGTGTGGAAGTGGGAGAAGTGATTGCGGACGGCCCAAGCACTCAGAACGGCGAGATCGCTCTGGGCAAGAATCCTCTTATCGGGTTTATGACCTGGGAGGGATACAACTATGAGGACGCCGTCCTTTTGAGCGAGAGGCTGGTGCAGGACGATGTGTACACTTCTGTGCATATTGAGGAGTACGAGGCAGAGGCCCGTGACACCAAGCTTGGACCGGAGGAGATTACGCGCGATGTTCCCGGTGTGGGAGAGGATGCTCTGAAGGACCTGGACGAGAGGGGAATTATCCGAATCGGCGCTGAGGTTCGCGCAGGGGATATTCTGGTGGGAAAGGTTACCCCTAAGGGGGAGACCGAGCTGACTGCCGAGGAGAGACTGCTTCGCGCTATCTTCGGTGAGAAGGCCAGAGAAGTGAGGGATACATCCCTGAAGGTTCCCCACGGGGCGTACGGTATCATTGTGGATGCCAAGGTGTTTACCAGGGAGAACGGTGACGAGCTGTCCCCGGGTGTCAACGAGACGGTCCGCATCTATATTGCCCAGAAGAGAAAAATCTCCGTAGGCGACAAGATGGCAGGCCGCCATGGAAACAAGGGTGTTGTGTCCAGAGTGCTTCCTGTGGAAGATATGCCGTTTCTTCCCAACGGCCGTCCCCTGGATATTGTGCTGAATCCTCTGGGCGTGCCTTCCCGTATGAACATCGGGCAGGTGCTGGAGATTCACCTGAGCCTTGCGGCGAAAGCACTGGGATTTAATATCGCCACCCCTGTATTTGACGGCGCCAACGAGATTGATATTATGGACACGCTGGATGTGGCCAACGATTATGCGAATACTTCCTGGGAGGAATTCCGGGAGAAATATAAAGATACGTTAAAACCCGAGGTTATGGAGTATCTGGGAGAACATCTGGAGCACAGAGAGCTGTGGAAAGGCGTTCCTCTGAGCCGTGACGGCAAGGTGAGGCTCCGCGACGGCAGGACCGGTGAATACTTCGACAGCCCGGTAACCATTGGCCATATGCATTATCTGAAGCTTCATCACTTGGTAGACGATAAGATTCATGCCCGTTCCACAGGCCCATATGCGCTGGTTACCCAGCAGCCCCTCGGCGGCAAGGCTCAGTTCGGCGGACAGAGGTTCGGAGAGATGGAAGTTTGGGCTCTGGAAGCCTATGGTGCTTCCTATACGCTGCAGGAGATTCTGACTGTAAAATCCGATGATGTGACCGGGCGTGTGAAGACGTATGAGGCTATCATTAAGGGTGAGAATATTCCGGAGCCTGGTATTCCGGAATCCTTTAAGGTGCTTTTAAAAGAGCTTCAGTCTCTGGGATTGGACGTGAGAGTCCTCCGGGATGACAATACGGAAGTAGAACTGACGGAAAATATTGATTATGGAGATACCGACCTGCGCTCCATTATCGAGGGTGAGAGGCGTTATGAGCAGGAGGAGTCATTTGGCAGCTACGGCTATCAGGAGCAGGAATTCAGAGACGGCGAACTGGTGGATGTAGACGCAGAGGCGGAAGATGACGATGATGAGGGAGACCGCATCGCTGAGGAGATGTTCGAGGATTTCGAATCTTCCTATGAAGAATAATAGAAGGGAGTATCCATCATGCCAGAGACG
>JAAWHK010000049.1 GCA_022795805.1 Hungatella sp. | reverse complement strand
TTTATGCTATAATCATAGCAGTGCTATAAAATACCCAAACAGTTGTATTATGCACAAGTACACAACTGGAGGGAGGTTAGGTGTGAGCTATGTCGAACGTTATTGTTAAAGATAATGAATCGTTAGACAGCGCTTTACGCAGATTTAAAAGAAACTGCGCAAAGGCTGGTATTCAGCAGGAGATTCGTAAAAGAGAGCATTACGAGAAGCCCAGCGTCAGACGTAAGAAAAAGTCTGAAGCTGCGAGAAAGCGTAAGTTCAATTAAGCTGACAGAATTAATTTAAAAGTCCTCAGTCGGAAGATTGAGGACTTTTTTCTATGGATGAATCATAGATTGTTAGTAATCTTTGGTGCGGGAGAGGCTGCCTTATGGCTGGGATGATAGAACAGGCGGGTCTGGCGCTGCACATTCCCAAGGATGTGGCGGCGGGGGAGCCGGTTATCACGGTTACGGGACGCAGGAACGTGTATATTGAAAATTACAGACGTATCGTCAGTTTTATGGACGATGAGGTGAAGATTCAGGCAAAGACCTGCCGGATCACGGTCCGGGGGAAGAGGCTGGCCATTGAGTACTATACCGGGGACGATATTCTCATATCCGGAATGATTCATACGGTGGCCACGGAGAGTTAGGGACAGGAGAGGCGCCTAAGGCGCAGGCAGTCCGTGGAAGGCCAAAGCTTCAACGGGAGATTGGGACAGGGCTTGGGGCGGACGGGCGGACTGAAGGAAAAGGGCTGAGAGAAAATGGGCTGAAAGGTGGAGCAGAGGTGACTGAGAAGGCCAGCCGGTGGGCGAAAGGGTATTTGGGGCTGAGGATAAGGGGATACGGGGCCGAGCGATTTTTTAATCTGCTAAAGACCGCGGGCATCCCGTACTGGAATCTGCGTCAGAAGAAGGACGGGTATTATTTCTGTATGGCATTGGGGGATTTGAGGAGGATACGGCCGCTTCTCAGGAAATCCAGGGTATCCATGAGGATTGTCCTGCGGGAGGGGCTGCCCTTTTTCTTGCATCGGAATCGAAAGAGGAAGGCGTTTGCAGTTGGAGTCCTTTCTTTTTTTGTGCTTTTGTACGTGATGTCCCTGTTTATATGGAATATTTCCTTTGTGGGCAACCGGCATTACAGCCGGGAAACCCTGCTGGATTATCTCTCCTCCCGGAATGTGAAGTACGGGATGTTAAAGTCGGGGATTTCCTGCGATGAGCTGGAGGAGGGCATTAGGAGCGCATTTCCGGAGATTACATGGGTGTCGGCCCGCGTATCAGGAACCAGGCTTCTGGTAAAACTAAAGGAGAATGAGGTTCTGTCCTTTGTGCCGGAGGCGGAAGATGAACCCTGTGACCTTATTGCCCGAAACGGGGGAACCATAACCAGGATTGTCGTCCGTCAGGGCAGGGCCACGGTGGCGCCGGGGGATGAGGTGGCAGAGGGACAGACCCTTATAGAAGGGCGGCTCTCCATTATGAACGATGCGGGGGAGGTGGCCCGGACGGCCTATGTGCATGCCGACGGGGACGTGTATGCCAGGACCAGGTATTCCTATGGGGATACATTTTCCCAGTACCACACGGTCACGGCGAAGACCGGGCGGAAGCGGTACGGGATAGGTTTTGGGGCGGGACCCTACCGGCTTCGGTTTCTCATGCCAAAGCTTGGAAAGGATTCCTGGAACTACGTGACGAACGTAACCCAGCTGCGCCTGCCGGGGGATTTCTACCTGCCCTTTTACGTGGAGAAAATCCGGGGTGAAGGCTTTGTGTCCTACGAGCGGCCCTACAGGCAGGAGGAGAAGGAGGAGGAAGCCAGAAAGCTTCGGGAAAATTATCAGAAAAATTTAATGGAAAAGGGGGTTCAAATTATTGAAAATAATGTTAAAATACAAGAGGATGGAGTTTTGTGGAAAGTTGAGGGACTGGTAACCGGGGAGGAGTTAATCGGCACTCAGCGTTATATTACGGAATTTGAGGAGACGAAAGAGACGGATGAGCGTAATTGAGACTATGATCGATATACCCGCGGAACATGAGCGGAATGTGTGCGGGCAGTTTGACCAGTATATAAAGAAGATCGAGAGAACTCTCCATGTGACCATGGTCGCCAGGGACGGGGCGCTGAAGATCATCGGCCCTGAGGATATGATCCGAAAGGCCAAAAGCGTGTTTAATAATCTCATAGAATTGTCCAAAAGGGGCAATGCTATTACACAGCAGAACGTGGATTATGCCCTGGCGCTGTCATTCAGCGAGAAGGATCATGAGATTCTGGAGATTGACAAGGATATTATCTGCCGAACCGTAAGCGGAAAGCCGGTGAAGCCCAAGACCCTGGGGCAGAAGCAGTATGTGGACGCCATCCGCAAGAAGATGGTGGTGTTCGGCATCGGGCCCGCAGGCACGGGCAAGACCTATCTGGCCATGGCCATGGCGATTCAGGCGTTTAAGGACGGGGAGGTGGGGAGGATCATTCTGACCCGCCCGGCCATTGAGGCGGGGGAGAAGCTGGGATTTCTTCCCGGCGATCTCCAGAGCAAGATCGACCCCTATCTGCGGCCGCTGTACGATGCCCTGTATCAGATTATGGGGGCGGAGAGCTATCTCCACAATTCGGAGAAAGGGCTTATTGAGGTGGCGCCTCTGGCATACATGAGGGGAAGAACCCTGGACAATGCCTACATTATCCTGGATGAGGCCCAGAATACCACCCCGGCCCAGATGAAGATGTTCCTGACCCGCATCGGCTTCGGCTCCAAGGTGGTGGTGACAGGAGATCAGACACAGAAGGATCTGCCGGGAGGAAGCGCCTCAGGCCTGGACACGGCCCTGAAAGTGCTCAGGAAAGTGGAGGATATCGGGTTCTGCTGCCTCACCAGCAGTGACGTGGTGCGGCATCCCCTGGTGCAGAAGATCGTACAGGCCTATGACGACTACGAAAAGAAGGCCGCGGCGGATGAGGGGAGACAGGGCAGAAAGTATAGGAACGGACCGGGCGGTCAGGACAGAGGGCGCCGGCAGAGGTGACGGGAAGATAGCTCCGGTCGGAGAAGGCACTCCCGGTTGGAAAGTCAGATCCGGACAGGAGGAGAAACAAGAGAAAAAGCTCCGCGGCGGAAGGGATGGGATTTCAATGACCATAAATATTGATTATGAGGCGGAAAAGAAACTGGACATAGGCTGGGAGGAGATCATCCGGAATATTGTTCTGGGCGCTATGGATTACGAGGGATGCCCCTATGAGGCGGAGGTCAACGTGGTTTTGACGGACAATCCCGGCATCCGTCAGGTGAACTTGGAGTACCGGGACACGGACGCGCCCACGGATGTGCTGTCGTTTCCCATGCTGGAGTATGACAAGCCTTCTGATTTCGACGGGGTGGAGGAGCTGTTTGCCGACTGTTTTAACCCGGAGAGCGGGGAGCTGATGCTGGGCGATATTATGATCTCCGTGGACAAGGTGGAGGAGCAGGCGGCAAAGTACGGCCACTCCCAGGAGAGGGAGCTGGCTTTTTTGACCGCCCACAGTATGCTCCACCTGTTTGGATACGACCATATGGAGGACGGGGAACGGCTGGTGATGGAGGAGAAGCAGCGAAAGATCCTGGAGGACAGGGGGTATACCAGATGAGAAAAAGGCAGACGGCAGTTTTAGGGGGACTCTTTGCGGCGGCGCTTCTGCTTCTGGCCGGATGCGGAAAATCCTATGTTGAGACGGACGTTACGGCGGTTTCCACCCAGGCAGAGACCACGCCGGCACTGACTACCAGGGCCTCGGAGACGGAGCCTGAGCCTGAGGAGACCGAAAAGGAGACGGAGCCTGAGGAGCGGGTCGAGACGGACGGAAAGATCAAAAGCTATCTCACAGGTGAGATGGTGGATGTGGCCAAGGGGAACAGACGGCCTTTGGCCGTCATGATGAGCAACGACAAGCAGGCTCTTCCCCAGTACGGCATCAACCGGGCGGGAGTGGTATATGAAGCCCCGGTGGAGGGCTCCATGAACCGCTATATGGCGATTATTGAGGATTATGATGATCTGGATCGCATCGGATCGGTACGCAGCTGCAGGACGTACTACACGTATTTTGCCAGGGAGTTTGATGCGGTTTACGCCCATTACGGGCAGAGTACATTTGCCAAGCCCTACCTTAAGAATGTGGACAATATAAACGGCCTGGACGGTGTGGGGGGCAATGCCTACTACCGCACCGGCGACCGAAAGGCGCCTCACAATGCCTATACAAGTTTTGAGAAGCTGCAGACAGCCATGGAGAAGCTGGGTTACTCCCAGGAGTATGACAGGGATTATGCCGGGCACTACCGGTTCGCCCGAAACGGGGAGCAGGTAGTGCTGGAGAATTCCCAGGAGGCATGGCAGGTCTATCCCGGTTACATCATGAACAAGCCGTATTTTGAGTACAGTGAGGAGGACGGGCTCTATTACCGGTATCAGTACGGCGGCCCCCATGAAGGCAGCGAGGGGCAGATAGCAGTGAAGAATATTATTTTCCAGTACTGCTCAACGGGGCATTACGCCACCACGGAGTACCTGAATATTGATGTCCATACGCCTCAGTACGGATACTACATAACCGGCGGCAGAGCCATCCCGGTGTCATGGGAGAAGGACGGTCAGCTGGGTGTGACCCATTACTATAATACGGAGAATGAGGAAATTACGCTGAATCAGGGGAAGACCTGGGTTTGCATCATCCCCACCAGCGATTTCGAAAAGTCGGAAATTCATGGAAAGAACGAATAGACCAACAAGAGTAGGGACAGGGACTTCGGCCAGAGGGCGGTCGTCAGGGGTGCAGCCTTTTGGAGGAGGAAAGCAGGGCAGCCAGTGGGGAGAGTATCTTGCACGGGAGTACGACAACAAGATATCCGGCGGACATACAGGCGGTGAGACGTTCCGGGATGCCAAAGGGCGTCAGCCGAAGGGAGAAAGTGACCGCTTTGGCGGAGCAGGCCGGACCGGATACGTACAGCGGGGGCCGCAGGCACAGAGCAGAGAATACGAGGAGAGACGGGCCGGAGCGGACAGCCGGGGCACAGGATTTGCGTCGGGAGGCCGCAGCGCAGCGGACGGCAGAGGCACAGGAGTCGGCGTGGGAGGCCAGACCGGAGCGGGCGGCAGAGGCACAGGATTCGGTGTCGGAGACCGCAGCGCAGCGGGCGGCAGAGGCACAGGAGTCGGCGTGGGAGGCCAGACCGGAGCGGGCGGCAGAGGCACAGGAGTCGGCGTGGGAGACCGCAGCGCAGCGGACGGCAGAGGCACAGGAGTCGGCGTCGGAGACCGCAGCACAGCGGACAGCCGGGGTTCAGGATTTCCGGCGGGAAGCCAAACCGGAGCCGGCAGGCGACAGAGCGGTTCGGCTTCAGGAACAGAGAGGGGAAGACAGAGGAACTTAGGTTCAAACGATCGGGACAGGGGATTTGCCGGAGCCGGGAACCGGGAGAGAGGCAAAAGCACCGGCGCCAGGGGGCAGAAATCCCGGGATAATATGTCCCGCAGAGGCAGGGCCGGTGTAAGTGTACAGAGCGCCGGGGGCAGAGGCGGGACAGACAACAGAGCAAAGGCGGGGCTTCCGGTCCGTGACAGGAGAACTCCGGCACAGGACAGAAGGCCGCCGGGGCAGGGCTCAGGAAAGAGATCCGGCGGCATCAATTTCCTTGTCCAGGGCAGTATCCTGGCGGCGGCGGGGATCGTGGTCCGCCTAATCGGCATGGTCTACAGGATTCCGCTGGCCAGAAAGATCGGAGATGTGGGAAACGGATACTACAACGCGGCTTACTCCGTGTATTCGATTCTGCTTATTATGTCCTCCTACAGCCTGCCTACGGCCGTGTCGAAGATGGTGTCCGCAAAGCTGGCAAAAGGGCAGTACCGGACATCGACAAAGATTTTCAGAGCCGCCATGTTCTACGCCACGGTGGCGGGGATGGCCGGCTTTTGCGCTCTGTGGTTCGGGGCGGAGTATTTTGCCTCCGAGATCATAAAGATGCCGTACAGTTGTTTCGCGCTGAAAAGCCTGGCGCCCACCATCTGGGTTATGGCCTACTTAGGGGTGCTGAGGGGATATTTCCAGGGACATTCCACCATGATTCCCACGGCGGTGTCCCAGATTTTTGAGCAGGTAGTGAATGCGGTGGTCAGCATCGTTGCGGCCACGATTCTCTTTGACATGGGAGTCAAGTCAAACCTGGTGTTTGGCGATACGGAATACTCCTACGCGTTCGGCGCGGCGGGAGGGGCGATCGGTACCGGTGCCGGTGCGCTTACGGCGCTGGTGCTGTTTCTTCTGCTTACCATGGCGTACGTGCCAACCATGAGAAAACAGGCCAGAAGGGACAGAGGGGCCAGGGTGGAAAGCTACGGGACTATTTCCAGGGCGCTGTTTGTGACCATTATGCCCATCATCATCAGCAGTGCCATTTACAATGTGAGCAATGTGGTGGACAACAGTATTTTCGGTCATGTGATGGAGAACGCGGGGGAGGGCAGCCTGACTGCCTCACATTGGGGGGTGTACATGGGACGGTACCACATGCTGTTTAACATCCCGGTGGCTATCGCCAACTCCCTTTCATCATCGCTGATCCCGTCCCTGTCCAGGGCGGCGGCGGAGAAAAACCGCAGGCAGATTCTCTCAAAGATCGGCAGCGCCATCCGGTTTTCCATGATTATTGCCATTCCGTCGGCCGTGGGGCTGACAGTGCTGGCAGGGCCGGTGAGCCGCCTTCTGTTTGCGGGGATGGACAATGAAATGCTGATTCAGATGATGGCCGTGGGATCATCCGCTGTGGTGTTTTTCTCCCTGTCCACAGTGAGCAACGCTATTTTGCAGGGGATTAACCGGATGCGGGTTCCCATTGTCAATTCCGCTGTTTCCCTGGGGATTCATGTGGCTGTCCTGTACGTGATGCTGCAGGTCTTCCACCTGGGAATCTACAGCGTGGTATATGCCAACATCGTGTTTGCGGCTCTGGTATGCATTCTGAACGCCGTTTCCATTGCCAAGTATACCAGATACCGCCAGGAGGTTGTCCGGACGTTCCTGATTCCATGTGCGGCTTCCGCCGTTATGGGAGGGGCGGCATGGGGGATCTACAGACTGTGCGCAAAAACCCTGGGCAACGGGTTCAGCACGGGGGCGGCGATTCTTGTGGCCATGGCGGTGTATTTTGTTCTTCTGATTCTGCTGCGGGGAGTGGATGAACAGGAGCTTCGGAGCATGCCGGGGGGAACCAGGATTTTGAGAGCGGCTAAAGGGATGCGTCTCATGAGGTAGCAGTGTGAGACGGAAAACAAAAAATAATAGACAAATTCTGACGTAGGTTGTAAAATTATTGTGATATTTATAAAATAATTGTGAACTACAGGAGGATATGGAAAAATGGCATCATGGAATGTGATTGTAGACGGAAAAAATTACGAGATTAAGCAGAAGTCTTACAGCCTCAGGATCAATGGAGAGAAGAAGAAACTGAAGGAGCTGATGTCAAAGAAGGACGGCATTTACAGGGTCTATGAGGTTCCCCTCGGCAGTAAGAAAGCTCAGTATTACGTGAATACCTGGGTGGGAGGAGCAAAGCTGGCCATGGACGGAGTGGATTGTGCCACAGGACAGCCCTTTACGCCGCCCAAGATGCCCAAGTGGGCCTACATCTTCATGGTGATTCACTGCCTGAACTTTATGAACGGGGCTCTGGGAGCTCTTCTGGCTATTCTGGGAGTGATGGCTACGATCTCGATCTCCAGCAATACCGGTATGCCGGTTGTGGCCAGGGTTCTTCTGAATATTCTGGTTGTGGTGGCATGTGCCGTGGCGGTATTTGGGGTGGCTCTGGCTCTGGCGACGGTTCTGTATTCGTAAGGAGTCCCGGGCATGAATATATTTGCTGAACTGGTCTGTTCCGTATTCAGGCCGAATCGTTACGGAGAATTTCTGAAGGACAAAAAGAGGAAGACGTTTCTGTTCGGGATTGTACTGGTGTTTTTATACTTCTTCCTTACGATTATGGTTCCCCTGGTGAGGTTTCAGATCTCCACAGGCGGAATCATGCATATGGTAGACGAGTATGTGCCGGACTTTTCCATAAAGGACGGGAAGGTGACCGTGTCCCGCACCGTACAGTACGACAAAGACGGCACCTACGTGTTTGTGGATACAGGCAGTTCCTTTATTGAACAGATCGGGAGCTCTGACCTGAAAGCGCTGCTCAGAGTCTATGACAGAGTGGTGATTATGGATTCGGAGCAGGCGGTGTTTAAGAGCAGTACTCAGACCCGGCAGCTGGCATACGAGGATCTGGACCGGGATTTATTCATGACAAAGGACAGTATGATGGAGTCTGTTGGCTCCATGGTGAATCTTGTTATGGCTGTCGGTTTGACGGTGATCTTTGCGGGCATGGTGCTTCTCTTCTTTTTCGGCGTTCTGTTTGTGGGGCTGTTCGGGATGGCGGTGGCTTCCTGCATGCACTGCAGCCTGACATTCGGGCAGCTGTATAAGCTGGGGATCTATGCCAGAACCACGCCGTTGCTTGTAAAAGCCGTGCTTACGCTGCTGCCCATTGGGGTGCCGCCCATGTTTTTCGTCATAAGTGTGGGCATCTCTCTGTGGTATCTGGCGGAGGCCATTCGCCATATGAAGACGCCGGTGCTCACCGGCGGTCCGCTGTCCTTCTCCTCCTCCCAGACGGGGCCTATCCGGCAGGATCGGGATCCGTGGAGTTACGGGGAAAGCGGCCGGAGCGATCAGGGCGGCACGAGCCTGTAAAATTAATACTTAAGGGATACAACTGACGGGGCCTGCGCAGTCTGGCATGGCGATGCCATGCCGGGCGGCACGGGCCCCCTTTTGTGTTTTGGACGGTTTAAATCGGAAAAATATGTGGATACTACCTTTAGAACGGTTTGAGGTTTCTGAAGGAGGAATGTATCCATGAAAAAATATACATGCGTAATCTTTGGGATAGTGATCCTGGCGACGGCCGTCATATGTTTTGCGGCGGGGGTATTTGTCCAGGGACCTGAGCCGCAGCAGGAGAGCGCTGTCCCGGCTACAATCTATGAGACGGAGACGGTGACGGAACCCCGGCTGGTTATTAATCAGAAAGACGTGGAACCGGTGAGCGCCACTTCCAGGGAGGAGTTTTATCTGGTGTCGGAGACAGGATATCTTCTGGTATTTGCCCAGGATCAGTCCACCATCTGTCTCCACACCCATATTCCCATCACGGAATTTCCGGAGAAGGAGCAGGAAAAGCTGCGGGCGGGAATCTGGTTTGAGTCCATGATGGACATTTTTCACTATCTGGAGTCGTATACCAGCTAACAGGAGGAATTCATGGGAAGACAGGTATTGATTATAGGCGCGGGCGCATCGGGAATGACGGCGGCTGTTCACGCCGCCAGAGCGGGGGCGAAGGTGATCCTTCTGGAACACAGGGACAGGGCGGGGAAGAAGATCCTCTCCACGGGAAACGGGAGATGCAATCTGACCAATCTGGACCAGAGGCCGGAGTGCTACCGCTGCGGTGTCCCAGGGTTCCCGCAAGGGATACTGGAGCAGTTTTCGGTTGGGGATACACTGGAATTCTTCGGGGAGCTGGGGATCCTTACGAAAGACAGAAACGGATATATTTACCCCAACTCCGATCAGGCGGCATCGGTGCGGGAGGCCCTGGCGGAGGAGCTGGGGCGTCTGCCTGTGGATGTGCGGTATCAGTGTCAGATCAGCCGGGCAGCGAAGGAGGGAAAACGGTTTACGGTTCATTCCGATAAGGGGATATATGAGGGAGACAGGGTGATTTTGGCGGCCGGCTCCAGGGCGGCCCCTGTGACCGGGTCCGACGGCAGCGGCTATGAGCTGGCAGCGGCTTTCGGCCATCGGATCGTCATGCCTCTGCCGGCGCTGGTGCAGCTTAAATGCGCGGAGAAGCACTACAAAAAGCTGGCGGGGGTTCGCTGCGACGGGGAGATAAAGCTGTATGTGGACGGGAGGGAGGCTGCCTGTGATCGGGGAGAACTGCAGCTGACGGACTACGGAATCTCGGGGATTCCCACATTCCAGGTGAGCCGCTACGCATCCATAGCGTTACATAAAAGGCGGAAGGTCACCGCGGTGATCAACTTTCTTCCGGCCATGAGCCGGGACCAGGCAAGGGACATGATGGAGAAGCGGTTTGCGATGATGGGTGACAGAAGCTGCGGGCAGTTTATGAATGGTCTGCTGAACAGCAAACTGTCGGCGGTTCTGCTGGAGCTGGCCGGGATTTCCCAGGGACAGCCGGCGGGGACTTTGGGCGCCGGCAGGAGGGACAGACTGTTTCAGGCAATCACTGCCTATGAGACCCGGATTGAGGCGGCCAACCCGTATGAGAACGCCCAGGTGTGCTGCGGCGGGGTGGATGTGAAGCAGATCAACGGGAAGACCCTGGAGTCAAAGCTGGTGCAGGGGCTGTACTTCTGCGGGGAGATCCTGGATGTGGACGGCATCTGCGGAGGGTACAACCTTCAGTGGGCATGGTCCAGCGGGGCTGTGGCGGGGCGATGTGCCGCGGATTGTAAGGGAAAGGGGAAGTGCGTATGATACGAATTACCCAGCTGAAACTGCCTGTGGGCCACAGCCGGGAGGCGTTAAGGCAGAAGGCAGCAAAGATTCTGAGGATTTCTCCTCAGTCCGTAAAGTCTCTGCGGATCGTGAAGCAGTCCGTCGACGCCAGAAAAAAGGAGGAGATCCTGTACAGCTACACGGTGGATGTGGAGACGGCCGGAGAGAGCCAGATTGTGAGACGGGCAAAAAGCGCGCAGATCGCCGCAGTCCGGCAGGAGAGGTACGTGTTTCCCGCCCCGGGGGAAGAGAGGCTTTCCCATCGCCCCGTGATCGTGGGAAGCGGGCCCGCGGGTCTGTTCTGCGGTCTGATGCTGGCGGAGGCCGGGTACAGGCCCCTGATCCTGGAGCGGGGGGAGGACGTGGACGGCAGACGTAAGAAGGTGGAGCGGTTCTGGCGGGACGGAACCCTGGATACGGGGACCAACGTCCAGTTCGGCGAGGGCGGCGCGGGAACTTTTTCCGACGGAAAGCTGAATACACTGGTGAAGGATCCGGGCATGAGAAACCAGAAGGTGCTGGAGATTCTGGCGGAACACGGGGCGGATCCGGAGATTCTTTACGTGCAGAAGCCCCACGTGGGCACGGACGTGTTGAGCGGGGTGGTGAAGAACATCCGGAACCATATCGTGGAGCTGGGAGGCAGCGTCCGGTTTAAAAGCCTGGTGACGGACCTGCTCATCGAGGACGGGCGGATCCGGGGAGCGGAGGTAAACGGCCAGGAGATTGTCCGGGCGGATCAGGTGGTTCTGGCTGTGGGCCACAGCGCCAGGGACACGTTTTCCATGCTTTTGGACAGAGGGATTTACATGGAGCAGAAGGCGTTTGCGGTGGGACTGAGGATTCAGCATCCCCAGAATATGCTCAACGTGTCCCAGTACGGGGAGAAGGGGGCCGGGATTCTGGGACCCGCGCCCTACAAGGTTACCTGGAAATCATCCGGCGGCAGAGGCGTGTACTCCTTCTGTATGTGCCCGGGAGGGTATGTGGTGGACGCGTCGTCGGAGCCGGGGATGCTGGCAGTCAACGGCATGAGCAACCATGACAGGGGCGGGATAAACGGCAACAGCGCCCTGATCGTCACGGTGGGACCGGAGGATTTTAAGGACGCTTCGCCTCTGGCCGGGGTAGCCTTTCAGCGGCAGCTGGAGAAGCTGGCTTTTGACTGCGGGGAGGGGAAGATCCCGGTGCAGCTTTACGGAGATTTTAAGAGGGGGATCGACTCCAAGGCCTTCGGGGACGTGGAGCCTCAGATAAGAGGGCGGTATCAGCCGGGTAATCTGCGCCGGGTTCTGCCGGAGTGGCTTTCCCTGCCTCTCATAGAGGGCGTGGATCAGTTTGAGGGGCGCATAAAGGGCTTTTCCCGGTATGACAGCATTCTGGCGGGGATTGAGAGCCGCACCTCGTCGCCGGTCCGGATCTGCCGGGATCAGCGGCTGGAGAGCGGGGTCAGAGGCCTGTATCCCTGCGGTGAGGGGGCCGGCTACGCGGGGGGCATCACATCGGCGGCCATGGACGGGATCCGTGTGGCGGAGGAGATTGGAGGACGATACCGTGCTGATTGAGACTAAGAGGCTGATTCTGAGGGAGATGGAGGAGTCGGACTATGAAGACCTAGCAAAGATGCTGCAGGACGACGATGTTATGTACGCCTATGAGGGCGCTTTTTCCGACGAGGAGGTCCGCGCCTGGCTTGAGAGGCAGATTGGGAGGTACAGGGACGACGGATTCGGGCTGTGGGCGGTTATTTTAAAGGAGAACGGGGAGATGATCGGCCAGTGCGGGCTGACCATGCAGGATATCCCGGCAGGGCGGGTAGTGGAGACAGGCTACCTGTTTCGGAAGGAGTACTGGCACAGAGGGTACGCCGGGGAGGCGGCAGCGGCGTGCACGGACTACGGGTTTGACATCCTGGGGGTGAAGGAGATTTTTTCCGTCATCAGGGATACCAACACAGCGTCCAGGAATGTGGCGAAGCGCAACGGGATGGAAGAGAGAGGAATGTTTGTGAAACATTACCGGGGGACGGATATGCCCCACTGTATATATTCGGTCAGGCGGGAGGACAGACATGGAAATGAATCCGGAGAGAGAACAGCTGAAGAATAAGAAGAGGATTGTGATCAAAATAGGGTCTTCGTCCCTGACACATCCGGAGACAGGGGAGCTGAACCTTTTTAAGATGGAGCAGCTGGTGCGGATCATCTGCGATCTGAAGGGGGAGGGAAGGGATGTGGTCCTGGTGTCGTCGGGAGCCATTGCGGCGGGAAGACAGGCACTGCACTGCAAAAAGAGGCCGGAGCGGCTGTCGCAGAAGCAGGCATTCGCGGCCGTGGGCCAGGCCAGGCTCATGATGGTGTATCAGAAGCTGTTTGCGGAGTATAACCAGGTGGCGGCCCAGGTGCTTCTCACCAAGGATACCATGGTCCACGACGGTTCCAGGTACAATGCGGGCAATACTTTCGATGAACTTCTGCTGCTGGGTGCGGTGCCTGTGGTCAACGAGAACGATACGGTGTCCACGTCGGAGATCCCCCTGGTGGATAATTTCGGGGACAACGACAGGCTTTCGGCCATTGTGGCGGCCCTTATCGGGGCGGATCTTCTGATCCTTCTGTCGGATATTGACGGGTTGTACTCCGATGATCCCAGAAAGAACCGAAACGCGGAGTTTATCGGTCTGGTGCGGGAGATTACGCCGCAGCTTCTGTCCATGGGAAAGGCGGAGACGGGAAGCGATGTGGGAACAGGAGGGATGGCCGCAAAGCTGGCGGCGGCCAGAATAGCCACGGACAGCGGGTCGGACATGGTCATCGCCAACGCAGGGAGCCTGGATGTGATTCACAGGATTATGGCGGGGGAGGAGGCCGGGACGCTGTTTATGGCCCATCGGAATGTGGATTTCGATCTGATGCATTACCTCAGTGCGGAGTACTGAGAGAGCGGGGAAAGTTATGACGGCCTAAAGATGCGGTCAGGAGAGGAGCAGGAAGATGATTACACAGGAAATGATCGACAGGATCAACGAGCTGTACCACAAGTCTCAGGATGCTGGGCTCAGTGAAGAGGAGAAACAGGAGCAGCAGATGCTGCGGAAGAAATACATTGAGGCGATACGAACCAACATGCGGGCGAATCTGAACCAGATATCCATAAAGGAGGCTGACGGGTCGGTCACGGATCTGGGGAAGAAGTACGGAGGAGTTTAAAAATGTTCAGAGGAAAGGGAGGTGCTTTGGGATGAGGGAACTGGAACGGATGGGCCGGCTTGCCAGGGAGGCGTCGGCTCTTCTGGCCCGCCTGGGCGCGGATGAGAAGAGGCAGGCTCTTAAGGAGGCGTCGTCAGCCCTTCTGGCGGGGACAAAGGACATACTCACAGCCAACATAGAGGACGTGGAGGCCGCACGGCGAAAGGGGATGGCACCCGGGCTTGTTGACAGGCTGATGCTTGACGAGGAACGCATCCGGGGGATGGCGGACGGGCTTTTGCAGGTGGCAGAACTGGATGATCCCATCGGGGAGGTTATCTCCATGAAACCCAGGCCCAACGGGCTTTTAATCGGCCAAAAGCGGGTTCCGCTGGGGGTGGTGGGGATCATCTGCGAGGCCAGGCCCAACGTGACGGCGGATGCCTTCGGTCTGTGTTTTAAGACGGGTAATGCGGTGATCCTCAAGGGGGGAAGCGATGCCCTTAAGTCCAACATGGCAGTGGTGAGACATATACAGACGGGGCTTAAGAAGGCGGGATTTCCGGAGACGGCGGTGCAGCTGATAGAGAGCACGGACAGGGAGAGTACGAAAAAGTTTATGTCCATGAACAAGTACCTGGATGTGCTGATTCCCAGAGGCGGTGCCGGGCTTATAAGGGCAGTGGTGGAGAACAGCACGGTCCCGGTGATTGAGACGGGAACGGGGAACTGCCATGTATTTGTGGATGAGTCCGCGGACTTTGGGATGGCTCTGGATATTATCGAGAATGCCAAGACCCAGAGAATCGGTGTGTGCAATGCCTGCGAATCCCTGATCGTTCACGGCAAAATCGCGGAAACGTTCCTTCCCAGGCTTTGGGAGGTCCTGGACAGGCATCATGTGGAGGTCAGGGCGGACGAAAGGGCCAGAGGGATCGTGCCGGAGTTTAAGGCCGCCGCAGAGGAGGACTGGGGGACAGAGTATCTGGACAACATCGTGTCTTTAAAGATCGCAGATACGGAGGAGGAGGCCATTCGCCACATCAACAAGTACAATACCGGCCATTCGGAGGCGATTGTCACATCGGATTACACCAATGCGCAGAAGTTTCTGGACGAAGTGGACGCGGCGGCGGTGTATGTCAACGCCTCCACCCGGTTTACGGACGGGTTTGAGTTCGGGTTTGGGGCGGAGATCGGCATCAGCACCCAGAAGCTTCACGCCAGGGGGCCTATGGGGCTTCTGGCGCTGACCAGCACCAAGTATGTGATCTATGGGAGCGGGCAGATCAGGAGGTAATTGTGTGAAAATATTGCGGAATTTGGGAATAAGTGGTATGATGAATGAAAAAATACGCGAAGGAATCTTTCAATTTGGGGGAGAAAGACAAAGGTGAATCGATGAAAAAGCGAGTGGCTGTGCTGGTGTGGGCATTTTCCGCGCTGTTCGCCGCAGAGGCGTACGCGGGAAGGCTGGAACATGACGGCGCGGGAGTCCGGTATATCAATGACGACAACAGCGTGAAAATCGGCTGGCATCAGGAGGGGGCAGCCGGTCCCTGGTACTATTTCGGTGGCGACGGCTATGCCGTCACCGGGTGGCTGTCCGACGGCGGAAAGAGCTATTATCTGCGGCCGGAAAGCGGACAGATGATGGCGGACCGGATTACCACCCTGGGAACGAACATTGTGTACCGGTTTGAGGCAGACGGCGCCTGTACCGCCATGTGGGAAGCCTATGACGGCTGGATGCGGGACGACGCGGGCTGGTATTACCGCACTCTGGAGCAGAGCTATGCCGTGGGCTGGAAGAAGATCGACGGGGAATGGTACTACTTCGATGAGGCGGGATACATGAAGACCGGGCTGGTGGAAGCGGGCGGCGATCTGTACTTTCTGGAAGACAGCGGCATCATGGTCCACGACGACAGCCGAACGGTGGGCGGAGTGACTTACTATTTCGGCAGTTCGGGGGGTGCAGGCGTGGGAGCGGAGCAGGCAGCCGCTGCTGCGGCCGCCGCGCCTGAGAACACGGGAGCCGCTTATGGGGAGTGGCCCTACAAACCCATTACCCCCATTCCGCCGGAGGACCAGAAGTCAGAGTTCCACAGGAGTGTGGATGCCATGGCGGACGCGGTTCTGGCCGGCATCGTCAATGACTCCATGACGCAGAGGCAGAAGGCGGAGGCCGTCTACGCGTGGATCCGGGGCAGTTTCCGCTACAGCGGCCATTCGGCCACCAGAGACTGGGTTCAGGAGGCGTACCAGGGTATCCGCAGGCGCCACGGCGACTGCTACACCTATTTTGCCGTGTCCCAGGAGCTGCTTACCCGCTGCGGCATTCCCTGTATAGAGGTGATCCGCTACACGGACAATGACCACTACTGGAACCTGGTGCAGCTGGAGGACGGCAGCTGGTATCACTTTGACACCACGCCCAGGCGGGCGGGAGGATATTTCTGCCTGTGGACCGATGCCCAGATGCTGGACTATTCCGCGCGCCACGGCAACAGTTTTGCTTTTGACCGCTCCCTGTATCCGCCTACGCCGTAGGAACAGGAAGGGCAGGAGGCGAAAAAACGGACCGAAGGCGCCCCATACTGCCGAAGCAGAGGGGCAGGGCGGAGGGCCTGACAGAATAAAGGGGAGATGTTTGTATATGGAAGAGCTGATAGAGATATTGGAAGATATAAACCCGGAAGTGGATTATGGCGCCTGTGAAAATCTGGTGGACGATGGAATCCTCACTTCCTTTGAGCTGGTGCTTCTGGTGACCCAGATTAACGATTCCTTCGGGGTGTCCATCCCCCCGACCTGGATTGTTCCGGAGAATTTTAACTCCGCAGCCGCCATGTTTCGGATGATTCGGCGACTGGAGGAAGGGGAGTAGGCATGTTTCTGGTCTCCTATGAGTTTCCGGCGTTTCTTATGGCGCTGCTGGTTTTGTACTACCTGATTCCCGGCAGATTTCAGTGGATGCTCCTTCTGGCAGCCAGCTGCGTGTTTTACGCCCAGGGCGGCGTATTTTACCTGATCTATCCTATGGTCACCACAATGACCACCTGGCTTCTGGCCGTGGCCATGGGGAATATGACAGACAGAAGCAGGGCCTGGGTCAGGGAGAATAATCCCGGCAGGGAGGAGAAAAAGGAGCACAACCGGCAGGTGAAGCGAAGACAGCGCCGGCTTATGACGCTGGGGCTTCTGCTGAATTTCGGCATCCTGGCAGTCCTGAAATACTTTCATTTTTTTCTGGACAATGTAAACGCCCTTCTGGGGTTTATGGGGGCGGAAGGTGAGTTTGTGTGTGGAAACTGGATTCTTCCTCTGGGGATTTCGTACTACACCTTCCAGTCCATGGGCTACCTGATGGACGTGTACTACCGGAAATACGATCCGGAGCGAAACCCGGCCAGGTTTGCCCTGTTTGTGTCCTTCTTCCCCCAGCTGGTGGCGGGACCCATCAGCCGGTATGATCAGATGAGGGACCAGCTGTACACATCCCGCAGATTTTCGGCCAGGAGCGTAAGATACGGGGCCGTGAGGATGCTGTGGGGATACTTTAAAAAACTTGTGATTGCGGATCGGCTGGGACCTGCGGTGGTCATGATTATCTCCTCGCCGGAGATCTATGACGGCGTCTATGTTCTGTGGGGAATGATCGGCTACACCGTATGGATGTACGCGGATTTCGCCGGGGGTATGGACATCGTGCTGGGGGCTGCCCAGATGTTCGGCATCCGCCTTCCGGAGAATTTTGAGCGGCCGTTTTTCTCCAAAAGCCTGGGCCAGTTCTGGCGCAGGTGGCATATGAGCCTGATGCTGTGGCTGCGGGAGTATATCTTTTACCCCGCATCCACCAGCCGGTTTTCCGCAAAGACCGCCAAACTGGCCGCAAAGTTTCTGGGCAGGAAGGCGGGCGGGAAGATTCCCGTGTACATCGCCACCATGACGGTGTGGCTTACGGCCGGTATCTGGCATGGCGCTTCCTGGAATTTCGTGGTGTGGGGACTGGCCAACGGCACGGTTCTTCTCATATCCCAGGAGCTTACAGGGTGGTACAGGAAGTTTGGCGAATTCTGCCCGTTTTCCCGGACCCGGTGGTATGAGGTCTTTCAGATCCTGCGAACATGTATTCTGTTTGCGTGGCTGGAGATGTTTGAATACTACCCCTTTAGGACGGTGTTTGCCATGTCCAAAAGCCTGTTTACGTCCTTAGGGACTCCCCGGACGGGGGACGGACGGTTTGAGGCACTGGGTCTTATGGGGGCGGATCTTGGCATTCTGGCGGCCGGAATCGTCTTCATGGCGGCGGTAAGCGCGCTGCAGCGCAGGGAGAGCGTACGGGACAGGCTGGAGAGAAGGCCGGTTCTGGTGCAGTACGGCGTGGTGTTCGGACTGTTTTTGCTGGTGCTGGTTACGGGGGTTTACGGCCACGGATACGATGTGAGCCAGTTTATCTACAATCAATTTTAGGAGGCAGGGATATGAAAAGTCGAAAATTGCTTTGGCTTGGGATTCTGCTTCCTGTGTCGGCGGCAATCCTGGGAGCGTGCCAGAATCTGCTGGTTCCCAAGTACATGGGCAGGGTGATTGAGGGCGCTTTTATCCGGGAGTACTATGAGGAGACAGAGCCCCACGACGTTATTTTTCTGGGGGACTGCGAGGCGTATGAGAACGTGTCCCCCATTGTTCTGTGGAGGGAGTACGGCATAACGTCCTTCATCCGGGGCAGCGCCCAGCAGCTGATTCCCCAGTCCTACTATCTTCTGGAGGATACTTTAACGTATGAGACGCCGGCGGTCGTGGTGCTCAGCGTTTCAGCCATGCAGCAGTATGAGCAGGACAACGAGACCTACAACCGCATGACGCTGGACGGCATGAGATGGTCCGCGTCAAAAGTGAACGCCATCCGGGAAAGTATGACGGAAGATGAGCATATGATTGAGTATGTATTTCCCATACTCAGGTTCCATTCCAGGTGGAGGGAACTGGAGGAGGACGACTTCACATATTTCCTGGAAAGGCGGGAGGTCACCCACAGCGGATATTACATGAGGGCCGACATAAGGCCGGCGGGGGAATTTCCGGCGGAGAGAAGGCGGTCCACCTACGCGTTTGACGACAGGGCGTGGGCGTATCTGGATAAGATACGGCTTCTGTGCCGGGAAAAGGGGATCACGCTGATCCTCATGAAGGCCCCGTCCCTGTACCCGGCCTGGCATGAACAGTGGGATCAGCAGATCCGGGACTACGCGAAAGAGCATCAGCTTTTGTATGTTAACTGCATCGACCGGTCGGAGGATATAGGGATCGACTTTACCGTTGATACGTATGACGGAGGGCTCCATATGAATGTGTACGGGGCGGAGAAGACGGCGCGGTATCTTGGGAAAATACTGGCAGAGCTTCCGGCGGCGAAGGACAGGAGAGAAGCGGACGGCGGCGGGCCGGTGAACCGGGTGTGGGAGGAAAAATGCCGTTTTTATGACCAGATGAAGGCAGCCCAGGAAGCGGAATTCGAAGAGCTTGGTTACTTAAGACAGTTTGCCGAAGAACCGGCGGACTGACTTTTGAACAAATACATGAAGGAGGAAACATTTTTATGAGAGGAGTTAAGAGATACCTTGCGGCAGCGGGGCTTGCGGCGGCGGTGGCGGCTGTGCCAGTCACCTCTTACGGAGGAATCTTTAAGAGCGTCAAAACCGAGAGTGCCCAGACCGAGACCGTGAAATACGAGTTTAAGTCCGGGGAGACGGTTGTGGCCATGGGAGCCGAGGCGGATCCGGTCATAAAGGCCCTGGGCAAAACCGCCAAACCGGTGTTTGAGGCAGACAGCTGCGCGTACCAGGGGAAAGATAAGGTGTACACCTACGGCGGATTCGAGATGAGCACCTACCCGGTCAACGGGAAGGAGTGCATCGCGTCCGTGTACTTTCTGGACGATTCCGCGGCCACCCAGGAGGGAATCAAGATCGGTTCCAAGGCTTCGGATGTTGTCAATGCCTACGGAAAAGAGTATAATAAGGATGAGCAAAAGTTCGGCACATACAGCTACTCCACAGAGACCGCAGAACTTCGGATCTACACCACAAAGGACGTGGTGGACGGCGTGGAGTATCTGGTGAAGGCGGCCAAGTAACGTGAGAGGTTAAGAAGACATGGTAAAAAGCGTTCTGGATTATCTGGAAAAATCCGCTTCCCTGTACGGGGAGCGGTGCGCTTATAAGGACAGCCGGCAGTCGTTTACATTCTCACAGGTCCGATCCGCCGCGCGGCGGAT
>JAAWHK010000048.1 GCA_022795805.1 Hungatella sp. | reverse complement strand
GTGATACAATCTGTACTAAATTGATATCCTGCAGTATTTTCAAAATCTATAGATATTTCATCTTTAAAATTTTTAAAATTTTTCAATGTAAATTTCTTTAACATTTTCCTGCCATCCTTTCATATAGACTATTTGCGCGCAAATTTATAATTACAGTATAACCATTCTTACATGTTTTCACAATAGATTCCCGTAATTTTTTTACGGAAATATTGTATTGTTCTTTTTATCCCAATAATGCTATCTTCCCTTAAATCCTATAAACAAAACGCCACAGTCATCATAAACCGTGGCGTAGTGTGCTGTCTGTATTATATCTGGCGAAACTCTGCAGGATAAATTTTCATCACCAAGTCGGAGAAAGGCGGCGGGCTTTAAAATCAAGCTCATACACATCTCTTCTTCGGGCGCTTAAAAGAGGCAGTTCCCGCCCTATGTTAGCATATTGTATAAAAAAATCCCGCATATGTACTCCCCCATTTTGATTCTTTTCTGAACCCCGTATACATCCCCCTCCTTAAATCCCCACTATAATCGTCATTTATGGATTCTTTTACAAATCCGGATTATCATATACATGATACCCAAAAGTAACGCAGCATTAAAAATACTCCAGCCGCTTTCCAGCATTCTTTCCATAATTATACCACCCCTCTGACAGATAAACGTCGTCTAAAGTTCCATCAGTTCCTGCATCTGACAAAACACCGCCATATGCGCATGTCATATTTATACTATATGAATCATGTATAAATGTCAACGCAATATTTCTGTGGCATACGCTTTCGCCGCCTCTATAAACCCTGTGAAAAGGGGATGAGGGCGGTTGGGACGGCTCTTAAACTCAGGGTGGTACTGAACCCCCACAAAAAAACGCCTGCCCGGCAGCTCCGCCGTCTCCACCAGCCTGCCGTCGGGAGACAGCCCGCTGAGCACAAAGCCTTTCGCCTCCAGAATCTCCCTGTAATCATTGTTAAGCTCATAGCGGTGCCGCCGATCTCCGTGATCACCACGTCCGCGCCTGTCTTCCTGCCCACGCTGTAGACAAATTCCTTGATCTCGTTGGTGATGTGGGGAATCACCTGGACCGTTAAGCCCAGATACTCTCCCCTCCGCTCCTTGTTCAGCACGTTCCAGTAGACCTTTCCCGTGGTCAGATTGGAATATTTGTTTAAGTCCTCGTCAATAAACCGCTCGTAATGCCCCAGGTCCAGGTCCGTCTCCGTCCCGTCCTCTGTAACAAACACCTCCCCGTGCTGATAGGGGCTCATAGTTCCCGGATCTACATTAATGTAGGGATCCAGCTTCTGGGCTGCCACCTTAAGCCCTCTGGCCTTTAAAAGCCTCCCCAGGGAGGCGGCTGTTATGCCCTTTCCCAGGCCCGATACCACGCCTCCCGTCACAAATATATACTTTGCCATGCCATACACTCCTGTCTTATTTTCCTGTGGATTGGGCGTGTCAACATGTGGGGTAAAACACAAAAAGGCAGGGATAATCTCATGCGGGGTGACACATGAAAGACATCCTTGCCTTCTTTATTAACCGTTTTTCCCAAAAAGAGAGAGCGTCTTCAAGTCCTTTGACTCAAAGACGCCCTTGCCTTTTCGCTGAAATTATAAACCTGAGAAAATCATTTGTCAATCGGTTTTTGTAAATTTATACTCCTCAAATTTATCTGTCCAGTCTTCGCGGATCACTGCGCCCCGCAGACATAAAGCCGGCCATTTGAAATCGCCTCCCCGTTCTCCGGCATCTCAGCGCCGAAAAACCGGCACACGCTGGCTCCCGCATCGGACAGGGTATTCCTCACCCCCAGGCAGACGCCCTCCATCCCCTCTCTGTAAAGCAAAAGGGGAACATATTCCCGGGTGTGGCGGCTGTGGCCGATGTCCGGGTCATTGCCGTGGTCCGCCATGACCAGAAGGACATCCTCCGGCCCCATGGCCTCCATGAGCCTTCCGATCCCTCTGTCCGCCTCCTCAAGCACTCTTCTGTACTCTGAGGCGGACTGACCGTGCCCCGCCAGATCGGTCTCCTGCACGTTGGTGCAGAGAAATCCTTTCTCCATCTGCCCAAACTCCTCCAGGGTGTGTTCCATGCACGCTTTCACAGGCACGCAGGAGATGCTTTTTCCCGTATCATTGGCCACGATATCCGCCACCTTTCCGATAAGCACCGCCGGTATGCCGGCCCGGTTCAGGAGAGCGGGTACCTGCACCCTGCCGTCCACGCCGTACCCCAGATGGAGGCACTGGTAGCCCCGCTCATAGGACCCGGATTTTGCGGAGGCGATTCCGATGAATCTCCCCTCCTTAATCTCCAGGGCCGCCCACAGATCCTCCATGGTATTGCCCCTGCCTCCGAACACGATGACCCTCGTGACCGTCACCACCTCCCTGACCAGCCTGGCAATCTCACACTCTTTCTCAAAGGATATGAAGTCCAGAGGGGCCGTGACATTGTAGCACATGCCCAGATCCGCCTCCAGATTGTCGCCTACGGTCACGTACCGGTCGCACAGCACCAGCTTAAGCCCCTGCCTCTGTATGATCTTTGCCTCATGACCACCGGCTCTCAGGTGTGCGGCCACCGCCTCCGCCCTCTCCTGGAAGGGGTGGATGTCCGGCTTCCTTGGCCGGGTTCCCATGATTTCCTGATGCCCCATAAACGTGTCCGCGCCGAAATGCATCAGCCTGAATCTGCCGAAGTTGGCTGAGGGCGAAAATCTCATCCCGGGGCTTTCCTTCCCGTAGGCGTTCATAAGCCCCAGCCGCTCCAGGGCAGGCAGCCTCATATCCGGGCAGTCCCTTAAAATACTCCCAAGGGTATCGGCCTTCTCATCCCCCGCCCGCAAAAGCCCCGCGTCTTCCATGGCTCCGATTCCCAATCCGTCCAGCACAATAATCACAAACCGTTTCAAAATCCATCCTTCTTTCTTCCCTGACTGTCGTAAATCCCCGCGATCTCCGGTCTCCCGTCCCGGATTCCCTTTACCAGCACCACATCGCTTCTGGTCACGAAGATCTGGAAGCGGAACGCCATGACCACCGTGTCTCCCACCGCCTGCTCCCCGGGAAGCTCGAAATGGTAATCAATGCTCTCTGCCGACGGCGGTATCACCTTAGTCTCCCTGCAGCCGTCCATATCCGTCCCCACCAGCGCGTTCTCCATGTGAGATCTCCGGTAGTGGCCGCCCCCGAAGCAGCAGGCATTCCCCCGGAAATTGTGGGAGATCTCACTGACATACACCGCGGCAGGTCTCTCCTCCAGATCGCACCTTGCGTGCATGGGCGTGGTTCCGCTTAATCCGTGGCCCGGCTCCCCGCAGTTTCCTCCGAACCGCGCCATCTTCTCCAGGGTGCGGCAGCATGTGGCTGAGGGGGTATTAATGATGGAGGCCTCCGCCCCGCAGGTTTTCAGGATCTCCGCGCCCCGCAGCACCGTATCCAGATTCTTTGCCGGCATAATATCCCCCGCCTCCTCGTCATAGAAGTAGCAGGGAAAGGAGGTAACGCCTTTTATGTCAACGTGAGGACACCTGGTCTTCACCCACAGCGCCGTCTCCCTCAGCTCCTCCAGCACAAAACCTGCCGACTGTCCGGAGTAAATCATGTCCGACTCCTCGTACACCCGAAGCAGCACGGCCTGACGTTTCCCCAGCTTTGCCGCTGCCTCCTCGATCTCCCAGGCCTTTTCCCTGGAATAGACGGTAATCACTTTCGGCCCCCAGGACACAAGCTTTTCCGTCACGGCCCGGGGCGGCTGCACCAGGTGCCCCGCGTTGCCGATGGGAATCCGATGGTGCATCATGGCCAGGGCCTCCCTGTAGTCCACCGTCACCGCTCCCTCGTACCCCATCCTCACCAGCTCCCTGGCCAGGTACGGATTTCTCCCTATCTGCTTCAGCATAAAATACAGGGTCATGCCCTTGTCCCTGGCCTTCCCCAGGATCTTTTCCCCGTTTTCCAGGAACGTGTCCACATCGATCACATAGGAATCCGGAAGGATATCGCCTCTCCGGTGAAGCCAAAACGCCGTCTCCACCAACTGTCTGTTTCTCTTAACCGTCTGACGCAGAAACATCTGCCCTCACCCTTTCCATGGCTTCTTTTATGATTCGTATTACGGTGTCCGCCCCTGCGCGCATGGGGTTGATCCGGATCATCCGCCGCTCCAGTGACGGATCCGCCTGTCGGAAGGTGCCGGATATCCTGTAAAACATGGGAACCAGCTCATATTTCGACTCCGCCCCCACGGGACTGGGAGCCGCCCCCAGTTTCTGGGCCTCGCCAAGCACCGCCTGGGCGATCTCCTCCCGAAACTCCACCAGAAGCACTTTTGACTGGGCATTGGCCAGAAACGCATTTTGTACGCCGGGCACTTCCCCCGCCTTCAGCCGCCGCGCACACTCCTCCCCCACCCGCGCCTGGATGGCCAGGGCCACCGGGGCGTAGGCCAGGCCGTGGAGCACGTCCATGGCCTCATGGCCCTGAACCTGCATGCCTCCCGAATAGTTCTCTTTGATCAGCCTGTCAATATAATCCCTCCGGCCTATGATGATCCCCACGCCCTCCGGTCCCAGGAGCTTAAAGGACGAAAAGCAGGATAAGTCGGCGCCGCACTGGACACCTGTCTTTTTCTCCTTCATCACCGCGTAGTTGTCGTCCGTCAGCACCGGTATATCCCGTGTGCCCTTGATGGTTCTTACCACCTGCTCCATGCCGTAGCAGTCGTCCGGCTTCTGCCTGGTGTACTGCACCAGAGCGCCTTTTATGTCACGCTCTTCCTTCAGGACCCTCTCGATCTCACGGGTGTCATTGAAATCCGCCTCCACAGGCACAAGTCCCAGCATGGAAAGGGTCGTGGCCGTGGTATTGTAGACAGGAGCTCTGTGAACCAGCAGTTTATCTCCGCATTGCAGCATGGCGTGAAGTCCCAGGCGGATGGCGCCGCTGCCGGCTCCTCTCACCAGCATACAGCCGTCCGCATCAAAAATCCGCGCTATCACCTTCTCCGCTTTCCCGGTGGAGACCGGCTTGCCGGTCTCCCGGGAAAGTCCCAAGTCGCCTCTGCTCAGGGACTGACTGCCTTCAAATTCCCTTGTAATGCTGTCGATAACCCTGAACTGAAGCTCCATAGCCTCCTCCAGAGTCAGACTTCTCAGCGGGTAAGTCTCCATACTTTCACCTTCCTTCTTCCGGTATCCCTCCGGAGCTGTGATTATCCTCCAGTATCCGCCTGGGGTTGTGCATCAGCATCATGTCTATACTCTCCCCGCTGATTCCCCAGGCACGCACCATGGGAAGAAACTTTTCAAACAGAAAGCCGTACCCTGGCCCTCCTCTGTAAGTCAGCTGGGATTTTCTCGTAATGTCCATGGAAAGTACCACCCGGGAGATCATTCCCCGGTCCTGAATCTCCCTCAGGGCCTTTGCCCGAAACCCGTCAGGGCAGTAGTTCTCCTTTCCCACGGTGTCAAAACCTATATTCACCCCTGTCTCCAGGACGGAACATATGGTGTCCATATCCTGGGACAGATCCATGTGGCCGATGACGATTTTTTCCGGCCTGACGCCTCTCTCCATGAGAAAATCGGCCTGCTCCCTCCCCAGGGTTCCCAGAGTGGTATGGGTTGTGACGGCAGCGCCCGTCCTGACGGCGGCCATCGCGGCGGCTTCCAGAACCTTTCGTTCCGTATCCCTCATCTGCTGCCTGCCGGTTCCCGTCTCCCCGATGGCCCATGCCCTTGTTTTGCTTCCCTCTATTCCCCGGACGATCTCCGACACCATCAAATCCGCCAGCTGTTTAGCCGTCCTTTCCTGAATCCAGGAAGGCAGAAACGGTTCCTTATAAAATCCGGTACAGGGCATGATATTGATTCCCGACTCCCGGGAAACCGCCTCTATATACTCCCTGTCCCTTCCCATCCCTGTGTTGGTCACTTCCAGAATGTTTCTCACCCCGTACTCATAGAGCTTCCTCAGCTCCCTCACAGTCTCCTCAAAACAGTCCAGACGGCAGTCGTCGTCCTTTTTTACTCCGGACAGATCCAGAGTCATGTGTTCATGCATCAGGGTATAGCCCGGTTTCAGTTTCCGTCCCCCTGATTTTTTTGCCTCACTTGCCACAGGCTTATCCGCCATGCTCTCACCTGTTATGCGCTCATCCTTTATAATCTCATCCGCCATAAAGTTCCGCCTCCAGAACTCCGCAGGGGAAATAGGCATCCATATTCCTGAAATACCGCTCCAGCAGCTCATCCTTAATCACGGGAAACCTGCGGGCAGTCTCAAAGAGCTTCCTTATCTTCCCCGGTTCTGACTGACACATCAGCACAAAGCCGCCGGCAAGGCTGCCGTCGGGGATGCACAGAGCCGTGGCACCCGCCATGTTGGCCACGCGGATAAACTGCTTTCCGCTTTTCGCCTGAGAGGCCCTTGTTTCCCGGTCAAAATGGCCCAGAATACTGTCCCCAAGACCGTCCACGTCGATCCTCTTCTCATGGGAAATCACCACATCACACATAGGCAAATGTTCTCTCAGAAAGGTGATCAGAGGCTCCCTCTCACTGTCGAGAGGCGGGAACTTTCTGGTCTCCAGGCGTATTCCCGCATGTTTCGCTCCACCTTCCGCCGGACAGATGCCGCTTCTCTCCGGTCCGCCGAGGCAGTCCTGTACCTTCTCTCTCAGGCTGTCGGAACAGATAACGACTATGTCTCCTTTTTCCTCCAGGTCCTCCTCCTCACACAGGCACATGCCAAGGCCCAGCTTAACCGCCTCCCCAAGGACCTCTAAGTCTCTGGCGATAAAGCCCAAAGAGGGCGTAAAGCAGAGTCCGTCCGTGGACTTCTTCTCGTATTTCTTCATGTGCTCCGCTTCCAGAAGCGGGCTGATAAACCCGCAGCACTGCAGGCTCATGGCCGGAGCCAGAACGGAGCCGCCGCCGTCCGTGCCGATTCCCAGATCATTGATGCCCAGAAACACGTTGATGGCCGTTCCGCTGCTGGAGCCTGTCATGGGACGGCCCGTGAGGGGATTTTGCAGCGCCATATCCACGGCTCTCCCGTTAACGCTGCACCGATCCAGGGTGTGCAGCTCATACCCCTCCTCCCTCAGTGTCCCCAGAAGCTTCACAGGGATGGCAGCCGTATTCTTCACCCCCACATAGTGAACTTTCTCCCGCCTGCGGGCGGCACAAATGGCCTGGGGATATACCTTCTCCACCGAATTCCAGGGGTTTTTCATGGCCAGAAAAGTCTGCTGGGCCAGCCTGATTACGTCCGTATCCCTCATCCCAGAATTCCTTTCATGATAATGGGAATCACCCGGTCCGCCGCCTCCGGCACGAACCCGAAGGCCTTTTTCCCGTTTTTAACGGCATCCAAAATCTCATTGTCGTCCAAAACCTTTCCCACCATGGCCACGGTGATGCATTTGTCCATGCCGTTCATGGCGATAGCCATACCCAGGGCCCCTCCGGCCCCGGTCTGACAGGAGCCGAAATAATAATCCGCCTGACCGCCTTTTAAGGCCATGGCTGCCTGCAGATCCGGCATCACGGTCACCTGCACCCGGCCGTTTCCGTATTTTTCGATCAACTCCGCATTCTCTTTCTTGTTCAGCGCTCCGCCCACTACAATCTTCATGATTTTTCCTCCATTCTTTTATGACGTACTCCCGGAATCTTCCGCACATCCGTTTGTACAGTCCAAAGCCCGGGAGCGCCATCATGTCTGCCGCCCTACACCAGGGACAGCCCCAGCAGTTTAATAAGGTTTGCCACAAATCCCATTGCTATGGTGACCACCGGTCCCACTGCCATGGGGATCAAAAACGGTTTCTTGGCACATTTGTTCATCATCCAGACGATCATCACGATCATGGAACCCACATAGGACATGCCCACCTCATTCATAATCGATGCGGATGCCGTAAAACCTCCCACCAGAAGAGCCACTTCCAGAATCTGGGACATGGCGTTACGGATATGGTCCCCCAGCTCCCGCAGAGCCGGGAATTTGTCCAGCATATTGCCCACGCTTCCCAGGAAAAAGGTCTCCAGGGTAATAACCGCCGCGCCGCTTACAAATGCCAGAACACAGGTCACAGGAGCCGCAAGCCCGAAGGAGGCGCAGAACATTCCCACGGCCACTGAGAAATAAGCGCCTGCCGGTGAAAACACACCGGTCACGATTGCCGTCGTGTACACCAGGGGAATGTATCCCACGGCGCGTATGCAGGAAACCAGAGCCGCCTGGGCGAATTCGTTTTTCATCTGCAGAGGACCTGAGATCACGTCCGTCGTCAGCAGGCACTGGGAAGAAGCTACAGACAGCAGGCCGCCCATAACCAGAAAATACATCCAGTTTTTCTTGATGCGGTTCACATTGTCCGCAAATATATTGGTCAGATCCGCGCCGATGGCTTCACTCTTCACCCGCACCGTAAACACGATCATCACGACGGTGCCTGCCAGCATGGCCATACCGTCCGCGTTGAGGGAAAGCTTCAGCTCCCCGAACTGGAATACCCCGAAATTCTTTATGAGCACGTAAACCGCCAGTGTGATGACAGCCGTCAGGGCGCCCTTTTTCACCCCGTGCTGATAGGCGGTGGCCAGAGCCGGGAAGATTGCGAAGGTGGCAACCACGATATCCGCCACGTTGCCGATGTAGGGCAGGAAATTCACCGGCAGGGCGGCGAAAAGCCCGGATATGGACGACATAAATGCCACTACCAGCACGCCCCAGACGGCACCCACAGCCGCCGATATCGCGGTTCCCTTTGGGGAGTCGGGACACCAGGTTCCGATGATGTCTCCCATCAGAAGAAACGTGTGGATAATGATGATTCCCATGGCTATGGAATTGGTAAAGCCGAATCCCACAATCAGCCCGAAACTTACGGCAAAGGATGTGGCTGCCAGTGACTTCCTGTCCATTCTTCCGCTGAAATACTCCGTATATACCGGGCGGAATCCGTCATTGTACACGGCTACGTTTTTATTGGCCAAAATCGAAGACATCGCGCCGATTCCGGCTGCCAGCAAATAATTCAACATAATTGTTCCTCCATTTTCGTTTGCTTTTGTTCCTGTTGGTTTCTCTCACGCCCGGCCCTTTGTCCTCCTTTCTCCTGCCGCGCCTGCCCTGTCCGGCCCTGCAAGGCGTGCCGTTCTTCCCGCGTCGCCCACACAGTTTCAGGCCGTCACATCCGGATTCTTCTTAACTCTATCTACATTAAAAGGTTACACAAATGGATGGTCAGAAAATCCCTCTCCGTCCCCGTAAATTCCACAGGCGCGTCTTTCAGGATCCTATCCCCCAGGCACAGCGCTTCCTCAAAGCACGCCTCCCTTTTGACCGCCTCAAAAATCTCCTCCCCGATGGCTGTCTCCCCGGCTGCGCCCTTCTCCATCCGGTCCGCTGCCATGGCCAGATGGGTAATCAGCATATTCAGCCTGTCCTCGTCGCTGTCCGGGTGTTCCTCCAGAAGAATCCCTGCCGCTGCCGTGCAGAAAGCGGCGGTCCTCTCCGATATCATCTTCGCCTGAAGCATCAGGCTCAGCCTTTCTCCGATACGTTCCCTTAAATTCATGACGCCTCCTGAATCAATCTCCCTGTTTTCCTGAATTTCTCTGAATATACATTTTTTTGTATATTGAGTCTTAGAACAAAGAGTCCGGCAAGCCGGACTCTCGCGCCGGAGCACGGCTGCGGTAGCAGCCATTTTCCTTATGCGCGCAGTGCGCATCCTAAGCGGAGCGTTTTTGTTCTATAGGATGAACTTTCCTGTAGAATAAAAAATCCTGCTGCTCAGGATTCTCCGTCTGCGGCGGATCGCTTCAGCGGCATGATGCCTCTCCGCCCCAGCGCGATCCCCGCGAAACGTCTGTATTTCCTGTATGTTTTGCCCCCATCCGTCTCCCACAGCAGGCCAGCCGGCGTCCGTACAGATACGGCTGCGCTGCCCTGCGGCCCCGCCGGGGCGGACTCTTAAAAGTAGGGCCTCCTCTGACCTGACCGCACCTGATCCAGTATCTTTAAGGTGGCATCCACACTTATATGCTTCTTCAGAAGCTGCGCCAGGTAAGTGTTATCCTTCTTTATAACAATAACCGCGGCGGAGAACTGATTGTTATACTCATCGTCCTTTAAGGCAACCATCTTCCACCGGCTCAGATAGCGGCTCTCTATGGTCCCGTCGTAATTCCACACGCCCGCGTCGATGGTTCCCTCCAGAAGGGCCGATATGGTCTGCTGGGTCCGGATGTTTACCTTCTCCACCTTCTTGTCCCGGATCAGGTTCTCCGTGATGCGGCTCTGGTCCAGGGAATCCTTGTCGTAAGCCACTCTCATGCCGTCCCGGATCCCCTCCTCCTTCTGATCTCTCAGAAGCAGCACGTGTCTGGACAGGTAGCTGCCCGCCCCGAAATTCATCAGGCATTCGATCTCCTTCCCGCAGCCCATGGCGTGCTCCGCCGCATACTGGGAGGTGACCGCAAACTGATAGACCCCGGATTCAACCAGCCGAATTCTTCCCACGGCGCCTCTGGCGTAAGCCATATTAAACTTAAGGCGTTCCAACTGCGCGTACACCGCCGTGGCAAATCCCTCATAGGTGGCGGAGTAAGGAAGAGGCATAATGCCCAGAATCTCCTGCTGCACGCAGTTCTCCTGTAGCCTGCCGTAATCCAGCGCCTCTATGTACGTTCCCTGATGGCCATGGTGAGTCAGGCTGACCGCCCCTATATCCTTCAAATAGCTGAACGCATTCTGCATGGTTCCCCTGGACACCTGAAACTCCTCCTGATACCAGGAAATAGGCGCCAGTCGGTCCCCCACATCCTTGGCCAGGAGACTGAGCGCCAGCTTGCTGACGGTCATTCCCTTCTTCTGATACAGTATCTGACTGGCATCGGATTTCATAAACGTGTCCCCTCTGGTATCCTTAAAACCGCGGCTGCCGGCTTCCTCACCGTCACGGACGACAGAGAAAAGCGCCGCGCTTCCTGTTGAATGTTCATTATTTTGTACTTTCTATCTGCATATTACCATCCTTTGTATATAATGTCAAGTATTTTCTTCTTTTTTTTCGTTTTTTGGTGATAATGTCCACGACAAACCGAAATACTAATGGGGAAATCTTTACAGAAAAGAGGACTGACTATGGTAACAGATAAGCGAAAAGTGGCGCTGGTGGGCGCCGGCATGGTGGGAATGAGCTACGCCTACTCCCTTTTAAACCAGAATGCCTGCGATGAGCTGGTGCTCATTGACCTGAACAAAAAGAGAGCCGAGGGGGAAGCCATGGATCTAAACCACGGGCTGGCCTTCTCGTCCGCCAACATGAAAATATACGCCGGAGAGTACACGGACTGCCACGACGCGGACATCGTAGTAATCTGCGCCGGCGTGGCCCAGAAGCCTGGGGAGACCAGGCTGGCTCTCCTAAAGCGCAACGCCAGGGTGTTCCGCTCCATCATAGAGCCCGTGACGGCGTCGGGATTTGACGGGATCTTTCTGGTTGCCACCAACCCGGTGGACATCATGACCCGGATTACCTACGTGCTGTCCGGTTTTAACCCCCGGAAGATTCTGGGCACCGGCACGGCCCTGGACACGGCCAGGCTCCGGTATCTTCTGGGAGAATATCTCAGGGTGGACCCCCGCAACATCCACGCCTACGTCTTCGGCGAACACGGGGACAGCGAGTTCGTGCCCTGGAGCCAGGCCCAGCTGGCGACAAAATCCATTCTCCAGCTGTGCGACGAAAACCCGGAGATTCACAGGGAGGAGCTGACCGCCGTCGAGGCGGAGGTCCAGGGAGCGGCCTACAAGATTATCGAGGCCAAAAATGCCACCTACTACGGCATCGGCATGGCCATGACCCGGATCACCCGGGCCATCTTCGGCGATGAGAACAGCGTGCTGACCGTGTCCGCCATGTTAAAGGGCGAGTACGGACAGACCGACGTGTTCGCCGGAGTTCCCTGCATCATCAACAAAAACGGCGTCCAGCGGGTGCTGAAACTGGCCCTGACCCAGGAGGAGCTGGAGCGGCTGGGCCAGTCCTGCAGCGTCCTCAGAGACAGCTATGAGGAGCTGGCCAGGGACGGCCACGATGAGGAGAACACAATGTAATCATGCTCAGGTGGACAGATCCACATCGTCCCATGGACACATCCCGTCGCACCCTGCCAGCCAGAACAGGGCCCTGTGGCGTTCCATGACTACCCCCGCATCCACCCCGCAGGGTGCGGGCAGCCCCATGACCCGCGCATCCACACAGGCCCAGTGGAGGCGGTAGATCAGGTCCGCCTCATCCAGAAGCCGCCTCCGGCTCCTTAATTTGCCTCCGCGGATGAGCGCTTTCAGATCAGGATATTTCTGCATGATCCCTGCACATCCGGGGACGTCGCAGATCCGGTCAGGCCAGAACAGATCGTCCGTCAGCCCCAGAGCCCACTCCATCACCCATAAATTCTCATACTGCCAGGCGTACTGAATCTGAGTCTGCTCCGTGGAATCCGCGTCTTCCAGATACTTCCTCTCGTCGGGGCTGAAAAATTCATCCGCCCCGTAAGCTTCTATGATCGGGGCCACAAACTCCCTGGCCTCCTCATAGCTCATCTTCTCCCCCACCCGGCACTCCGAGTACAGAGCCACTGCCAAAAGGGCAGCCGCTCTTCCGCAGACCTCCTCCAAGGTGCGCCCCTGCTGCTCCTCATTTTCGTCCAGAAGCGGCAGCCAGGGAGTCACGTAAATCCCGGCCTCCCGCAGCCGGACCACAGAGCGGTCTCTTCGGTCCAGGCTTTCCTTCAGGGCCAAATCCTTCCAGTCGTCAGGCACAGGGATCTCGGCCGGAAGATAAAACTTCACGCCGCTCTTTCCCTCCCTGTCCAGAATCAGCCTCCCCTGCCCGTCAAAAAAAGCCAATCCGTTCCCAAAAGTAATCACTCCCTGAAGCGCTGCCGTGATGTCAAAGAGAATCTTTCGAATCTGCCTCTCCTTCTCCTCGGTCTCTTTCCCTCCTGTACTGTCAAAGGAGAAGATCACTTGAAAAACCCCTTCGCACTGCCGCAGATGGTACATAAGATTGCGCCTGATTTCCAGCGGCGCCCCCTCATTCTGGTACACACAGCCCCAGGCGCCCTGAAGCTGCTCCCTGGCATACCGGCCCCTTTCGTTCTCCTCCGAACCCCCGTGAGCCAGAAGCGCGATCTCCATATCGCCGTTATGCAGAGTCATGGTACAGGCATCCCCCCGGCTCTGTGTGTGAAACAATTCATCCACCTGGTCCAGCGCCTTTTGGGGATCGCCCTCCAGACAGAAAATCAATCCTGCCTCCCGGATGCGCTCCGGTTCTTTCGCCTTTCTGAATTTGTCAAACAGTCCCACTGTAAAGTCCTCCTATTGGTTTATGTACTCCCGGAATCTCTCCTGCCCCTTTCTTCTATATTACTACAGAATCGGGGAAAGTTCCAGCGCCTCCTTCAACTTGACATCCGTCCGCTATCTGAGATATAATAGCCGCAAAATCAGACCGGAAAAAAGGAGATTTCAGTCATGATCTTATCCTGCAGCCACATTTCCAAAGCCTTTGGAACCGATGTGGTATTAAACGATATATCTTTTCATATAGAAGACTTTGAGAAAGCAGCCATCGTGGGCATCAACGGAGCGGGCAAATCCACGCTCTTAAAGATCATCGTCGGGGAAATGGCACCCGACGACGGAACCGTTACCCTGTCCCGCGGCAAAACCCTGGGGTATCTGGCCCAGCATCAGGATCTCACCAGCCACCGCACCATTTATGATGAGCTTCTGGAGGTAAAGCGGTCTGTCATCGACATGGAGGAGCGGATCCGCACCCTGGAGCTGGAGATGAAGCACGCCCAGGGCCAGGAACTGGAGCAGATGCTGGAGACCTACACCCGCCTGACCCACCAGTTTGAACTGAACAACGGCTACAGTTATCAGAGCGAAATTGTGGGCGTCCTCAAGGGACTGGGGTTTGGCGAGGAGGATTTCGGCCGGGAGATCTCCACCCTGTCCGGCGGACAGAAGACCCGCGTGTCCCTTGGAAAGCTCCTTCTGTCCAGGCCGGACATCATCCTTTTGGACGAGCCCACCAACCATCTGGACATGGGCTCCATCGCCTGGCTGGAGACCTATCTTCTCAACTATAAGGGCGCCGTGGTCATTGTGGCCCACGACCGGTATTTTCTTGACCGGACCGCCACAAAGATCATTGAGCTGGACATGGGCCGCGGCATGGTCTTCCAGGGCAACTACACCGCCTACAGCCAGAAAAAGGCTCAGGTGCGCCAGGCCCAGATGAAAGCCTGGTTAAACCAGCAGCAGGAAATCCGCCACCAGGAGGAGGTCATCGCCAAATTAAAGTCCTTCAACCGCGAGAAATCCATCAAGAGAGCCGAGAGCCGCGAAAAGATGCTGGCCAAGATCGACGTCCTGGAAAAGCCCACGGAAGCAAACGACGAGATGAATCTTCGCCTGGAGCCGGACATCATAAGCGGCAGCGACGTCATGACCATACGAAACCTGTCCAAATCCTTCGGCGACCACCATCTTTTCTCTCACATTGACATCGACGTCAAGCGGGGCGAACGGGTGGCTGTCATCGGCGACAACGGAACCGGAAAGACCACCCTCCTAAAGATCATCAACCAGATGCTGCCCGCCGATTCCGGCGAGATCATCCTGGGCACCAGGGTCCACATCGGCTACTACGATCAGGACCACCAGGTCCTGCACATGGAAAAGACTCTCTTTGACGAGCTTCAGGACGCCTACCCGACCCTGAACAACACCCGGATCCGCAGCGTGCTGGCTGCCTTCCTCTTTACAGGCGACGACGTGTTCAAGCGCATCGGCGATCTCAGCGGAGGCGAGCGGGGCCGCGTCTCCCTGGCCAAACTGATGCTCTCCAACGCCAATTTTCTCATCCTGGACGAGCCTACCAACCACCTGGACATCACCTCCAAGGAGATCCTGGAGCACGCCCTGAACCAGTACACCGGAACCGTGCTCTACGTGTCCCACGACCGGTACTTCATCAACCGGACCGCCACCAGAATACTGGAGCTCACAGGGGAAACCTTTATCAACTATATCGGGAATTACGATTATTACCTGGAGAAGAGGGAGTTGATGAATGACTTGTACGCGGTGAGAAGCCAGGACAATATCGGAAAGAATGCCCCGGGAAACGGAGCGGGCCCCGGCGGTGCCCGCAGTGCCGGCACCGCCTACAGTACCGGCGATATCTCCTCTGAGGGAGGCAGCCAAGGCGCCAAAGGAAGGACCCCCCTGCTCTCCGGTGCCGTGGGTTCTTCGGCTGTGTCTCCGTCGGCTATGGCATTGACATCTGCAGGACCTTCCTCCGGCAAGCCGGAGGTAAGGGACGTAAAGCAGGACTGGAAGGCTCAAAAGGAGGAGCAGGCCCTGCAGCGCAAAAAACAGAACGCCCTGAAAAAGACCGAAGAAGAGATCGCCTCCCTGGAGGAGCGGGATTCTGCCCTTGACCAGCAGCTCTCAAGGCCGGAGATCGCCTCGGATGTTGGGAAACTTATGGAAATTCATAAAGAAAAAGAGGCTGTCAGGGAACGGCTGGAGGAGCTGTATGAGGTGTGGGAGACGCTGGCTGAGGATGTGTGACGGGCACAAGCAGGATGGAAACCGGAGACGAATGGTAACAGGATGGGGACGGATGGTTATAGGATGGGGACGGATGGTTATAGGATGGTCATAAGATGGAGACGGAGCAGGCAGACCTGGGACGTCTGAATTTTGCAGGAAATTTTGCAGGAAAAAATCCGCAAAAAGGAAGGGGCCTATGCATATGAATAAAAAAAGGATTGCCGCCGTTTTGGGACTGATGCTTATCGGGCTTTTGTACGCGGCCGTGCTGGTGCTCGCTTTTATTGACAGCTCCTTTGCCAGGAGCTGTCTTATGGCGGCGCTGTTCGGAACGATTGTGATTCCGGCGGTTATTTATGGGTATATGATTTTTGTGGGGAGACGGGATGAGGGCGGAGACGGGGAGGATGGAGGGGTGTGAGGCTTTGCGCCGGGCGCCCCCCTCTCCTTCCCCTAATCATCATATTCCAACAGACACTGCAGGCAAGACTTTCCATTTTCATCTCCATGATTTAAAAGGTATGCTTCCAACCGTGATTCCAGTTTTATGTGGAATCTTCGTTTTAACGTCTTTAAAACCAGGTCATTATAGAAAACCCCCTGTGCCCCCTCCGTCTGTGAACACACATCCGACAGGAACAACCCCTTCTTTAATGAGCCGTATATGCAATCACGCTCCAGCAGAAATCCCTCATCTGCCCAAAAATGCAGAAATCCGGCTGACAGCCAGTCGCCAGCACCAGAAGTATCCACGGTTGTCTCAAACTCAATATAAGGGCCTGTAATCCAATCCGTAAAATAGCCGCTTTCCGTTCTGTATGAAAACTGCAAGCCGCTTTCCCCCTGAGTTGCAATAACCAGATCCAGCTTTCCATCCTTACACTCTTCAATAATTTTATCAGCTATTTTCATAGAAATTCTGTCTGTAGAGAATTTGACAATATTGGATTTCCGGGTCATTGCAATCACTGCATCCAGGTTTCTCCCGCTGTTAGGTTCATAAAAAACTTTCTTGCCCTTTTCATTAAACTCTGATGCAAGCATCTTGATTCCGTCAGAAATCCTGTCCACAAACAGAACATCATTGTCAAGAATCCTGTCCATTATCTTTTTGGCCTCGCTGAGGCTTATATACTTCCCCAATATCAGATCCCTATGGCAGACCGGACATTTGGTATAGAAAAAATGAGTATGCTTCTCATTGTAAGCCTCAATAATTCTCGGAATGTTTCGTCTCGTCTCGCCATACGTAATTACCGAAACGCCAAGCAATTTGAATGTATCATAAAACCGCCCCCTTAAGGGGTCGTCCACATAATCGGGCAGCATGACCGACGCCTGCTCCCCCAACTGTGCCAATGCAGTCATAACATTGGCGCAGGTTCCTCCGTTCATTAACCGAACTTTGTTTTCTGCGTCAATAATATCCAAGCACACCAGACCTGTACCAACAATCTTCATCTATGCCTCTCCTTGCAGTCCGTCATCCGACAAACACAGACAGTATACCTCATTGTTTCCGCCCGGCTTTGCAGCTGTATCGGACGCTTTCTCAATATTATATCCCCTGTTATACAAACCGGCTATGTTGATATTATATTTTTCTCTTTTCAGATTAAAAGCTGCCAGAAACGCTCCTATTGCCATCAGCTTGCTGGTAATGGCAGTAAATACGAATCTGCAGCTTTCATTTTCACCCTGAATCTCATCATTTAACGGCTGCAGCACTTTTCCATAATGATCAACGGTCTCACAAATCCTTCTGTACACCTGAAAAGGATTGGTCTCTGCCCCATAAATTATATTTTTCTTCTCCACTCCCCATATGTCGAACAGCTGCTTTCTGAACTTCATAATAATCTCGTCCGCTCTCCGCTCATTGACAGAGGGGAATGGGACTAAAGGACAGATCTCCTGATACTTTGCATCCTGCATAATATAATCATGACATCTGGTTAATCTTTCCTTGTCACACTCACCCAATACCGGAATCCATACCACAGGTTTATCCGTATTGCGGTTTCCCGCAGCTCCATACCCCATAAAGTAATGTGCTTCCTCTGATATTCCGACGGGATTTGTCTTTTTATCCACTATATAATTCTCACAGGCAATAATAAATATCTCTTTCTTCCCAAAAAATTCATTTAAAAGCTTATCTAAAAGGACGAAATAAATATTCTGTGGCAGAGCACTTATATCCACGATAATCGTATCATACATCATCAATCTCTTAACATTATGTACAACAAACTTCGCAGTATTGGGATCTGAAACAGGACGCTCTGCATCCCCTGAATTATCCCACATCTTAATCATATGTATATACCTTCCCCCATTTATATAGTATATTCTATATAAATGTTTTTGAAGAAACCATAAGTTGATATTTTGTTCTATCTATGGGTATTATTTTTTTGTTGTGGGTACTTTTTAGAAGAATTGTTTGGATTTTCAGGATATATTCCCTTCTTTACATGATTGCTGTACATGCCGGACTGCAAAAATGAGCCCTCGCGCGTGTCTGCTCCTACGTAAGCCGAAGTTCCCTGCACTTGCATAATAACGGCTGCAAATATCCTTATACCGCTCCTGTTTAAGATTCTCCAAAACCCGGCGATATATTTAAGAAAGGAGTTTTTCAATACTATGGAGATTAAAATAGAGCGCATACAGGGTGAAATGCGTGAAGGTTATTATGTACAGCCCATGCTGAAGCGCTTATGGGCCGTACAGCTGGATATTTTAAATGAGATTGATGCAATCTGCAGACGTCATAATATAAGATATTATGGATGGTTTGGGACTCTGCTTGGAGCTGTACGTCACCGCGGCTTTATTCCCTGGGATGATGACACAGATTTGGCTATGTTGCGGGAAGATTTTGACCGTTTTCGCTATTATGCTAAAATGGAGCTTCCGAAAGAATGGCATATGGCAGAAGAATATCCCTCATGGGTCTCGGTTTTCCATACAAATACCATTCGACTGGATCAGGAATTCCTGAATAAGTATCATGGCTGCCCGCTCATAACGGGCGTAGATATTTTCTGTCTGGATCGGACTCCGCTAAACAAATCTGATGAGGATATTCATCTGAATCTGTTTAATGCTGTATACAGTCTGTGTGTTAACTGGGATCTTCCTGAAGAAGATATGCTCTGGAAAGATAACAATAAATGGAGCTTTCTTAAAGAGATTGAAGAACTTACCAGCCAGAATTTCGATCGACAGCGCCCCATAAAGAATCAGCTGTATTTTCTCGCAGACAGAATAGCTGCTATGTATTGGGAGGACGGTTCCGATGAAGTGACGCGTGTGCGGCGGTTATCTTGGGATACCCGATATCGTATCCCTCGATCCACTTTTGACAAAGTCATAGAAATACCTTTTGAACATATGATGCTTCCGGTTCCGGAAGATTATGATCTGGTGTGCAGATTGGAATATGGAAACGATTATATGACACCTATAAAGGCAGATTCACATGATTATTTGAAAGACCAGATGCAGCTCCTGAGGAACTGTTTCAAGAATATGGGAGAACCTTTTCCTGAATGTTATGAATTAACCTTTGACTGACAGCCGATTTTAGAAAGGAGCACTACCTAATTATGGAATTTAGAGTTGAATGTTTTGAGGGAGAAGATCGCGAAGGATTCTATGTACAGCCCCTTATGAAACGTATGTGGGCAGTACAATTAGACATCTTAAAAGTAATCGATACCATCTGCCGGCGCCACAATCTAAAGTACTGGGGATGGTACGGGACACTGCTTGGTGCTGTACGTCATCACGGCTTTATTCCCTGGGATGATGATATCGATCTGGCCATGCTGAGAGAAGATATCGAAAAATTCCAATATTTCTGCAGCACCGAACTCCCGGATGGCTGGAAACTATACAAGCCGATTCCCACACTGATCCGTGTAATTAATACGGATATTATTAAATTGAGCCAGGATTTTTTGGACAAATACCATGGCTGTCCCTACGTGATGGGTATAGATATCTTTTCTCTGGATTGTATTCCCTCCGATAAGGAAGAAGAGGATATGTGGCTGAACATGTTTGGAGCGGCAATCAACCTGTATACATATTGGGAATCTTTTGCGGAAGACGCACAATGGGAATCCGGCAAGTGGGAGCAGTTAAAGGATATTGAAAATCTTACTGGCTTTCATTTTGATCAGCAGAAAGATGTTAAGGAACAGCTGCTTGTCCTTGCTGACAACATTGCAGCCATGTATTGGGATTCTGGTTCTGGGGAGGTAACTACAGCGGCCACTTTGTATCGTACGGATGGTGCCTATCGGATTCCCAGATCCTGTTTTGACAAGCTTATAAGGGCACCATTTGAAAACACAACGATTCCGCTTCCGGCAGATTATGATCTGGCCTGCAGACTGATTTATGGGAATAATTACATGACTCCGGTAAAGTATGCTGAACATGAAGGGTTTAAGGTACAGATAGATATTTTAAAACAGCATTTTAAGGAACAGGGAAGTGTGTTTCCGGAATGTTTTGATATGGAATTTGATGAGTAGATTATAAATAAAGGAGGGTAGTGTAAAATAGTTTGTGTCTATGGAAAAAAATGGCTCCTTTTACTGTGAAACCTATCCCCCAGGTAGAAAAAAAGCGCAGACTCCCCCTCTAACAAGCTTTAGGGCTTTTCTTTATCTCATATAATTAGGCTGGTTG
>JAAWHK010000047.1 GCA_022795805.1 Hungatella sp. | reverse complement strand
ATTATACCAAAACCAGAGTGTTTCATGCTATTTTATTGCCAGTTTTTATTGAATTTTCAAGGTGCATAGGCACTTATGCAAGTGCGAAGTTTGAGTAATTATATTTAACAACCAAAGCTTTAAAGCACAGGGGAGCATCCTGTCTATTCAGCAGGATGCTCCCCATATCGTGCAAATATCGTATATTCTCTACCGTCTGCCATCCGTCAATGATTCAAGTCAGCATTAAGGCAAAGTCTTTCCGCAAGCGTCTTTATTTCTTCTACAGATAATCGTGGGATATATTTCTTAATTTCTTCTGGTGAAAATTTTCCGGATTTTAGCATATTAGCAGCATTTTCGCTGGCCTCCTTATGGGCAGTCTCCTTAATAGTCTGCTCTTTAATCTTATTAATCTCCGGTTCCATGATCTCTAATAATGCCTGGCACATACAAACTCCCTTCATATCCAAACCTTTCATTAGAAAACGCATTATTTCAACATTTTGCTTTTCAGAAAGTTTGGATTTAATTTATTCAATATAGTATTCTAATGAAGCAAATTAAGCCCAAAATACATTTTAAATCTTATTTTTAAGGCCTTTGTAAAAATAGTTTGGATATGCAAGGAGTTTGTATGTGCAAAGTCATGGAGGATATGAGAAAAGAATCTTTACAAGAGGGTGTAAAAGAGGGCATAAAAGAAGAAGCAATCAATACTGCTAAAAGAATGTTGGCAGACGGAATGTTGACACTTGAAAAAATTGAGGAATATGCAGGACTTCCTCTTGACAAAGTGAAAAAATTGAAAGCAGAACGGACAGCATAAAACAAAACCGTAGGCTGGGAATCTAAAAACAGGTTCCTGGCCTTATTTTTTGCCATGAAATGTAAATTTTCTGTGAACTTGATTAAAAAAGTCCTTTACAAAACGTCTCAGGCAAAGCCAAGAGACGATAATGGGAAGATGATTAGTAATCACAAGGAAATGTTTCCAGAAAAGACGAAGACCAGATCAAGTGAGAGGATTACGCCACTAAATGACACGCTATTGAGTTATTGAGGCAGATTCAAAGATATAATAAACGCTGTAAGATAAAGAGCAGCTATGTTGTCTGTACAAAAGATGGAGGTTATGTCACCGAGAGGAATTTGCTGCGTACTTTTAAGTGTGTTTTAGGCGTTATTAACGCTGACAAGGAATATACCATTCACTCTCTTGGACATACATTTGTTTCAAGAATGCTGACATCAGGAGTGGATATCAGTATTGTAAGCGAGCTGTTGGTGCATTCAGATATCAATATAACCTATAAGAAATATATCCATATACTCCACGGACAGCTGGAAGCATCCGTAATGAAGATGCAGAAGATTTAGAAATTCATACAATCATTGAAAAGATGGGAGGAATCATGTATAATGGGTATTGAAAAGATGAGAAAAGGGGCGTCCGGTATGGTATTGACTGAGAACAAAGCATATACAGTAAAAGACGTTTACAATCTGCCAGATGGGACAAGAGCGGAACTGATTGATGGACAGATTTTCTATATGGCTCCCCCCAGCAGAAAGCATCAAAGAATCGTGACAGAATTGGCTACTGCCATAAATACCTATCTTAAAAAGAACAGAGGCAGCTGTGAAGTGAATGTTGCTCCATTTGCCGTGTTCTTGAATAAAGACGACAGAAATTATGTAGAGCCGGATATCAGTGTGGTATGTGATAAAGACAAACTCAATGAAAAAGGATGCAGCGGGGCTCCTGATTGGATTATTGAGGTGGTATCGCCAGGGAGCAACGGACGGCGTATGGACTACATGACAAAGCTGTTTAAGTACCAGGAAGCCGGAGTCAGAGAGTATTGGATTGTAGACCCAATAGATGAAACAGTCACAGTGTATGACTTTGAGCACGGTGATGTGGGAAAATACTCTTTTCATGATAAAGTCCCGGCAGGTATCTATAGGGATCTGGAGATTGACTTTACGGATATTGATTATATATAAGGCAGCATGAATTTTAACAAGCCCACAGCAGGAGATATAAAGTGTCTTATTATGGGCTTGCATCAATGATTCCTGACGAATCTTTTTGACGAATCTCTGACGAACCCAAGTGCGAAAAGAAGGTGTCAGAAGGCAGAAAAAGAGGGGAAAAAGTCCCCTGGCGTTTTTGGGCAGAAATCCCGTTAAATCCGTACTTTAACCACTTTTTTACCCCCTCTACTTTTTCCCCTAAAAGGCATAAAAAATAATGCGTCTGAGAGGAATCGAACCTCCGCACGCGGCTCCGGAGGCCACTGCTCTATCCACTGAGCTACAGACGCATCATATATATATTACTATATTTTTCTCTGAGATGCAAGTGTATTTTTGCAAATTTTCTGAAATATTTGAATTATTACGAGTTACATCATAAAGTATGGAGAAGACAGCCCTGGATAATGTTCAGGGGACGGAGCAGTATTGATTATGGAGAAGCAGGACAAGACCAGATACAGACTGGCAGAAGCGGTTAAGAAGTGCATGAAAACCACGCCGGTGGATAAAATCACGGTGAAGGATATCGTGGAAGGGGCCGGTGTGGCCAGACAGACCTTTTACCGGAACTTTCTGGACAAATATGATCTGATCAACTGGTATTTTGACAAGCTGGTGCTGGCGTGTTTTCAGCAGATCGGAGTCAGCCACACCGTGGAGGAGAGCCTGACTCAGAAGCTTCAGTTTATCCTGGAGGAGAAAGCGTTTTTTATGGGAGCGTTTCGGTCGGATGATCACAATTCCCTGAAAGAGCATGATTTTAAGTTGATTCTTGGATTCTATCACGATCTGATGGTGCGAAAAACCGGCAGCCCGCCGGTGGATGATATCCGTTTTCTTCTGGAGATGTATTGTCAGGGGTCTGTGTATATGACCGTGAAGTGGATTCTGGGAGGGATGAAGGAGAGGCCGGAGCAGGTGGCCAAAAAGCTTGTGGAGGCCATGCCGGCCAAGCTGGAACAGGTGTTTGAGGAACTGGGACTGATGTAATCCTGATATGATCCATGTATATAGTATATAAATATGACTGTGTATTTTTAACAAAATTCTGGAAAAGTGACAAATCAGAGGGTTTGTCACTTTCTTTTTTGGGACGAGGTCGTTAAGATTATACCCAAAGGGCACTTCGTGCCACAAGGTATACCCAGAGGGCACACCGTAATGCAGACTCCTTCGGAGTGGGGGCACTTGGTGCCTCAAGGTATGCCCAGAGGGCACACCGTAATGCAGACTCCTTCGGAGTGGGGGCACTTCGTGCCTCAAGGTATCACATACGTAACTAAACAAACGGATTTGTAAAAGAAAAGGAGAGATGGTGCTATGGCTAACAGAATCGTTTTAAATGAGACATCCTATCACGGCGCGGGGGCTATTAAGGAGATCCCGGCGGAGGTAAAGACGAGAGGCTTCGGGAAGGCGTTTGTGTGCTCGGATCCGGATCTGATTAAGTTTGGCGTGACAAAGAAAGTGACGGACGTGCTGGATGAAGCCGGTCTTGCCTACGAAATCTATTCCGATATTAAACCCAATCCGACGATTGAGAATGTTCAGTCCGGTGTGGCGGCATTTAAGGCTTCGGGTGCGGATTATATCGTTGCCATCGGAGGCGGTTCTTCTATGGATACGGCCAAGGCTGTGGGAATCATCATTACCAACCCGGAGTTCGAGGATGTGAGAAGTCTGGAGGGGGTTGCCCCCACAAAGAAGCCCTGCGTGCCGATTATCGCGGTTCCGACTACGGCAGGTACGGCGGCTGAGGTTACGATAAACTACGTAATCACGGATGTGGAGAAGAAAAGAAAATTTGTGTGTGTGGATACCCACGATATTCCTGTGATTGCTGTCATTGACCCGGATATGATGTCCTCCATGCCCAAAGGGCTTACGGCGGCCACAGGTATGGATGCGCTGACTCATGCCATTGAGGGCTATATTACCAAGGGAGCATGGGAGATGACGGATATGTTCCATCTCAAAGCGATCGAGATTATTTCCGGTTCTCTGAGGGGAGCCGTGGAGAACACGCCTGAGGGCCGGGAGGGTATGGCTCTGGGACAGTATGTAGCCGGCATGGGATTCTCCAATGTGGGGCTGGGAATTGTTCACTCCATGGCCCATTCCCTGGGCGCTGTGTACGACACTCCTCACGGTGTGGCCAACGCTATTTTACTCCCCACGGTTATGGAGTACAATGCGCCGTACACCGGCGATAAATACAAGTATATCGCGAAGGCCATGGGTGTGGAAGGCGTGGATGGCATGAGCCGGGAGGAGTACCGCAAAGCCGCTGTGGATGCCGTGAAGAAGCTTTCCCAGGATGTGGGGATTCCCGCGGATTTGAAGGAGATTGTAAAGGAGGAGGACATTCAGTTTTTGGCAGAGTCAGCATTTGCCGACGCGTGCCGCCCAGGCAACCCGAGAGATACATCTGTGGAGGAGATTATTGACCTGTACAGGTCATTGATGTAAGACGGAGCTTCTATTCCATACAGACAGGAATGAACCGGCCGACAGGAATCAGATCGGCCGGTTCATTCTGCGTGAAAGGAAACGGAAAACGGGACTGTTCAGAAAAGGTTAAGTAAAAAGTAAAAAAATGGCGATTTAAATATGGTAAACTAAAAAAGGCACCCGAAGACGTAACGTGACAACCGATACAAAAGGAGACATTAATGGAAAATAGAAAATATCTGGCAAGGCGTTGTCAGAGCATTGCTATGGCAGGCGTAATTGCGGTGATGACAGGCGCTGCGGCAAAACCGGTGTGGGCGGCTCCGGGAGATGCAATCGGTCCCTCCGGCAGCATCAATGAGATCGGCCCCGGGAATCCGGGATCGGGAGGAGGTGGACAGGCGGGAGGCGGTAATACCGCCCAGACCAACTCCAACGCGTGGAAGCGGTCAGGGCAGGTTTACCTGATGCCTGACGGCTCGGCCATAAACAATGTACTGCGCAGGGGAATCGACGTATCCCGATGGCAGGGGGAGGTTAACTGGAGCCAGGTGGCGGCGGACGATGTGTCTTTCGTAATGCTGGGAACCCGCTCAAAAGGTGAGGTGGATCCCTTCTTTCACAGGAATATTCAGGGGGCGGTAAATGCCGGGATTCAGACAGGCGTCTACATCTACTCTCTGGCAACTACGCCTGAGATGGCAGAAGAAGAAGCGGATTTCGTGCTTAATCTGATTAAGGATTATCCCGTATCCTATCCCGTGGCCCTGGATATAGAGGACGATGTTCAGGCATCTTTGTCCAAGGAACAGCTGGCTGCCATTGCCAATGCATTCTGCAGGAAGATCGCGGGAGCCGGGTATTATCCGATTATCTATGCCAATGAATACTGGCTTAACAACCGCCTGAACATGTCGCTGATGAACTACCCGGTGTGGGTGGCACGCTATTCGGCGAAACCTACATATGAATCTCCTGTTATGTGGCAGGCTACTGATTCGGGATCGGTGAAGGGAATCGGAGGCAATGTGGACATTGACTTTCAGTTCCGGGATTTTTCCGATGTGATTCCGGCCAATACCTGGAGGACTATCGCAGATAAGACGTATTACTATGCCAACTACGCCATGCAGAAGAACAGCTGGATCCATGACGGAGACGGCTGGTACTACATGGACGGAGACGGGCTGGCTCTGAAAAACTGGCAGATCCTGAACAACGAGAGATACTATATGGACGACACTTCCGGAAAGATGCAGTACGGATGGAAATCGGACAATGGAACCTGGTATTATCTGGGCAGCAACGGTGCGGCGGCAAAGGGCTGGATTGACGACAACGGAACCTGGTATTTCGGCGATCGGACCGACGGCGCTATGAAGACGGGATGGCTTAATGATTCAGGACAGACATACTACCTGAAAGAGTCCGGGAAGATGACTACCGGATGGCTCAGGGCGGACGACAAGTGGTACTTTATGGACGGAAGCGGTGCGATGTCCAGAGGATGGATCAGCGATAAGGATAACCGGTACTACTTTGATCAGAATGGTGTGATGCAGACAGGATGGCTGGATGACGGCGGCCGGAAGTATTATCTGGGAACAGACGGAATCTGCGCCACAGGGTGGAGAGACGTGGACGGAAAGAGGTACTACTTCAGCGCCGAAGGTTACATGTCCACAGGATGGCAGTCCGTGGACAACAGCTGGTACTACCTTAACGGGGACGGAACTATGGCCACGGGTCTGGTGGATGTAAACGGGATTAAGTACTATCTGAATCCGGAGGACGGCCGCATGGCAGCGAACACGGAGATAACGGCAGGCGATACGGTTTACCGCGCAGACGCAAGCGGCGCGCTCAGCGTGGCGGCGCCTGAGGAGAATCCGACAGAGGGGAATCCGGAGAGCCAAAACGAAGGTCCGTCCGAAAACGGTGTATAGACAAAATTTAGAAACGTGACAAGCCGGCTGGCGAAAGATTAAAATCTTCCGCCAGCCGTACTGCGTAAAAGGGATTACCGGAGAAGCAAAAGTAAAAGCCGCACAACGGCGGTCTTGCGCAACGGCCCGGACAATGCTATACTTGAACCTGGAAAAAGGAAAATCGGGAGAAAATTATGGATGATACGGCAAAGCAGGTCTTACAGTATCTGGCCGGCGCCGGGAAGGTGCTGGTTGGAATAGGCGGGGAGTGGAAACGCAGCAGAAATCCGGAGATCCGCCGGGCCTATGAGGTCCTGGGAAAGCTTCTGGAGGACAAAGATTATTTTATTGTAACCACCAATACGGACGCAGCTGTCTATGACAGCTGTCTGGAGAACGACAGGATTGTATCGCCCTGCGGCAATGAGACGTGGAGACAGTGTTCGAAGGCGTGCACAAAGGATATTTGGGAGCCGGGCGAGATTCCTGACGATATCTGTCCGCACTGCGGTGCGCCGCTGACAGGCAATACCAGGGAGGCCGACACGTATATTGAGGAGGGATACATGCCTCAGTGGAAAAAATATACCGGCTGGCTGACTATGACCATTAACCGGGAGCTTTTGGTCCTGGAGCTGGGAGAAGGCTTTCAGACTCCCACGGTTATACGGTGGCCCTTTGAGAAAACCGTATATTTTAACCGGAAATCCCACATGTATCGGGTACACCAGAGTCTGAGTCAGGTGTCGGAGGAGATCGGGGACCGGGCTGTATCTGTGACGGAGAATTCCGTAGAGTGGGTGAGAAAACTGGAAAAGCTGTTGTAATTTCAGAGGGAATTTTGTATAATTCTTTAGGAAACACAGTATTTGTGCCTGCCAGACAGACGGTGATTGCAAAGCAAATGGCCGTAAAAGAGGATTAAGAGATGATTACGATCATAGATTATGATGCAGGAAATTTAAAGAGTGTGGAAAAGGCGTTTCTTTCTCTGGGGGAGGAGACAGCCGTTACCAGAGACAAGAGTGAGATCCTTAAGGCAGACAAGGTGGTGCTGCCCGGTGTGGGGGCATTTGGCGATGCCATGGAGAAGCTGAATCAGTATGGCCTGACGGACGTAATCCGTCAGGTGACAGACAGAGGCACACCGTTTCTGGGAATCTGCCTGGGGCTTCAGCTGATGTTCGAAGGCAGTGATGAGAGCCTTGGGGCGGCCGGTCTGGGCCTTTTAGAGGGAAGGATTCTTAAAATCCCCGACAGTCCGGGGCTTAAAATTCCCCATATGGGATGGAATTCTCTGGATATCCTGCCAGGCTCCAGGCTGTTTAAGGGAATCTCCACAGGGGAGTACGTCTATTTTGTTCACTCTTACTATCTTAAGGCAGCGGATGAGAGCGTGGTGGCTGCTTCCACGGAATACAGCACCTATATTCATGCTGCCGTGGAGAAGGATAATCTCTATGCCTGCCAGTTTCATCCGGAGAAGAGCGGGGATACAGGACTGAGAATTCTGAAGAATTTTGTGGCTCTATAGAGACCGGGGAAAGAGGACGGAGGTATCTATGCTTACGAAACGAATCATTCCGTGTCTGGATGTACACGACGGACGGGTGGTAAAAGGGGTTAATTTTGTGAATCTGCAGGATGCAGGCGATCCGGTGGAGATCGGGGCTGCGTACGGAAAGGCGGGAGCCGATGAACTGGTTTTTTTGGATATAACCGCTTCGTCCGACGCGCGGGCGACGATGGCGGATATGGTGCGCAGGGTGGCGGAGACCGTGTTCATTCCGTTTACGGTAGGCGGCGGGATCCGGACGGTCGAAGACTTCAGGCGGCTCCTGAGAGAAGGGGCAGACAAAATATCCGTCAATTCCGCAGCCATTGATAATCCCGGGCTCATTGCGGACGCGGCGGATAAATTCGGGCGCCAGTGCGTGGTGATTGCCATTGATGCCAAAAGGCGGGACGACGGTTTTGGATGGAACGTGTACAAGCATGGGGGCAGGATCGATACGGGGCTGGATGCGGTGGAATGGGCCATGAAAGCAGACCGCATGGGAGCGGGGGAGATTCTCCTGACAAGTATGGACTGCGACGGCACCAAGGCAGGGTATGACTGCGAACTTACGGCTTTGATTGCCGACAATGTGTCGGTTCCGGTGATTGCATCGGGAGGCGCAGGCACAAAAGAACATTTTTACGAGGCTCTGACTGCGGGCAGGGCGGATGCCGTCCTGGCAGCTTCGCTTTTTCACTATAAGGAGCTGGAGATCAGAGATTTAAAGGCATATCTGCATGACAGGGGAGTATCTGTTCGGTTATAGCACGGAAATACAAAGAAAGAAAAAGGAGAAGGGAACATTATGGGAGCAATACAGAACGACTGGCTGGCTGCCGTGGGAGAAGAATTTAAGAAACCTTACTATAAGGAACTCTATGAGTTTGTCAAGAGCGAGTACAGTGCCGGCGCCGTATACCCGCCGGCGGACGACATTTTCAATGCGCTGCATCTGACGGCGCTTAAGGATGTAAAAGTGCTGGTGCTGGGGCAGGACCCTTATCATGGGGCCAATCAGGCTCACGGGCTGTCCTTTTCCGTTCTGCCAGGTCAGAAGACTCCGCCGTCTCTGAGAAATATTTATCAGGAACTCCACGATGATCTGGGCTGCTATATCCCTAACAACGGATATCTGGAGAAGTGGGCAAAGCAGGGGGTTCTGATGCTGAACACCGTGCTTACGGTGCGGGCTCACAAGCCCAATTCCCATCAGGGCAAGGGGTGGGAGCACTTTACCGACGCCATTATAGAGGCGGTCAATAAAGAGGACCGGCCCATTGTATATATGCTCTGGGGCAAGCCGGCTCAGAGCAAGATTCCTATGCTGAACAATCCCCGACACCTGATTCTGAAGGCGCCTCATCCCAGTCCTTACTCGGCGGACAGGGGATTCTTTGGCTGCCGCCATTTCAGTCAGGCCAATGACTTTTTGAAATCTCATGGTCTGGAGCCTGTTGACTGGCAGATTGAGAATATTTAGAGGAGAGTGTGAATGAGCATTATTGAAGTATTGAAAGTTCTGGTTTTTGGAATTGTCGAGGGGTTTACGGAGTGGCTGCCTATCAGCAGCACCGGCCATATGATTCTGCTGGATGATCTGATACATCTCAATGTGACGGATGAGTTCAGGGAAGTATTCATGGTGGTGATTCAGCTGGGGGCGATTCTGGCAGTGGTTCTTCTGTATTTTAGAAAGCTGAATCCTTTTGTCTCTGTCAGATCATTGCGGGGACGGGATTCTCACGGAGTCTGGACCGTGGGGAACGCGATTGCCGTGAAGCGGCATACGATGATTCTGTGGATTAAAGTGGTGATAGCCTGTCTTCCGGCTGCTGTTGTGGGGATTCCTCTGGACGACTGGATGGAGGCTCATCTTCGCAGCAGCTATGTGGTGGCGGCTACGCTGATTCTGTACGGCATTCTTTTTATTGTGGTGGAGAATCGGAATTATGGGCAGAGGCCGGCAGTGGAGCGGACAGGACAAATATCCTATAAACTGGCGCTGTATATCGGGCTGTTTCAGGTCCTTTCTTTGGTGCCGGGAACTTCCAGGTCAGGTGCAACCATTCTGGGAGCCATGATACTGGGATGCTCCCGGAGCGCTGCGGCAGAGTTTTCGTTCTTTTTAGGCATACCGGTCATGTTTGGGGCCAGTCTGCTTAAACTTGTGAAGTTCGGATTCGGTTTTACGGCAGCCGAGATCTTTACCCTGATTTTCGGCATGGTGGTCGCTTTTCTGGTGTCTGTGTACTCCATCAAGTTCCTGATGAGCTATATCAGGCGAAATGACTTTAAACTGTTCGGGTATTACCGTATCGTGCTGGGAGTGGTGGTTCTTTTGTATTTCGGAATCAAGGCGGTTATAGGATTGATGGCGGCTGCCTGACATACAGAAAATGAAAGACGCAAAAATAAAAAGGTGGAAGATTCTCTGCGGCAGAGTCTTTCACCTTTGTTTGCGATTGTTATGTAGTATCGTGTTTGAATCATTGTGTTGCTGTTACGGCGAAAAAAGCCTGGTAATACGTTTCTCGGCATTCTTCTCGTCAATGCCGTTGAAGAAAAACAGCTGTGTCTTTTCGTGGGTGTCAAAACAGCGTATCATCTCGTCGTAGTCCTTCACGTTCACTCTGGATGCTTCATATTCGATGAATATATCACAATCACAGGAGTTAGCAGTGGTAATGAGTACGCTCAATGGAATAGGACGGCACCGTTGGCGAATATCCATCGTTTTCCGTAACATAATCCCGCCTCCTTACTTGGGAAAAAGCATTTGTGACTTTTGATATACTATGAGGACATTGTATCACGCAAAGAAGAAAAATACAAGCGAGGAGACGGAATAAAAGTAAATAAATTGTAAGATTTCGGTAAATTGCGACTGTTATCCATACAAATCAAAAAATTTACAGTCCTTCTGCAATTTCGTATATAAGTCTTTCTGAATCTTCCCAGCCGAGACAGGGATCCGTGATGGATTTGCCGTAGCAGTGTTCGCCTATCTTCTGGCTTCCAGGTTCGATGTAGCTTTCAATCATGACGCCCTTTACCATATCCTGTATCTCATGAGAATGGCGGCGGCTGTGAAGCACCTCCTTGACAATCCGGATCTGTTCCATGTACTGTTTTCCGGAATTGGAGTGGTTGCCGTCCACGATACAGGCCGGGTTCTTCAGATCCCGCTTGCTGTACAGCTCATGGAGCAGGATCAGATCCTCATAGTGGTAGTTTGGAAGATTCTGGCCGTGCTTGTTTACCGCTCCACGGAGTATGGTGTGGGCGAGGGGGTTGCCGGGAGTTTTTACTTCCCAGCCCCGGAAGATAAATTCGTGGGAACCCTGGGCAGCGACAACCGAGTTGAGCATAACGGACAGATCACCGCTGGTGGGATTTTTCATGCCCACAGGCACATCACAGCCGCTGGCAACCAAGCGGTGCTGCTGATTTTCCACAGAGCGGGCGCCTACGGCTATGTAGGACATAAGGTCGTCTAAGTAGCGCAGGTTCTCCGGGTAGAGCATCTCGTCGGCAGTGGTCAGACCCGTCTCCTGAACCACATGCATATGCATCTTGCGGATGGCGATGATGCCTTCATACATGTTGGGGCGCTTTTCCGGGTCAGGCTGATGGAGAAGGCCCTTGTAGCCCTCACCGGTGGTGCGGGGCTTATTGGTGTAAACTCTGGGAATGATGATTACCCTGTCTTTTACCTTCTCCTGGACAGGAACCAGACGTCCGGCATAATCCAGAACTGCCTCCTCGTTGTCCGCGGAGCAGGGGCCGATGATCACCAGGAATTTATTGCTTTTTCCTGTCAGCACATCTTTAATCTCTTTGTCACGCTTTTCTTTTAAATCTGCCAGGCCGGCCGGGAGGGGGAACTGCTCCCGGATCTCCGCGGGACTCGGCAGCATATTCATAAATTCAAGTCCCATGATTGCTCTCCTTATGTTTGGTATTTAGTATGGATGAAACATTTTAATTATCCCCGTTTACACAGGTTTACTGTCGAAATCACACAGCCCGTCATCGTCCAGATCCATGTGCTCATGGGAGGGGCCGGTGTAAAACTCTTTGCCCACCACATTGCGGTTCTGACGGCTCTCCTCAATCGCCTGAGAGAGAAGGCGGCGTACTTCCATAGGCTTTTTGATATTTTTCAGGGTGATCTCAGGGGTGGAGTCGACTTTGGTCTTCAAAATAATATCTCCGGTCCCGAAGATCTTTCCGGCCAGATTCTGATGGAAAGTCAGATCTACGATGCGGTATAGAAGGGTTTCCTCCAGGGTGGTGCTGAGAAGTCCTTCCCGGATCATCAGGCGTTCATTCTCAACGTAATAGGTGGTGAAGCTGAGAGGAAACCAGAGATGGTGCTTTTTATCTTTCCACAGATAATCGGTATGATCTTCCATAAATAAATCCTTCTTTCTTTTTCGTTTTGCTGTGGTTTAGTGTACCACAGGAGGAAAGCGATGTCACGCGTTTCCGAAAGGATTTTAGATGGAAAAAAGTTTCTTTTAATGTGGTGCACAGTATGATATAATTTTTCATATGTACAGGCGGCCGTATTTTCGGTGAGGAAAGGAGCGGTTTTATGGGAAGAAGAGAGGAGTATCCCCGCCCGGATTTTGTGAGGGATGAGTGGATGAGTCTGAATGGCAGCTGGGATTTCTATTTGGGGGACAGAAAACTTGAGATTCAGGTTCCCTTTGTGTGTCAGAGTGCTTTAAGCGGAATTGGGGAGCGAATCAGGGAGGATTTTGTGGTTTATGAGAGATCCTTCCGTGTTCCTGAGTCATGGAGAGACAGAGAGATTCTGTTGAATTTCGGGGCCGTGGATTACAGCTGCCGTGTTTTTGTAAACGGCAGGATGGCGGGTGAGCACAGCGGCGGACAGACGCCCTTCAGCCTCGACATCACGGGGCTGCTTAACTGGGAGGATGAGCACATGAGGGTTGAGGTGACAGATCCCTTAAAGGACGAATCCATTGCCAGAGGAAAGCAGTTCTGGGAGGATGAGCCGAAGTTTATCTGGTATACGCCCAGCACAGGGATCTGGCAGAGCGTGTGGCTGGAACCGGCAGACAGGGCCAGATTCCGGCGGATTCATTTTACGCCCGATATTGATGCGGGGAGCGTCAGGATCGATTATCATGTGACGGAGGAAACCAGGTTTCCCTGCCGGGTTTCCATTGCCGTGACAAAAGACGGGAAGCCTGTGTTTGAGGGGACCATGGAGTGCTGTGAGGCCCGTCAGAGCATCACGGTGGATGTGTTCCATAAGAAGGCGCTGAAGGGTGCGTTTCACTACATGGGTTCCTACTGGTCTCCGGAAGAGCCCAATCTGTACGATGTGTCCATGAGCCTTGCGGAGGAAGACATTATAAAAGATCAGGTGAGATCTTACTTTGGAATGCGAAAGATTGAGGTGCGGGAAGGTAAGATTTATCTGAACCATAAACCTTATTATCAGAAACTGATTCTGGACCAGGGCTACTGGAAGGAGGGACTGATAACGGCGCCGTCAGACGAGGACTACCGGGAGGATATAAGGAAGGCCAAGGCTATGGGGTTTAACGGGTGCCGCAAGCACGAGAAGGTGGAGGACCCCAGATTCCTGTACTGGGCGGATCGAATGGGATTTCTGGTGTGGGAGGCCATGGCCAGTTTCTGGATGTATACGCCGGACTCGGCCGCGGCATTTATGAAGGAGTGGACCGATGTAATCCAAAGGGACTACAATCATCCCTGCATCGTGGTCTGGGGCATGCTCAACGAAAGCTGGGGAGTTCCGGCTGTGGGGAATGACCGGATGCAGCAGGCCTTTGCCAGATCCCTTTACCATCTGGCCCACAGCCTGGACGATACCAGACCGGTGATCTCCAACGACGGGTGGGAGATGACGGACACGGATATCTGTGCCTTCCATTCTTACAGGCATGGAAAGGAAGGAGATGTCAGGCAGCAAAACATATTCAGGGCCGCGTTAAAGTCTGTGGAAGCGATGGCGGATATTGTGGAGAGGCCGCTTTTTGCCCCGGGAAGCGCATACGAGGGGCAGCCGGTGGTGCTGAGTGAATTCGGAGGGATCTCTGTCTCTGAGGAGGAAAAGGGGTGGGGATATACATCCGCGGGGAAGGACCTGTTTCTGAACGTGTACGGGAGGCTCATAGATGACATTTACGAATCGGATGTGATCTGCGGATTCTGCTACACGCAGCTGACAGACGTGGAGCAGGAGATCAACGGACTGCTGACCGAAGACCATGAGTACAAGTTTGATCCGGCAGGGATCAGAGAATTCATGGACAGGAAACAGTAAAATGGCTGGATTTACAGAAATCCTTATAGATTATTCATATTTTGTTATAAAAATTTAAATAGAAAAAAGGCTGTGACCGGTGTATAATGATTAACATAATGTTTGAAATAGATGTGCGTAACCGGCAGATAGCATGGAGGAGCGATTATGAGGAGACAATGGTTGATTTTCGTAGCAGCGGTGACAGCTTTGGGTATTACGGCGTGCGGCAGCGGCGACGGAATTGTGATTAATGGGACCACTGCGGCGGAAGCGGAAAGCGACCAGGTGGAGGAATCGGGAAGTCAGGCAGACAGTGAGACGACTTACGGGACGACGATCGAGATTGTCACAGGAGAGACGACTGCTCAGCCCCCCACCGTAGAGTCGGCGGCGGAGTCCACAGAAGGGTTCACGGAGGCGGCCCCCACAGAGGCGCCCACGGCAGCTCCCACTATGGTGGCGAGTACGACAAAGGCTGCGGCAGAGACTACGGCGGCCAAGACATACAAAGTAACGGATGTAAAGAAAACCATGTATGCCACGGCATCTGTGCGTGTCCGTTCCAGCTACTCCACGGGTTCCGATGTGCTGGCGGCGCTGGCAGACGGGGAGAAAGTGGAGGTCACGGGCCAGTCAGAGAACGGATGGATGCGGGTCAGCTATAAAGGCCATGTGGGATATGTGTCCGGCAGCTATCTGAGCGATACGCCTCCGGCGACAAAGAGCGCTTCATCCGGTCAGAGCAACAGTCAGTCCAAGCCGACTATCACCACAGGTTCGGGTACGACCCCCGGGGGCACCACAGGCCCGACAGCTGGCAATAATTCCGGAAGTTCCACAGGTCCAACAGCAAGCGGTTCCGGAGGGACGACGAGTCCTGGGGGAACCACAGGCCCTGCGGCAGGCAGCGGATCAGGAACGACCAATCCGGGAGGCGGTTCTTCGGGCACAGGGAGCAATTCGATGTCAGGAACCGTCACGGCTCTGGATCCGTCGGGGGTTACGGTTCAGGCCAGCAACGGAACGTCTTATCAGTTCGTGTGGGGAAGCACAGCTCCCAATCTGGTGGCGGGAGACCAGGTTCATATCTCCTATGAGACTACGAGTTCAGGGGAGAAGAGAATAACCGGAGTTTCAAGATAAGCTATGTAAAATGAAAAGTGAGGTGTTGAGGATGAAGATTATTTATGCAATCGTAAGCTCAGACGACGGAAACCGCGTAACGGAGGTGCTCAACGAACACCAGTATATGGTGACCAAGCTGGCGACCACAGGCGGCTTTCTGAAAAAAGGAAACTGCACACTGATGATAGGTACGGAGGCCGAGAAGGTCGACCATGCCATAGAGCTGATCAAGGAGACCTGCGGCAAAAGGCAGAAGATCACATGCAATGTTCCGGCTCCCAACATCTCATCCATATCCGCAGGATATATGATGATGCCCATGACTGTGGAACTGGGAGGAGCTACGATTTTTGTGACGGATGTAGAGCGGTTTGAGAAGATCTGACGGACGGGGCGGATCAGTGGACAGCGGTTTGTGAAACGGGAATCAGGAGAGTGTACGGTCTCAGAGATATTGGAGAATGAGACACGGCACTCTCTTTTTGTCAGGTTTTTGGTGTGCATTTTTTGTGTATATTGTTAGAAAAATTTAAAATAGACAGATAATAATGGCGAAAGTCGCCGAAAAACAAAGAGAAAAGATGAAAAAATTCAAATAATTAGTATTAATTAAAACAAAACTGAACTATTATAAAAATATTTAAAATATATCACAAAAAAGTGTTGACAAAATCGGGAGGTTTGGCTATAATAAAGACATCAAAAAGAAACAAAAAGTTAGAGACAATACCAAACAGGTATTAAAGAACTAACAAATATTAAAGAAGGAGGTACGGACCACCGAACAGTTAGCATTTGTTTCATTTATCTCATAAGAAGATGTCAATCGGAAGGGGATAGATGAAACCAGGACTCCCTTAACTATATCAGGCAGGCCCCATAAAAGAAAGCTGTAGCTTCCAATTCCCAATGTTAGAAGAGAAAAGGTCGTTTGGCAGTATGACGAGAAAGTATTGTTGGTGCGACAGAGAGTTTTCGAAAGATAACAAGAGATGAAAGTGAAGGATAAAGGAAAAGCACAGAAAGGGAAGCATGGTATAGGAGAGGAATACAATTAAATATAGAAATCTTAAGGACAAAGTCGGAAGAGACTAAATGATTCTTAAGAAATCCAGGTAAGAGAGGTATGGTCCAATGGATGAAATAGTATGAGAAGCGAGTATCGGTAAGATGAGATCGATACTCGCTTCAGTATGTTCACAACAGAGGACGCAAGCCTGTCCGTTACACGCCTTCCAGGTCAAACGGAGGTGTGTATTCTTCTTTTGCACTGCTTTTATCCTGCATCCAGCCATGGGTTAATTCCAGTTCTATGGCGAAATCCACTACTTTTTCATATTCATAGGTTGTGATCCGGCGTTTCAGCTCAGGGTAGTTTTGGGTATCTTTGGCCAGATAAAAGGGAGTATACTGACTCAAAAGGCTTAAGAGGTAATGGCCTTTCGGCAGGGAATTTTTTATCCATCTAAGGAGCCTGAAAGAATCCTCCCTGGCGCCGGGCAGAACCATGTGGCGGATTATGACTCCGGACCGTAAAAGACCGCTGGGATCGGTTACAGGGGGACCTGTCTGGGAGATCATCCGGGAGATGGCCCGGGAGGCGCGGGAAAAATAGTCCTCTGCGCCGGAATAGCGAAGGGACAATTCAGAGCTGTGATATTTCAGGTCAGGCAGCCAGATATCTACATAAGGGGCCAGCGCCTTTACGATCTCGGGTCTTTCGTATCCGCCGCAGTTGTAGACAACGGGGATGGTCAGGCCGGGACGGGCCAGCTCCAGGGCGGCAGTCACCGAAGGCAGGTACTGGGTGGGAGTCACCAGATTGATGTTGTGAGCGCCCTGGTCCTGGAGACGGAGAAAGACGGCGGAAAGTTCCCGGACAGTCACTTCCTTGCCGAATCCCTGGCGGCTGATGGGATAATTCTGACAGAAACAGCATCCCAGAGTGCACCCGCTGAAGAATACGGTGCCGCTTCCGCGGCTTCCGCTGATGGAGGGTTCCTCCCATTGGTGGAGTGCGGCTCTGGCGATTTTTGCCGTGGCGCCGCTTCGGCAGAAGCCGGTGTGCCGTGTCCTGTCGACGCGGCACATGCGGGGGCACAACCGGCAGTCCGTATAGTCATAGGAAAAAGATTCCATTTTTATACCTGCTTTCATTGACAAACTGTGGGGAAGGGTCTAAAATACTGTTACTATTATAAGCGTGTCAGAGAAAAATGCAAGAAGAAGGATCGGAAGAATGGAAAAGAAAGCGACTCTTGCCCTTCGCTATGCATTTCCCAAAACGATTCCGGTGATGGTGGGATATGTGTTTCTGGGGATGGCATACGGAATTTTGATGAGGGTAAACGGATTTGGAATCTTATGGACACTAGCCGGAAGTTTGTTGGTGTACGCGGGGAGTCTGCAGTATGTGGGCGTTACGCTGCTGGCGTCTGCGGCTAATCCCGTGTATGCGTTTATGATGGGACTGATGATCAATGCCCGCCACCTGTTTTACGGCGTCTCTATGCTGGGGAAATATCGGGACATAAAGAAGTTTAAGGCATACCTGATTTTTGCCCTCACGGATGAGACATTTTCCGTGGTGTGCAATGAAAAGGTTCCCAGAGGTTTGGATGAGGGATGGGTGTATCTGTGGATTTCAGCGCTGAATCAGTGCTACTGGGTTCTGGGAAGTGTGGCGGGAAGCTTGGTGGGCAGTATGATACGGTTTAACACCAAAGGGCTGGATTTTGCGCTGACGGCTTTGTTTGTGGTGATTTTCACGGATCAGTGGAAGAATCAGAACGATCACAAGCCGGCGCTGGCAGGGGTGGCGGCCTCCGTGGCCTGTGTGATCGTGTTTGGGGCGGATTCCTTTATTGTTCCGGCTATGGTTCTGATTTTGGCTATACTGAGTGTTCGGTATCAGAGGAGCGTTAAAAGGGGGGTGAAGGATATTGGATAGCGCAGTGATTGGAAACGGAATCAGCATAGTGGCCGCACTGGCGGCGGCTACGGTGATTACCAGATTTCTTCCTTTTCTCCTGTTCCCGGCGGGGAAAAAGATCCCGCGGTATATGGAGTATCTGGGAAAGACGCTGCCCTATGCCACCATCGGACTTCTGGTGGTCTACTGCCTGAAAGATGTCCGGATATCCGGGGCGGCCCATGGGCTGCCGGAGCTGATTGCGGTGACGGCGATCGTGGTGCTTCACTGGAGGAAAGGAAATTCCCTCCTGAGCATCGGAGTGGGAACGGTGCTGTATATGGTGCTGGTGCAGCGTATATTTGTATAGGACGGGGCGTCGGAAATTTTAAATGCTAAAATTTCCGGCGTCCTGTTTTTATGCGCCGGATTGTGTATGCAATGCACTCGTAGAGTGCCTTTGTGTCGGATGCGCATATGGCGGAAAGTCAGCCCCAAAGACAAGCGCAGGAGAAATCCCGGGAGAACATCACAGGAAAACGGAAGGAAGCGGCGTATATATGGGGGAAATACAGGGGAAAATAAATCCAGAGAGACGATCGTGATCAGAGTACATAAGGCTAAAAGGGAGGGAAAGACGTGAAGATAGACGGAAAAAGGGCGGTCAGAGGGGCGGCAAAGATAGTGGGCGTTCTGATTCTGGTGATAATCCTCTGCGGCATCGCGGCTGCCGGCATGGGAATTATGTGGGCCAGAAAGGTAATCGGAAGAGCTCCCGATATCAGAGCGCTCAGCTTCCGTCCCCAGGGGTTTGCCACCACAGTGTATGATAGAGAGGGGAACGCGGTGGAGAAGCTGGTTATGGAGGGGGCTAACCGGGAGGAGGCTTCTTATGAAGAGATTCCGGAAGATCTGGTCAATGCGTTTATAGCCATTGAGGACGAACGGTTCTGGGAGAACAGCGGCATTGATATCCGCTCTATCCTGCGGGCCGTGAAGGGAGTTCTCACAGGAGATTCGTCGGCAGGAGGCGGAAGCACCATCACTCAGCAGCTGATTAAAAATTCGGTGTTTAATGGAGGGATGGAGAAGACGTTTCGGGAAAAGCTGGAGCGGAAGCTGCAGGAGCAGTATCTGGCGGTGGAACTGACCAGGGTATCCGATAAGGAGACGATCATCACCAACTATTTGAATACCATCAATCTGGGCAGCAACACCCTGGGGGTGAAGGTGGCGGCCAGAAGATATTTCAACAAAGAGCTGGGGGAGCTGACATTGTCAGAATGCGCGGTTCTGGCAGGAATTACCCAGAATCCGTCCCGACTGAATCCCCTCACAGGCGCCGAGGCCAACGCAGCCCGCAGAAGGCGGATTCTGGATAAGATGGAGGAGCAGGGGATGATAAGTTCCCTGGAGAAGGAGGAGGCCCTGGAAGATGACGTATACTCCAGAATTCAGGATATAGATGTGGAGGTGAAGGCTCAGGCCACCCCCTATACGTATTTTACGGATGAGGTGATCAGCCAGGTGACGGATGCAATGTCACAGCAGCTGGGCTGCTCAAAAGAGCTGGCCAGAAAAATGATCTATTCGGGGGGACTTTCGATCTACACAACCCAGGATCCCAGACTTCAGCAGATTGTGGATGAGGAGATTAACAATTGGGAGAATTACCCACGGGCGTATGTGTCCGGAGATTACAGGCTGACCGTAAGGCACGGCGACGGAAGCGTTTCCAACTATTCGGAGGAGGATGTGAGGCTGTTCTGCGAGGAGCGGGACGGTGCAGGCTATACGGGGCTTTATGAGGACAGAGAGGGGCTGGAGAGGGATGTGCTGCTGTTCAGAACCTCTGTGCTGGGGGAAGGGGATCAGGTGGAAGGTGAGAATCTGACCCCGGTACTCCAACCGCAGGCATCTTTTGTGCTCATGGACCCGTTTACCGGCCAGGTTCTGGCCATAAACGGAGGGCGGGGGGAGAAGGCTGCCAGCCGGACCTTCAACAGGGCCGCAGACTCCCTTCGGCAGCCGGGCTCTGTTTTTAAAGTTCTGACAGCCTTTGCTCCTGCCCTGGACGGGATGAACGCTACGCTGGCTACTGTCTATTACGATGAGCCATACCAGGTGGGAAAGAAAGCTTTCCGCAACTGGTACGGAAGGTTTTACGGATACTGCAATATCCGGGAGGCGATTGCCTATTCCATGAATATCGTGGCGGTCCGGTGTATGATGGAGACGGTATCACCGCAGCTGGGCGTCTGGTACGCGCAGAACATGGGGATTTCCACACTGACGGAACAGGATTATAATGCGTCCACAGCTCTGGGAGGGGTTACTGACGGGGTGTCCAACCTGGAACTGACAGCGGCTTTTGGGGCCATTGGGGCGGGAGGCGTGTATACAAGCCCCACATTTTTTACGAAGGTTCTGGATCACGACGGCAATGTGCTTCTGGAGAGCAGACCGGAGAGCCGCCAGGCGCTGAAACCGGAGACGGCATTCCTTTTGACAGATGCCATGAAGGATGTGATGACGGGGAGAAATAAATTTGCAGCCACACCTATAAACCCAACAGGGCGGAGGGCTGCCCTTGATTCCATGGCTGCGGCGGGAAAGAGCGGGACGACTACGGACAACAAGGATCTGTGGTTTGTGGGCTACACCCCCTATTATGCGGCGGGAATCTGGAGCGGCAATGACAACAATCAGCCTGTGACAGGAGGAACTTCCTACCATAAGGATATATGGAAAAAGATTATGGACAGGGTACATGAAGGGCTGGACAATACCGGATTTGGAGTGCCGGAAGGCATTAGGAAATGCCGGATATGCATAAAGTCGGGGAAAAGGGCCGTGGAAGGGGTGTGTGAGGCAGACCCCAGAGGAAGCGCCGTTTACAGTGAGTATTTTGCGGAGGGTACGATTCCCGCATCGTTCTGTGACATCCATGTGAAGGCCACTGTGTGTGC
>JAAWHK010000046.1 GCA_022795805.1 Hungatella sp. | reverse complement strand
CCAAATTATGAATGAGCACGGCGGACGGGTAGGAAAGAAAGCGGAAAAGCCAAACCCTTGTGCAGAAAGAGAGACGTGATTGGTCCGTGGGAGCAAGCATTTGCTCACAAAGGGCAAAGCGCACGTTTTCGCCTATAGGGCGGAACGCCCGCATGAATAATTTGGCGGCCAGGAAAAAAGAAAGTCGCGAAAAAAGCAAGCCCCGCCAAATTATGAATGAGCACGGCGGACGGGTAGGAAAGAAAGTCACTGGGCCAATTCCTTGTGCAGGAGGAAACGTGTGGTTTGCCCGTGGACCCCCACCCAGCACCAAACTATTTCACTATTGCGATTCGCAATAATGCTGATATAATTCGTATATTTTTTGCTGCATTAACTTTATCAGCTCCACCGGTTCCAACACAGTGGCGTTATTCCCGAATGGCAGTATATAATCGGCAACCCATTCCAAAGCAGCATGATTTATTTCCATGTCGATCATCCCGCCGCCCTCTGAAAATGTTTTCAATCCGCCTGCAAGCAGACATTCACTTTCACATCGTTTAACGCCTATATCCGTCAGTCGGATTTTTATGTGGTAATCATGTTCAACATCTGTTTTTTCCAGATATTCCTGAATTGACCCGGGAATGGGGTATTTCCCCTTTGGATAGGGCTTTTCCTCTATGATTTCTCTGATACGGTCAACCCGGAACACTCTGATCTGATTGGCCGCTGTGCAGTAGGCGGGGCAATACCAAAGTCCATTCATGGCATATAAGCCAATAGGTATAATTGTGCGCGTGCTTTCAGAATAGGTTGACGAATACCGTATTGTCGCGGCATGGCGGTTTGTGACAACACGAAACATGGATTTAAGCAATGGCGAATCGCAGTGTCTGTCCGGAATCCAGAATACAACCTTGTTTCGAATCTGGGTGATACTGTTCTGTACATCCAAAGGCAGACAATTCAGAAATTTTTTCCGGACGGATATGGTTTCCGGTTCAAACGGCAGGTCGCGGTGATATTGCAGGGCTTGACAGGCAAAGAAAATAGCTTTTGCTTCGCCTTCTGAAAAAGCAATAGGCGGCAAAATGCGTTCTTTTAAGATATGATATCCGCCCGCCGCCCCGACTTCGGAGTAGAGGGGAAAACCAGCTTGCTCCAATTCCTGTAAGTCCCGCAGTATGGTTCTCTTTGATACGGAAAATTCATTTGCCAATTCGCCTGCCGTAAAATCCTTCTTTGCATTTATTGTAATCATCAGTTCGATAAGCCGTTCTGCTTTTGACATTTTGAATTCCTTTCCCAATAATGACACTCTTTGTCACTATTCTATGATATACTATCTGTGTTCCGGATTCAATATGGCATTAAAACAAAATTATGCAGCACCCCATGTGGGAGAAAGAATGTAAAGGAGAAAATCATATGGAAAAATTGATGTACATGATGATGATTGAGAAAAGCAAGACCTATAATAAAATGACGAAACAGGCAGTTATGGAACACGTTGAGAACATAAGAAAGCTGGACGATGAAGGAAAGCTGGAAATCTGCGGTGTTTTTAAAGGCTATCCGGGAATGGCGGGCATGTATATTCTAAAAACAGAGAGCCGCGAAGAAGCAGAAGAAATCTGCAAGTCGGAGCCGCTGGTTACGGGAGGGTATGCAGCCTACAAATTAGTCGGATTACAGATTGCAAACCGGGAAAATAATTATTTACTGTAATGACTATTTTGCAGGGGATTTCCCCGCTATTTTTGTTAGGGAAATCTGAGAGGGATAAAGGAAATAGTCTATGGCTGAAAAGATGATACAATAGAAGTGGAAAGGAAAGTTGCAGAATTCATCCCCCGCTTTTGGACTTGCATAAGCAAATACAAAAGCGGGGGGTTGATTCTTCTGTAAATTTTTAGCCTTCAGAATCAGGAAGGGACTTGGCTCTGAACAGTAACTCTTTGCCGGATGTCCGTCCACCCCGGTCAAGGGCGTTTTTCCCGCCCCGGGTCACCTGTGGGTGGGGGTGGTCAGTTTAGGGACAAAGACGTCAAACTGGATGTATACCGCCTCCGCGGTAGGATGGTCGGGGTTTTTCTTTTCGTAGTCTCCGATGTAGCAATTGGAGCTTCCAACATAGTGATACTTCTCGGCGATCATAGCCTTATAGTGGTCCTGGGAGTAGCGGTAGTTTATATACCAGGCGGTAATCGGGCCCTGCTTCAAGGCGTATTCTTTGGTTCTTGGGTATCCGTGAACCGTGTTTTCCCCCAAAAGGTCTGTCCTGATCATCCCCATAATCCCATCCATCTCGTCCTGATTTTCATCGGCCCTGATCCAGTCGTGGGCATCCCAATCCTCCAGGGCATCGACATAGGACCGGTAGCAGGCCAGGGCGGAAAGCTCGGCGTCGTATTCCAGCGGGGCCGCACCCACCTCTGCCCGGTATTCATTGATCATCTCCAGCTCTCTCTGCTGCATCTGAGTGAGTTTGGTAGTCAGCTGTTTCTTCTCGCTGCCGGTGGTGACGATCCCCTTCTGGGTCTTTTGGTTCATGGCATAATAGAAGTAGTAGCACTCGTAGCTGTCCCCAAAGGCTTCCCGAATCTTGGCGTCGCAGTTCTTTTGGTAGGCGGCCACATTGAAGTCCTCACACCCCTGGCGGCCCTCGTGAATGCCAACCGTCTGGAAGTGCCGCAGGAGCAGAGCCTTGTCCTTGTGATAAAGGTGCGCCAGGGCGGGGAAGGTCCGGATGTAGTAGTCCCCGTCAAAGACAAGGTCCCAATCCACCTCCTGGACAAAAGCGTCGTACAGCTCGCCATAATCCCAGGTGACATCGTAGGGATTCTCCCCCTCGTCCACGTCTACAACACAGGCATAGCGTGTGGTCTCCACCTCAGCTTCCAGCCCCATAAGCTGGGCGATGTCTTCCAGGCCGGGGCCCACCCAGAGCTTTTTCACCATTTGGGGTTTGGAGGAGGCAGAGGAGGACTTGGAGTTCTTCCCTGCCCCGGAGGAAGCCGGAGTCTTGGAACTCTCCTCCGACTGGGAGGAGCCGCTGCTCTCCTGGGCGGCCTTTTGCTTCTCCCTCAGCCTTTCCATCCGCTCCCGGACGGTGGTGCGGGAGGAGGACTCTGAGGAAGAGACCTCCACGTCCTCCGGTTCCAGACCGGCGCTTTCACTGCTTGTTTCCCCGGGAACATTGTTCCGGGATCCCTCCTCCAGGCTTTCTGCTTCAGGCTGGCTGGCCTCGGAGCGGATCCCCTGGGAAGAGCTTTTGGCCTGGCTGACGCTCTCCCTGGGGGGGATCGTGCTTTGGGCGGCGGCCCCGCCGCAGCCGGAAAGACTGGTTGTCAGCAGCATTACTGCCAGGATCAATGCCGGCAGTTTCGTTTTCTTCAATACGAACACCTCTTTCTGTCCACTTCCCCGGAATGCTACTGGGTTTGCGTTCCATCCGCAGCATTTCCGGGCTGTCAGTGTTTTTTATTATACCTTACGGCACGGAGTGCAAATCATTCTACCCATATAAGATAGAGTGACTTTACCTGCCGTCTCATGTATAACAGTATACAAATTTTTGTGGAATATGGAATCCCCCAAATTACGGATTTTACTGACAGCCAAGATTGTTGCCATTTAATATGGCGCATGTTAAAATGAAACCATACGTCAGACTATAAAACCAGAACAGACAAAGGAGAACCATGGATACAGCAAAAGAATGTATTGAAAACGGGAAAGCAGTTCTTGGCATCGAGTTGGGCTCCACGAGAATCAAGGCGGTTCTCATCGACCAGGCCCGGATTCCCATTGCATCGGGAAGCCATGAGTGGGAGAACAGGCTGGAGGAGGGATTCTGGACCTACTCCCTGGAGGACATCTGGGAAGGGCTCAGGGCGTGTTACAGAAGTCTTGCAAAGGACGTGCGCCGCCGATACGGGACAGAGATCAGGCGGCTGGGGGCCATAGGAGTTTCGGCCATGATGCACGGCTATATGGCGTTTGACAAAGACGGGGAGCTGCTGGTGCCCTTCCGCACCTGGCGCAACGGAACCACAGGTCCTGCTGCCGATGTGCTGACAGAGTTGTTCGGGTACAACATTCCTGAGAGATGGAGCATCGCCCACCTTTATCAGGCCGTCTTAAACGGGGAGGAGCATGTGTCCTCCATCGCTTTCATGACGACTCTGGCCGGCTATATTCACTGGAAAGTGACGGGGCAGACGGTCATCGGAATCGGCGATGCCTCCGGCATGTTCCCCGTTGACACAGAGACAAAAGACTACGACCGGGCGATGGCCGAGAAGTTCGACGACCTGACAGAGGAGAGGCAGTATCCCTGGAAGCTGAGGGATATTCTTCCCCGGATCCGCATGGCGGGTCAGGAGGCGGGGGTGCTGACAGAAGAAGGCGCCGGGATGATTGACGACAGCGGGCAGCTGGAGCCGGGGATCCCCCTTTGCCCGCCGGAGGGGGACGCAGGCACAGGCATGACCGCCACCAACAGCGTGGCCGTGGGAACCGGCAATGTGTCCGCCGGTACATCGGCTTTTGTCATGGCGGTCTTGGACAAACTGCCCGGGAACGTTCACCGGGAGATCGATCTGGTGACGACGCCGGACGGCAGTCCGGTGGCCATGGTCCACGCCAACAACTGTACCTCTGAGCTGAACGCCTGGGTGGGGCTGTTCGGCCAGGTGCTGGAAAGCTTCGGCGCAAAGTCGGATACGCGGCAGCTGTACCAAGTCCTCTACAATAAGGGGCTGGAAGGGGAATACGACTGCGGAGGGGTGCTGTCCTACGGATTTTTGTCCGGGGAGAATATCGCCCGGGTCGAGAAGGGGCGTCCCATGACTCTGCGCACGCCCGGCAGCCGGTTTACCCTGGCCAACTTTATGCGCTCTCACCTTTATGGGGCGCTGGGCACGCTGAGGATGGGGATGGATATTCTGTACCGGGAGGGCGTGCACATAGAGCAGATCTACGGCCACGGCGGATTTTTTAAAACCCCGGCGGTGGGCCAGAGAATCATGGCGGCGGCGCTGGAGACGCCGGTTGCGGTTTTGGAGACGGCAGGGGAAGGCGGTGCATGGGGGATTGCCCTTCTGGCGGATTATATGCTGCATAAGAAAGAGGGGCAGACTCTGGGAGTGTATCTTTCCAGGACTGTCTTTGAGAACAGCAAAGGCAGCAGCGTGGAGCCGGCATCAGAGGACATGGAAGGATTCCGAAGATTCATGCGCTCCTTTAAAGCCGGGCTTGCCGCGGAGCGCATGGCCGGGGAAGTGCTGTGATGCACAAAAGAGGAATAAGGGAGGACATAAAATAAAATGCTGGAGAATTTAAAACAGGCAGTCTATGAGGCCAACATGGCTCTCCCCAGACATGGTCTGGTGACCTTTACATGGGGCAATGTAAGCGCCGTGGACCGGGAGAGCGGGTACTTTGTGATCAAGCCCAGCGGCGTCCCCTATGACAGGCTGAAGCCGGAGGACATGGTGGTCATGGATCTGAACATGAACCGGATTGAGGGGGACTTAAACCCGTCATCCGACACGGCCACCCACTGTGAGCTGTACAGGGCGTTCGGAGGCATCGGGGGGATTGTCCACACCCACTCTCCCTGGGCCACCAGCTGGGCCCAGGCCGGAAGGGCCATCCCCTGCTACGGGACGACCCACGCGGACTACATCTACGGCCAGGTCCCCTGTGTGCGGAGTCTGACGAAGGAGGAACTGAAAGACTATGAGGCCAACACGGGAAAAGTGATCGCAGCGCATTTCCGATCGCTGGACGAATCGGCGGTGCCCTGCGTCTTATGTCAGAACCACGGTCCCTTTGCGTGGGGGAAAGATGCAGAGGAAGCAGTCCGCAATGCGGTGGTTCTGGAGGAGGTGGCCAGGATGGCCGCCTGGACGGAGATGCTGAATCCCCGGGTATCGGAGGCGCCCAAAGATCTGCAGGACAAACATTACTTTCGAAAACACGGGGCTAATGCCTACTACGGACAGCAGGAACGAAAAATGTAACGGACAAATCAAAGGAGGTAGGAATATGTCTGCTATTTATACATCCGCCGATGCGCTCATCGGCAGAACTCCTCTTCTGGAGCTGACACACATCGAAAAAGAACTTGGTCTGAAGGCAAAGGTGGTAGCCAAGCTGGAATATTTGAACCCGGCGGGCTCCGTGAAGGACCGGGTTGCAAAGGCCATGCTCGACGAGGCTGAGGCAGCCGGCCGGCTGAACCCGGGGTCCGTGATCATCGAACCCACCTCAGGGAACACGGGCATAGGTCTTGCGGCGGTGGCCGCAACAAGAGGCTACCGAATCATCATCGTGATGCCCGAAACAATGTCCCAGGAGCGGCGGCGGCTTATGAAAGCCTACGGGGCCAAGCTGGTTCTCACCGACGGCGCCAAGGGGATGCAGGGAGCCATCGAAAAGGCCGAAGAGCTGGCGGCAGAGATGCCGGACAGCTTTATCCCCGGCCAGTTTGTGAATCCGGCCAATGCGAAGGCCCACAGGGAACACACGGGACCCGAGATCTATGAGGATACCGACGGCAAGGTGGATATTTTCGTGGCGGGCGTGGGCACGGGCGGAACCATAACAGGGGTGGGAGAGTATCTGAAATCCAGGAATCCGTCCGTCAAAGTGGTGGCCGTTGAACCGGCGTCCTCCCCGGTGCTGTCCGCCGGGACATCGGGAGCCCACAAGCTTCAGGGGATCGGCGCGGGATTTGTCCCCGCTGTCCTGAACACGGATATTTACGACGAGGTCATCCCCGTGACCGACGAAGACGCCTTTGAGACGGGAAGGATGATAGGCAGGAAAGAGGGCATTCTTGTGGGGATTTCCTCCGGCGCCGCTGTCTTCGCCGCCCTTCGGCTTGCAGGACGCCCTGAAAATGAAGGGAAGACCATCGTGGTGCTTCTGCCCGATACCGGAGACCGCTATTTGTCCACGGAGCTGTTTGAAGGGTAAGGAAAGCTTGATTTTTTTGCCGGAAGGATATAGACTGTTTTTAATAATACACAGGAGGATAGATTATGGGAATTCAGACTTCGGAGTGGGAGGGCAGGCTCATCCACTGGATCAGGACCCTGGAGAAGGATCTGTATCTGCCCCTTGACAGGATACACTGGGAAGGGTTCTTTACCATGGAACAGTTATCTCTGGAGGAGGCCAAAAAGCAGGCGTACATACCGGTGGAGCCTGGATTTGCCTGGGGGCGCACATGGGAGTACGGGTGGTTTCGGACGGTTCTTAAAATTCCGCGAAAGGCCGCGGGAAAGCGGGTTGTGCTGGACCTTAGGCAGAACGGGGAGGCGACTCTGTTTGTCAACGATCAGGTATTCGGGACATACCGGGCGGAGTGGATCGATAAACCCCACCATTACCTGGTGGACAACTATCTGACCCGGTGCGCCGGGGAGGGGGACGTCTATGAGATCTACATGGAGGTGTATGCGGGCCATTATTTCCCCACCTGTGACATAGCAGACGGTTACCGGGCTACAGGTCCCTGTCTCGAGGGGGACTATACGGATCCTCTCAGGGAGGGGGCCAGGAGAGTGATGGGGGAGAGCACCTTCGGAATCTGGAATGAGGATGCCTATCAGCTGTACATGGATGTGAAGACGCTGGAAAGCCTTCAGAAGTGCCTGGACGAAAAGAGTCTCAGGGCCGCCAAAGTGGCGGAGGCTCTGGAGAATTTCACACTTGCGGTGGACTTTGAGCAGCCCCTGGACGGGAGAATCGGCGATTACCGGAGAGCCAGGGAGATATTAAAGCCGGCCATGGAGGCCCAAAACGGTTCCACCATGCCCAAGTTCTACGCTGTGGGCAATGCCCACATCGATCTGGCGTGGCTGTGGCCTTTTGAGGAAACCTGCCGGAAGACGGCCAGGACTTTCGGGGCTCAGCTGCGGCATCTGGAGGAGTACCCGGAGTACCGGTTTATCCAGAGCCAGCCGGCCTCCTATGAGATGTGCCGGAAATACTATCCGGAGCTGTTTGCGCGGATTCAGAAGGCGGTGAAGGACGGCAGGTGGATCGCCGACGGGGCCATGTGGGTGGAACCGGACACCAACATGGTAAGCGGAGAGTCCCTGATCCGGCAGCTTCTCTACGGAAAAAAGTACTACAAAGAAATGTTCGGCGAGGACTGCCAGGTACTGTGGCTGCCGGACACCTTCGGCTACACGGGAGCCCTGCCCCAGATTCTGAGAAGCTTCGGCGTGAAATACCTGGTTACCCAGAAGATTTTCTGGTCCTACAACGGAGGGGAGCAGTTCCCGTACCATTATTTCACATGGGAGGGTATGGACGGTTCCGCCGTCACCACCTTCCTTCCCACCAGCTACACCTACAAGACAGATCCCGAGGAGGCCAACAGCGTGTGGAACAACCGCAGCCAGCTGCGGGATCTGGAGGCGTTCTTCTATCCCTTCGGCTACGGGGACGGCGGAGGAGGACCCTGCAGAGACCACATTGAATATGTGAAGCGGTATGGGAATCTGGAGGGGAGCGTGCGCATGGAGATGACATCCCCCCGCCGGTTCTTCGAGGACATGGAAAGACTTGGCGGGCCAAAGCACACCTATGTGGGGGAACTGTATTTTACCTGCCACAGAGGCACCTACACCAGCCAGGCCCGGATGAAGAGGAACAACCGCGCCGGGGAGTTTATGATGCGGGAGCTGGAGCTGTGGAGCGCCCTGGCCTCATGGAAAGCCCTTTCTTACCCGGCACCGGATCTGGAGGAGATGTGGAAGACGGTTCTTTTGTACCAGTTTCACGACATCCTGCCCGGCACCTGCATCGCCCGGGTCTACGAGGAGGCGGAAAAGACGTATGAGGAGCTGTACAGCCGGGGAGAGGCACTGAGAGAGAAGGCGTTTGAGGCGCTGACCGGGGAGGAAGGCTGTTCGGTCTTCAATTCCCTGGGATTTGAGAGAAAGGCCGTGGTGACGCTGCCTGAGGAATTTGCCTGCGGAATCCTGGCAGACGGGGAGGCCACGGCGGTGGATACAAGCGGCGGACAGGTGGAAGCCGTGGTGACGCTGCCGTCTTTCGGCGCGGTGAACCTTGTGCCTGCGTCCATCTTTGGGGAGTGTCAGAGTGCATCCGTGAAGGAGACCCCCGAAGGCTATGTGTTCGAGAACTCCAGACTGCGGGCCCTGGTAAATCACCGGGCGGAGGTGGTATCTTTCCGCCTGAAAGACGGCAGTGACAGGGAGTTTGCCGCAGGCCCCATGAACCGGTTTATGCTGTATAAGGATGTACCCAGACGGTATGACGCGTGGGACATTGACTCCAACTATATTCTCCAGGAGATCCCGGGGGCCTGCCGTGCGGAGCGCTGTGAGATCATCCGTGAAAAAGGCGTAAGAGCCGTCTTAAAAGTAACGGGAACCATCGGCACATCCCCTTACAGCCAGAACATCCTGCTGGAGGCGGAGAGCTCCAGGCTGGAGTTTAAAACCCATGTGAACTGGCACGAACAGCACCGCCTTTTAAAGACCGGGTTCCCGGTGGAGATCTACACGGACAACGGGATCAATGAGATGCAGTTCGGCTATGTGAAGCGCCCCACCCACCGGTCCCGCCCCTATGACAAGGACCGGTTTGAGGTGTGCAACCATCGCTACAGCGCCCTCTGCGACGAAAACCGGGGGGCGGCCGTGCTCAATGACTGCAAATACGGCATCAGTATGAACAAAAACGCCCTGGAGTTGACGCTTCTGCGGGGGTCAACGGCCCCCGACCGTCATGGGGATCAGGGAGACCACGAATTTACCTACGGGTTTACGGCGTGGAACGGCAGTTTCTTCGACTGTGATGTGGTAAGGCAGGGGTATGAGCTGAACGTGAAGCCGGTGGTGAGAAAAGGCGGGTGCAGACCGTTTTCCCTTTTTTCTTCCGACAGGGAAAATATTATCCTGGAGTCGGTGAAACTGGCGGAGGACGGCAGCGGAGATGTGATTATCAGGATGTACGAATCGAAGAAGGCCGGGGTGACGGCCCAAATCAGAATGGATTTCGATGCCTTCGGTCTGAGCATATCCGGCGCTGCGCTGTGCGATATGACGGAGCAGGAGAGGGAGACGCTTTCCGTGAAGGACAAAAAGGTTTCCCTGGAGTTTAAGGCATTTGAGATCAAGAGCCTGCGTGTAAAACTGTGCAGGGAGTGACGTTACAGAATGAGAAGGGAGAAATTGTGCAGATGTACTATATAGGGGTTGATCTGGGAGGCACGAATATTGCGGCAGGGGTCGTGGACCAAAGCGGCGCTATCGTCTGCAAGGGGAGTGTTCCCACGGGTACCGGCGGCGGCGCGGCCATTGCGGAGCGGATCGCCGGGCTGGTGAACCGCCTTCTGGCTGAAAACGGGTTAGAGCAGGAGGAGCTGGGGGCCATTGGCGTCGGCGTGCCGGGCACGGCCAACCAGGAGACCGGGCTGGTGGAGTATGCCAACAACCTGGGGATGGAGGACGAACCGCTTTTAGAACTTTTAGAGCCGTATTTTCCGGGCGTGGGCCTGGTTTTTGAGAATGACGCCAACGCGGCTGCCTATGCCGAATATCTGTTTGGCACCGGCAGGGGGGCGGACTCCATGATCATGGTGACTCTGGGCACGGGGATTGGAGGCGGCATGATCTTCGGCGGAAAACTGTTTGAGGGGATCAACTACGCGGCGGGGGAGTTCGGCCATTTCACCGTCAAATATGACGGTCTTCCCTGCAACTGCGGCCGCCGGGGATGTTTTGAGCGGTATGCTTCCGCTTCTGCCCTGGTGGAGCAGACGAAAGAAGCTATGGAGGAGCACCCGGAGTCGCTGTTATGGCAGCTGTGCGGCGGAAACCTGGACAGGGTTGACGGAAAACTGCTGTTTGAGGCCGTAGGGCGGGAGGATGAGACGGCCAAGAAGGTGCTGGATGCTTTTACCGGCTATCTTGGCACCGGCCTCATTGACCTGATCAATATTTTCCAGCCGGAGGTGATCTGCCTCGGAGGCGGCATCAGCAGGGCCGGGGCATACCTGACCGATCCGGTGAAGAAGATGATGGCAAAGGAGAGCTACACCCGCATGTCAAAGCGGAAGCCGAAGCTTGTGGCGGCCAGCCTTGGAAACGACGCCGGAATCATCGGAGCCGCTCTGCTGGCAGCAAAGAAGGGGAAAGACACCGGGGCGGATAAGGTCTGAACCGGTACATGAAAAATCCATTTTGCGTCAAGGGATATTTGAATCCTGATGTAAAATGGATTTTTTTGTCCTATTCTCACAAAAATAACAGGAAATAATCCACATAGTGTTGACTTTTTGATGAAATAATGCTATAAAATAAAAGGGTTATTTAAGCAAGTTAATAAAAAAAGGAGACATAAATGATTGCTGCACAGCTAAAGATTGCCAACCGCAGAGAGGTGTTTCGCTATATGCGGACCAAGTATTTGCGTACGGGGGAGGACACGTCCAAGGCGGAGATCGCCAAACAGACCGGCATCAGCAACCCCACTCTCATGAAGATCACGGAATTTTTTATGGAGAAAGGGCTTTTGGAGGCGGGGGGAGAAATGGTACTGTCCGTGGGCAGGCCCTCCCAGATGCTGAAGGTGAAGAGAGACTGCATGTATGCCGTGGGATTTCTTCTGGAAGGGATGTATCTGTTCATGGGGGTGGTGGATATCTTCGGCGGCATCGTGTTCAGGAAGATCCTGGAGGTTGAGCGGGACATGATGGCGGTGAGCAGGCAGATTCGGGACGGGCTGGTGACCGAAGTCCTTTCGGAGGCCGGGATAGACCGAAGGAAGCTGGCGGGAATCGGAATCGCGGTGCCGGCCAGCTACGATATGAAGACCCGGACCATCTCCACCGGCAGGATGGTAAAGATAGACAGAGAGACCTATATGGGGGACTATATAGACGAGATGGAGGCTATGTACCATGTCCCGGTGTTTCTTGAAAACGATGCCAACGCCGAGTGCCTGGGAGCCAGCAATATGCGGAACCTCTTCGGGGAGGGCGGGGATATGCTCCTTATTTCCCTGGGAACCGGCATCGGTGCGGCCCTTATGCTGGACGGAAAACTGCGCCGGGGATTTCATGAGCGCTGCGGGGAGATCTGGTGCAACGTGCCGGGCAGCAGGGAGCCTCTGGGACCGGGCAAAACCCTGGAGGATCAGATCTCCCTTCAGGAAGTTTTTAAGAAGTACGGGATGGAGTACAGGGACGGGGTAAAGGGAATGTCCCCGGCCATCCGCAGGCGCATCGCGGAAGACATAGCGAAGGAGCTGGCGGTGGTGATCCACAATGCCAATACATTGATTGACTGCCAGGACCTGGTGATCTGCGGACAGGTGATCGAGCTTTTGGGGGAGCCGTTTCTGGAGGCGGTAAACCGCCATTTGGAAGAGCTGATGCCTCTGGGGAGTCATCCAAAGGTACAAGTGGAAAGCCCGTTTGCCGGGATCGCCGGAATAGCCGGAACATGCATCGAATACCAGGTGGAACGGATCCTGGAAAGTTAGATAGTGAGAAAAGCGGTTTGGAGAGATGAGAATGACAGCTAAGCATGGATGTGAGGGGATTGTAAGACGGCTGCTGGGAGAGCCGTACTGCCGGTGGTTTCTGTTTCAGGAGAAGCCGGGGGAGAAAGAGTACTACAGCATCGGGGAAGAGGACGGCAGGGTGAAGATACAGGGCAGCAGCGGGGTGGCCATGGCTGCCGGGCTCAACTTTTATCTGAGACACTTCTGCCATGTGTATCTGGGCCAGCAGACCGTGCAGAACCGGATGCCGTCGGGGATCGTCCTGCCCGGGGAGCCCATTGAGAGGAAGGCTTTCAGCACCCTGAGGTACGCCTACAATTACTGTACCCACTCCTACACCATGCCTTTTTGGGATGAGGAGCGGTGGCAGAGGGAGCTGGACTGGCTGGCTCTGTGCGGCGTGAATTTGGTGCTGGACATTACGGGGATGGAGGAGGTGTGGTACCGATTTCTTGATGCATTGGGATATACGGATGAGGAGATACGCAGATGGATCGTCGGGCCGTGCTACGGGGCATGGCAGCAGATGCAGAATATGGAGCAGTTCGGCGGCCCGGTGCCGCGGCAGTTTTTTGCGGACAGGGCTGCACTTGCCAGAAAGAACCAGCAGTGGATGAGGGACATGGGGATGGCGGTCGTGCGCCAGGGGTACGGCGGCATGGTGCCGTCGTGGCACGGGACGAAACATGAGGGCGCGCCGGTCTGCGCCCAGGGGCAGTGGAACGGGCTTGTGCGCCCGGCCATGCTAGACACCGCATCCCGGGAGTATCAGGATTGCGCGGCTCTGTTTTACAGGATACAGGATCAGGTGTTTGGAACAGGCAGCCACTATTATGCGGCGGATGTGTTCCATGAAGGCGGCATCCGGCCCCGGAGCCTGACGGACGATCGCATCGGGCAGATCGTCCTTGAAACCATGTTAAAGCATGACAGTGAGGCGGTGTGGGTCGTTCAGGCGTGGAGGGAGAATCCCACCGGAGAACTTCTCTCAGGAATCGCCCGGGCGGGAAAGGAACACGCGCTTATTCTGGATCTGTCGGCCACGGACAACCCGGAGTGGAAGAAAAGCGAGTTTGAGGGCACACCCTGGGTCTGGTGCATGCTTGACATGTACGGAGGCAGGGTGGCCACCCACGGGGAGGCGGATGTGCTGGCCAGGGAGATTCCTCTGGCCAGGAAGCATTCGGAGCATATGAGGGGGATCGGGTTTGTCTCCGAGGCTACGCTGCATAATCCGGTGGTCTATGATCTTTTGTTTGATATGGCCTGGGAGGCGGAGCCTGCAGATTTAAACAGGTGGCTTAAGACATGGCTTACAGCCAGGTACGGCAGGTTTGAGGAGAAAGCGTTCCTGGCCTGGCAGATGCTCTTTGAGACGGCATACAGGGATCCCGGATACAGCCACCATGGCGGGTATACGCAGATCTTTACCTTCCGGCCCAGGATGGATATGGCTTACGGTGAGATATTCAACGAACTGAACAGTTCGGTCATTAAAAAGCCTTATTACGATGAGGGGAAGTTTGAGGAGGCGGTCTTACTTCTGGCAGAGACCGGAGAGGCGTTCTGGCAGGAGGAGAGCTGGCGCCTTGACATGCAGGATCTGCTGCGGCAGGTGCTGAACAACCGGGCATGTGTTTTGGCACTGGAAGAAAAAGACGCCTGGGAGGCGGGGCGCAGAGAGGAGCAGAGGCGAAAGGCGGATGCTTTTTTGGCACTGCTTGACGCCTGCGACAGCCTGATGTCCATTCGAAAGGATACATCCCTGGCAGGATGGCTGGAGTATGCGGCGAAGGCCGGCCGGCCTTACGGCCGTGAAGCGGAGGAACTGTTTGTTCGGGATGCCAAAACCCTTATCACGGTCTGGGCCGGGGAGGAGACGTACGGGAGCCTGGCAGACTATGCTTATCGGCAGTACGGAGGGCTTTTAAAACGGTATTATCGTCCAAGGTGGGAACGCTTCTTCGGGGAACAGAGAGATATCCCTGTGAGTAAGTGGTATGAGCTGGCCATGGAGTTTGTCATGGAAAAGGAGAAGGCAGACACAGCCAAGGATATGGAGGCGGCCGACGCGGCTAGGGTGATCGGCCGGATCGTGAGTTTATTACAGGATAACGGAGAGACGAGAGAATGAAGGAATTCTATGAACCAAAGGACCTGCTGCCTGACTGGGGTCCCTATTCAAAAAAATATATGGGAATTTCAAAAGTGATTTCCGGGGCGCCCATCCCGGGGGCGCGGTTTGACTGCGTGGTGCATCCGATGGCGGCCAACAGCGCTCAGCCGGCACCTAATGTGACGTTTCCCTCTTCCTATCATGTGTGGGAGGCGGCAGCGGATCTGTCCTATTTTTCCTACAGGGTGGAGATGGAGTGGAAGGATCAGGTGTACGCCGACGTGTCATTTTCAAAGATTGACCAGGATACCAGGCTGATCCGGACGGAATATGTGAACAATTCGGAACTGGATCAGAATTGTGTGCTCAATTACTATCTGGCAGTGGAATATCCATGGAAGACGTATGTGAAGCTGTCCGGCGACGGCCCCTTTGTGTGGAAGAAGATGGTGGAGTACGACTCCATGGAATACGCCACGCCCAGGGCATGGGATCACCTGATGCCGGACGGGCTTCACAGGGGAGAGTTTTTCGATCCCCGGTTTACGGACGGCCACGGATTCGGGGATCGCAGCGGCGGGTTCAGGATGAAAAAAAGGCACGGCGCTTTCGGTGAGGAGGCGGGGGATCGGGTGAGTATCTCCCTGGAGGCCGACAGGGCTTATGACCGGCTGACGCTGCGGTACTGTACGCCGGCGGGTGAGGAGGCGGTGTTTGACCTCACCGTGACAGGGGAAGACGGGACCGTGTGCTGCCGCCGGCAGCTTAAGCTTCCCGGGGCGAAAGAACTGGTGACGGAGGAAGTGCCCCTTGAAACCGGGAAGGCCGGAAAGGTGACGGTATCTCTGGTGTCAAAGGGCACGGGCGGTGCGGAATTTGACATTGTAGCGCTGCACCTGAGGGGGATGTCCATAGGGGCAAAACTTGTACAGCCGGAGTTTGCTCCGGAATGTGAGCAGAAAGAGAACGGGTATCTCCTCACCTACCGTCAGGTTTCGGAGCGCTTCGGTTTTCTGCCTCTGACAGACAAGGTCCGCATCCGCCGGATCCCGACAGGAACCCTGGAGGACGGGCTGGTGTCCAGGCTGTCTCAGGCAGATCCTACCTTTGACCGTGTGACGGAGACTTTTACCTCCGCGTTTACGGAAAAGCACAGCGACGACGGGTTCTACCAGAATTTTGTGGTTCACTCTGTTTTTATCCCGTCAGGGCAGCGCCATGTGGAGTACGCTGTGGTGGGGACAGGGTGGCAGCGGGGGATGACAAGGGCGGCAGCGGAGCAGGCATATGAGACGGCCCGCCGGGCGGTTTGTCCCCTGGGGTACAACGGGGACGGCAGGGGATATGAGCTGAGCAATCGGATTCTGCGGTCCACCATACTGACCAATGTGGTCTATCCCATCTACCGTCACGGTGAGTGGATCAAGCATCACACACCCGGAAAGCGGTGGGACAGTTTGTACACCTGGGACTCCGGGTTTATCGGCCTGGGACTTCTGGAGTGTGAGCCGGGACTGGCGGAGTACGTGCTGGATCTGTATCTGAGCCGGCCGGAGAACCAGGATTTTGCTTTCCTCATGCACGGTTCCCCTGTGCCGGTGCAGGCATACCTGTATCTGGAACTTCTGCAGAGGAGTGAAGACAAGAGAAAACTCCTATCCTGGTATCCCAGAGTGAAGCGGTACTACAGCTTTCTGGCGGGAAAAGGCGAAGGGTCGTCTACGGATCCCTTTAAGAGCGGTATGACTACAACCTTTGACTATTTTTACAACTGCAGCGGCATGGACGATCTGCCGCCACAGGTGGCCATGTACAGACAGGAAAGGCAGTCGGACTGCGCTCCGGCCCTGACTACCTCCCAGCTGATCCGCATGGCAAAGATCCTCAGGATGACAGCGGAACAGCAGGGGCTTTCAGAGGATGTGGAGATGTATGATAGGGACATCGCCTTCAGGGCCGGTGCGCTTAAGACTTATGCGTGGGATGAGGACAGCGGGTACTTCGGCTATGTGGTCCATGATGAGCAGAAGAACCCAACAGGGGTTTTTAAGACGGAGGACGGGGAGAACCTTTCCAAGGGAATGGACGGGATTTATCCTCTGATAGCCGGAATCTGCACGAAGGAGCAGGAGGATCGGATTCTGGGACATATTTTTTCGGAAAAGGAGATGTTCTCCCCGGTGGGCATCAGCGCCGTGGATATGTCGGCCGGCTACTATGAGCCCAACGGCTACTGGAACGGCAATGTATGGTTCTCCCACCAATGGTTTATCTGGAAGACCATGTTTGATCTGGGAAGGATGGAGGAAGCCTGGAGAATCGCCAGGACAGCGCTGGATTCCTGGAAGCGGGAGGTGGATCACTCCTACTATACATTTGAGATGCTGAACATCGCCACGGGAAGAGGCGGCTGGTTCCACCACTTCGGAGGGCTGTCGGCGCCCGTAAATATCTGGGCGGACGCGTACTATAAGCCGGGGACCGTCACATGCGGGTTCGATATGTGGATCGAGAGACAGCAGTATGACGAGGCCCGTGACACTTTGGAGGTGACGGTTACCAGCTGTGCGAAACGTGACACAGGCCTTCTGGCGGTGACAAGAGGGAGCCGGAAAGGAAGCGCCAGGGCCTGGCTTGACGGGAGGGAGATCCCGGTTTCAAACCACACGGACGGGGCCCTGGAGGTGATGGTTCCGGCGGGTACAATCCATGGAAGTATCATTCTGAAAGGATAGTGCGGGCTGACCGTACGAAAGCAGAATGTGTATTTCAATAAATAAAGAGAGAGAGGAAAAACTATGAAAAAACGGAACAAAGCAGCGGCGGCTTTACTTGCAGGCAGCATGATGCTGTCTCTGGCAGCCTGCGGCGGAGGCGGGGCAAGCGAGACGACGGCAGCAGGGGGATCCGGCGGCGGTGCGTCAGCAGGCGGACAGACACTGAAGATTCTCTTATCCGAGGAGCCGGGTGAGGGCGACGCTCTGACCATGATGTTCAACAAATGGGCGGAGGAGACGGGCAACAAGCTGGATATCCAGATCATCGCCTATGACGACCAGCTGACCAAGTTCCCGGCCATGGCTAAGAACAAGGACCTTCCGGACATTATTTCCACCACCAGGCTTCATCAGCTGTATCCGGAGGAGTTCGTGGATCTGAGAGATTCTTTTGACATGAACGCGTTCGAGGCATCTGCCCTTAAAATCGTGGGCAAGGACTATGTTTCCGATAAGATCACCGGCCTGCCTCAGCAGTTTACTGCGACCTGTGTGTTCTATAACAAAGATGCTTTTGAGGCGGCAGGCATTGAGGCCCCCACGGCCGACAAGCCCTGGACCTGGGATGAGCTGTACGCCAACGCGGCCGTTCTGATGGAGAAAGGCGGTGTGAAGTATGGATTTGCGGCGGACGTGTCCAGAGCCAGATATGACATCCTGATGTACGCCAATGGCGGTTCCCTGACCCTGGCCGACGGGGACAGCTTTAAGGTAAATGTAAACTGTGACGCCAATGTAAAGACTCTGGAGGCCTTTGTGGATGCCAATCAGTCCGTTATGCCTCAGGCTATCTGGTCCGGCGCTACAGCCGACAATCCGGCAGACTACTTCAAGAACGGCGATGTGGGTATCTACCTGTCCGGTTCCTGGAACTATGCAAGCTTTGTCTCTGACATCTCCGCGTTCAAGTTCGGCCTGATGCCGTCTCCCAAGGGAAGCGCCGGTCAGTCCTGTATCATCGGAGGCTCCGCGCTGGCAGTTCCGGCTAACGCCGCCAACAGCGCTCTGGGCATCGAGTTCCTGAAATGGATGTACACGGAGGAAAACTTCAAGACCTACATCCAGGCGGACAAGGGGCTGTCCTCCCTGACCAGCGTTATCTATGAGCCTGACACAGACGACGGCAAGGCCGATTACGCCGTGATCCAGGGAGAGGTTGCATTTGTAACCGACACCTTTATGGTGGATGAGAGCTCTGCCTGGAGAAATTACAAGGATAATGAGTACAGAGACTACTTAAAGAGAGCCGTATCCGGCGAGATGACTGCAAAGGACGCTCTGGACGCATTTGCAAAGGAACTGTCCGAGTCCTCCAACTGGGCTGTGGCGCAGTAATCCGCAGCCGTTTTGCCGGCACGCGGCTGTAGATGGAGGGCGCGTTGCGCAGCCCGGCAATGTTAGGCCGCGCAACAGGAATTGCTACCGGAATTTTGCCCGGGCGCCAGGCTGCCCGGGTGATCAAAGGAGGAGGTAATATGCACAAAAAAAACAAGGGGTTTGCTCATACCAGGGCATTTTGGATGTTTGTGTCACCGGCGCTTATTTTATTTACCGTGTTCTTTCTCGTACCGCTGGCGCTGGCCATAGGGTTTTCGTTTACCAACTATGACGGCTGGAAAACCATGGATTTTGTAGCTCTGCAGAACTATATCAAATTGTTTACGGATGGGGATTTCTACGCCACGCTGAAGCGGACGTTTATCTATGCCATTGTGAACCTGCCGTTTAAGGTGGCGCTGCCTCTTCTGGTGGCATCCCTGGTGTGTTCCAAGTATATGTACGGGAAGACCGTAGTCCGCACGTTTATTTACATCCCGGTGCTTTTATCGGCTCTGGTAGCCGGTATCACCATCAACTGGATGTTCGGCGAGGAGTACGGCCTCGTAAATTTTATTATCCAGTCTATGGGGGCGACGCCCTTAAAATGGGCCATGAACCCGGTGCTGGCAACCACGGTTGTAAGTGTGGCGTCCAACTGGGTGTCCATCGGTTTTTACATGATCATGTTCATCGGAGGCATCAACAATATCTCTCAGGAGCTTTATGAGGCGGCCAGCGTGGACGGTGCCAACAAGGTGGACTCCTTCTTCAGGATCACCTTGCCGCTTCTGGCTCCCACAACGTTTATCGTGCTGCTTTTGTCCACAGTGAACCTGTTAAAAGAGTACACGCTGGTTCAAGGTATTACAACCGGAGGCCCCGGAACATCCACGACCTACATCATCCAGTATATCTTCAACCAGGGCTTTACGCAGATGCGCTACGGCTATGCGTCGGCCATCGGTATTGTAGTGGGGATTATTTTCATTATCATCGCAGGTATCCAGTTCAAATTCAGCAACAGCGGAGGTGAGGTCTGATATGAAAAGTGCGTCGACAAATAAGAAAGTACAGATAATCGGGTTTACCGTGCTGGGAATGTTGGTGGCACTTCTTATGATATTCCCTGTTGTGTGGCTGCTGTTCAGTTCTTTTAAGCCCAGGGCGGAGATGTTCGCCTATCCGTTAAAACTGTTCCCAAGCGTGTTCGATTTTTCGGCCTATAAGTCCGTGGTTGAGGGCGGTTTCTTCAACTATGTGAAGAACAGCTTCTTTCTGGCTGTGGTGGGTACGCTGATCACTCTCGTTATCAGCTCATTCTGCGGGTATGCTCTGGCGGTCTACCGGTATGAGATTCCCTACACCAACAAGGTGTTTGCAGTCTTCCTGCTGGGAACGCTGATCCCCGGCGATATCCTGACGGTTCCCCAGTTTTCTGTCATCAGCGCGCTGGGACTGTACAACAATATCTGGGGCGTTATCCTTCCGGTTGTGACCACAACCACAGGTATCTTCATGTACCGGCAGCATTACATGTCCATCCCCCTGTCCCTGGCTGAGTCCGCCAGGATCGACGGGGCCAGCGAATTTAAGATCTTCAAGGATATCATGTTCCCTCTGGGGACATCCGTCACCATTACGCTGACCATTTTTTCATTCATGTGGCGCTGGAACGACTATATTCTGCCGCTGATGGTGCTGTCGGATCAGAAGAAGTACACGATCCAGATTGCCATTAAGACATTTATCGGGACCAACGGAATCGACTGGTCGTCCATTCTGGCTGCGTCTATTATTTCCATCATACCGATCATGATTATTTTTGCTTTCCTGCAGAAGTATGTGGTGGGCGGTATCGCGGCTACCGGGGTGAAAGGGTAGGCAGGGTATCCGTGAACTTGTAAAAGCATCAGAAAAAAGGGGAACCAATGGGTTCCCCTTTTTGGCTAAGCCACGTTTACGCCGGTGAAGCGGACAAGGCGGTTTATGACCCGGTTGACGTCATAGCTGGCAAAATCTCTGCTGTCCACGGCCATGACTTTGTCGCCGTACTTCTGCCGGTATTCGGGAAGTTTGTAGGCGATTTGGGGGGCCAGGAGGATATAGTCGTACTGACCCTCCAGCCGATCGATCTCGGTGTAGCTGACCGCGTCTATGGTTATGTTGATGCCCGTCTTTTCCAGGGCGTTCTGCATGGTGTAGGCAAAGTAGGAGGACGTAAGTCCTGAGGTGCAGCTGACCAGAAGTTTCATGGGGCGGCTTACTTTTGCCGCCTCCACATCCAGCTGTTCCTCCTCCCTGTTTTTGGCCTTAAAAAATTCGAAAAACGCCTGGATATGGCTGCCGGCAGACTGGGGATCCCTGGCTTCAAAATGCAGGTAGAAGGGGATTTGGCCGGTCTTTCTGTCCTCAATGGACAGCTCCATGAGGCTGTTCTCATGAAAGATCACAAGGGCTTCGTAGGCTTCGTTGGTGAAACTGATGACGCCGCATTTCTGGCGGATACGGGCACAGTTCATGGAAGCCAGCCTGTGATATATCTCACACTGTAATGATTTCTGTTTTCTTTCTTCCATTTTTCTTACCTCCCCGAATAGAACTTAAAACCGATTGCATTTCTTATGGCTCTATTAAACCAGATTTTGGAAATGGCTGCAAGGGCCGGGAGGGAATCTGAAATGGCGTTCACATATTTGCGGCTTTTTGGCGGGAATTTTGCGAACAGTGTTCCGGAGTTCACTGGGTTATTTCTTCACTGGGTAAGTAGGTCACGGTTCATCCCCCAGCACAATGCTGTCAATAACGGCCTGGAAGATGGCATCCCCCTCCTCCTGAAAATCCTCATGGACTATGAAGGTG
>JAAWHK010000045.1 GCA_022795805.1 Hungatella sp. | reverse complement strand
GGCATAGCGGTATAAAAGACTGTTCTTTGATAATTGAATCATTGCCAGATATTGAATTTTCAAGGTGCATAGCTAAAATCTATGTGCGAAGTTTGAGTTACCCAACATAAATTTTGCGGCACCCCCCGCTGCATTCCAAAATCCCATAGTTCACCCCCCTTCCTCACACATAAATAGTTCGTTATTACGATATATATTATACGATATTTTCTAACTATTGTCTATCGTTATTTCGAAATAAAATTATTGTATATAAGGACGAATACGGAGGGAGCCTATGTTTGATGTTCTAGCAAGAATCAAAGAACTGCGTGAAGCGAGGAAATGGTCTGTCTACAAATTGGCTAAGCTATCTGGCATTCCGCAATCCACCATTGCTACCTGGTATCAGAAGAACCTCTGCCCGCCTATTGATAAACTGGAGATCCTTTGTGATGTCTTTGGCATTTCTTTATCCGAATTTTTCAGTATGGGACCGGAAAAATCACTCACCAGTGAGCAGCTTTTTCTGTTGGATAAATGGAATTTACTGAATCCCAAAGAAAGATCCGCAGTTCTGAATATCATAGATACTTTTTTATCCTGACGTATAAAAATTGCTTTCGTTTATCAATGATCAGTTATCTGCTTTGATTATGTAAAAGTCCCCCATAGTTACAATCTGATACATTATATTTTATTAGCTCTTTATTTTACTTCGCCGTATTATTACAACTATCAGATACGGCAGCATACTGAAATCTTCTGCTTTTAACAAAAACTGCCGGTTTCATTCTTCCTGAAACCGGCAGTTCTTCGCTTTACTATATCTTATATTGGTCAAAAGATTCGTCAAATATCAGATTCAGGCATAATCGGAATCTTGCATTCCCCATATTTCCCCACTTTCTTGCCTGTCCTGACAGTAGGTTCGATTCCTTCTCAGGCACATTTTTTATGCCTTCCTGCAGTCTCCATACAGATCATACGGCGTCTCCTGGTACACGTAATAATTGAGCCAGTTGCTGTACAGCGTAGTGGCCATGTTTCTCCAGCACAGAACCGGCATGGAGAACGGGTCATTATTCTCGTAGTAATTGCAGGGTATTTCCGGATCCAGCCCTTTGGCCAAATCTCTGTGATACTCGTTGTTCAGAGTCATGCGGTCGTACTCCGGGTGTCCCTGGACAAAGATCTGGCTGCCGTCCCGTCTCATGATCAGAAACAGCCCGGCCTCCCGGGACTCCGCCAATATCTGCAGCTCTTTGCGGGCTGTCACATCCCTTCTCCTCACCTCCGTGTAGCGGGAATGAGGCGCCATGATAAAATCATCCATTCCCCTGACCAAAGGCACTTTTCCGTCCAGAATCCTGTGACTGTAAATTCCGGACAGTTTTCCTTCCCTTCTGTACTTGGGAATCCCGTAGTGGTAGTACAGCCCGGCCTGTGCCCCCCAGCAGATATGCAGGGTCGAGGTCACATGGGATTTGGTCCACTCCATGATCGCGGACAGCTCATCCCAGTAATTCACTTCCTCAAACTCTATCATCTCCACCGGAGCCCCCGTTATAATCATGCCGTCGTATTTCCTCTCCCGGATCTCCGAAAACGGTACGTAAAACTTATTCAGGTGGCTGGCGGACGTATTCTTGGACTTGTGGGTGCTCAGCATCAAAAAAGAACAGTCTATCTGAAGCGGCGTGTTGGACAGCGCCCGCAGCAGCTGGGTCTCCGTCTCCTCCTTCACCGGCATCAGGTTCAGGATAAGGATTTCCAGAGGCCGGATATCCTGACTCATGGCCCGCTCCTCATCCATAACGAAAATATTCTCCGATTCCAGCACTGCTTTGGCCGGAAGGCCCTTCTGAATTTTAATAGGCATGACTAATGTTCTCCTTCCAGAAGCTTTAAGAAATCCTCCTCCGACAGGATCGGGATTCCCAGCTCCCTGGCTTTCTTATTCTTTGACGACGCGGAATTCACGTCATTGTTAATCAGATACGTGGTTTTGCCCGTGACGGAACCCACAGCCTTTCCTCCCTTGGATTCGATAAGGGTCTGCAGTTCCTTCCGGTTCTTAAAATGAGTTACGGAGCCGGTGATCACGAAAGTCATCCCCTTAAACTCCCCGCTCTCTTCCTCCTCCTCCACAGGTTCCAGAGTTAGTTCCTCCAAAAGCCGATCCACCGTCTCTGCATTCCCCGGAGCCGCAAAATAACTGCACCACGCATCCGCCAGCACCTGTCCGATGCCGTCGGTCTCGGTCAGAGATTCGCTGTCCGCGATCCGCATGGCGGAAAAATCGTATTTAAAATGGCGGCACAGCATCCTGGCGTTGGCCAGTCCGATTCCCGTCACTCCCAGACCGTAGACCACCCGCACCAGGGTCGTATGTCTGGCAGCGTCAACCGCCTGTATCAGCTTGTCATAGGACTTCTGCCCAAATCCCTCCATAGACACGATGGCCTCCCTGTGTCGGTCCAGATGGAAGATATCCGCGAACTCTCTGATAAAGCCCGCTCCGATGAATTTCTCCAGAGTAGCCTCCGAAAGACCGTCAATATTCAGGGCATCCCTGCTGACAAGCAGCGTAAAACTCTTTATCTTTTTAGCCTGACATTCCGGGTTGGTGCAGTAGAGTACCTTCACATCATTGACCTGCCGGATCTGGGTATCACCGCCGCACACGGGGCAGATCTTCGGAATATCTTTCACCCCGCTTCTGGTCAGGTTATCGGCAATCTGGGGAATAATCATGTTGGCCTTGTACACCGTGATCGTATCCCCTTCCCCCAGCTCAAGTCCCTCCATAATGCTGATATTATGAACGCTGGCACGGCTCACGGTAGTCCCCTCCAGCTCCACCGGCTCAAACACGGCCACAGGATTGATGAGTCCCGTCCTGGACGGGCTCCATTCAATATAGGACAAGGAAGTCTCCCTCAGCTCATCCGCCCACTTGAACGCTATTGAATTGCGTGGAAACTTGGCTGTCCTTCCCAGAGACTCCCCGTAGGCAATGTCCTCAAACGTCAGCACCAGGCCGTCAGAAGGAATATCGTAATCCCTGACCGCCTCCGCAAAATACGCAACCTTCTCCGCTACATTGTCTCTGGTTACATACTGATGCTCCACAACCCCGAATCCCATGGACTTAAGCCATTGAAACTGCCTGCTTCTGGAGTTCTCAAAATCCATCCCCTCCGCCTGCACCAGCCCAAAGGCCATAAAATTCACATGACGCTTTGCCGTTATCTCATTATTCAGCTGCCGCACCGATCCGGAACACAGATTCCGCGGATTTTTATATCTGGCCTCCTCCTCCTCGATCTCCTGATTCATTCTCTCAAAATCGGAATATTTGATCACAGCCTCCCCGCGCAGTACCAATGTACCGCCAAACCCTATCTTCAGAGGCACATTCTCAAACACCCTGGCATTGCTGGTAATCACTTCTCCGATCTCACCGTTTCCCCTGGTCACGGCTTTCGTCAGAATACCGCCCTCATAAGTCAGCACTATGGTCAGACCGTCCAGCTTCCAGGAAAGCAGCCCCGCCTGATCTCCCAGCCACTCCTCGAGAGCCGCCACCTCCTTGGTTTTGTCCAGAGACAGCATGGCCGCCGGATGAGCCTCTTTGGGCAGCTCACCAAGCACCTCATAGCCCACCTTCTGAGTAGGGCTTCCCGATAGGATGGTTCCTGTCTCCCTCTCCAGACCGCACAGTTCATCGTAGAGTCTGTCATATTCCAGGTTGCTCATGATCTCTTGGCTTCCCTGATAATACACCTTTGCCGCCTCTGACAGTTTGGCAGTCAGTTCCTTCATTCTCTCCAGTTTCTGCTCCATATTAATCCCCGTTTCCGTCTCTTTGTTTCCCGCAGAAGTCCCCGCGGCCTAGGCTGTGGCCGTTCATCTGCCGTCCTCCAGCATCTCCATAAGCGTTTTGTATTCCCGGGCCGTCACCTTCCGAAATGTCCCCGTCTTTAAGCTGCCCAGACACACATTCATAATGCGGATGCGGCGCAGCCCTGTCACACGGTATCCCAGTGTCTCGCACATCCTTCGGATCTGCCGGTTCAGCCCCTGAGTCAGCACAATGTGAAACTCCTGCTTTCCTGTCACTGTGATCCTGCATGGCTTCGTGGTCACATTCAGCTCCTCCAGCCAAAGGCCTGCCTCCATCTTCCCCGCAAACTCCCTGGTCACGACCTTATTGACCCAAACCACATACTCCTTTTCATGGTTATTGGCACCCCGCATGATCCGGTTCACCAACTCCCCCTGATTAGTCAGAAAAATCAGGCCTTCGGAGTCCTTATCCAGACGTCCCACAGGATATACCCGCTCCGGATATTTCACCATCTCCACAATATTGGGAGCCCTGTCCTTGTCTGTAGTGGTGCACACGATGCCCTTCGGTTTATTGACTGCCAGAAGCACCGGTTTCGGCCTGCCTCCTGACTGGGGATTCCCCACAGGCCTGCCGTCGCACACCACCGTCTCACACCCCTGAATCCGCATCCCCACAGAGGCCGGTTTTCCGTCCACCAGGACTTTTCCCCCTTTGATCAGGCGGTCCGCCTCCCTGCGGGAACAGACTCCCATTTCACTTAAATACTTATTCAAACGGATCTCTTCCATTACCATTACCAGTTAATTTCCTTTTCTTCCCGTAACAATCACAAAATAAGCATGGCATCCCCGAAACTGAAGAACCGGTACCTTTCCCTTATAGCTTCCCTGTAGGCGCCCAGCACCCGCTCCCGCCCTGCCAGGGCAGACACCAGCATTACCAATGTGGACTCAGGCAGATGGAAATTGGTGACCAGTCCGTCCAGTATCTTAAATTGATATCCCGGATAGATGAAAATATCTGTCCATCCGCTTCCGGCCTTTAAGTTTCCATCCTCCCCAGCGGCGGACTCCACCGTACGGCAGCTGGTGGTGCCCACACAGATCACCCGCCCCCCTTCCGCCTTTGTGCGGTTAATCTTATCCGCCTCCTCCTGATCCACCATATAGAACTCTGAGTGCATATGGTGGTCCAGAATATCCTCGGTTTTTACGGGGCGGAATGTGCCTAGCCCCACATGGAGGGTCACATGGGCGATCTTCACCCCCATGGCCTCGATCTCATTCAGCAGTTCCCGGGTAAAATGCAGCCCTGCCGTAGGCGCTGCCGCAGAGCCGTCGTGTTTCGCGTAAACCGTCTGATACCGCTCCCGGTCCTTCAGTTCATGGGTAATATAGGGCGGCAGAGGCATCTGCCCCAGCCGATCCAAAATCTCCTCGAAAATGCCCTCATAGGAAAACCGTATGAGCCGGTTCCCCTCCTCAACCATATCCTCCACGGTACCTTTTAAAAGGCCGTCACCAAAGGAAATCTCTGTCCCGGGACGCGCCTTTTTTCCGGGTTTCACCAACGTCTCCCATACATCATGATCCCGCCTCTTCAGCAGAAGCACTTCGATTCTGGCACCGCTTCCCTCTTTTACTCCGTATAGTCGGGCGGGAATCACCCTGGTATCGTTGATTACCAGGCAGTCGCCCTTCATTAAATATAATTTCAGTTCCCTGAATCCTCTGTGCTGTATATCGCCGGTCTCTCTGTTCAGCACCAGCAGTCTGGAGGAAGAACGATCCTCCAGAGGATCCTGGGCAATCAGTTCCTGAGGCAATTCAAAATTAAAGTCCGATACCTTCATGATCTTCTCCGTTTCCGTCTATATCCATAGCTTTTTATCCGTCTGCCTGCGATGCAGCGCCCCCGATAACCACTTCAGAGCCTCCGCCGCCACCATAGATCTTCTGCAGGATCTCATCCGAAGCCACAGCCTCCTGCTGCTGCGCCTGCACCTGAGCCATAACCGCTTTTACTTCCGGCTTTTCACCTGCTTTTTGCATGTAATCGTTGATGGTCTCGTCCGTATCGGCGACTATGTAGTACTGTCCGACCTCGTTCTTTCTGACATAGCCCCAGCTGAGGGACGGCATGAGAGTCTCTGTCTCCCGGAAGCGAATCTCATAGTACGGAAAAATCACATAGCTGTCCTCTTCCATCCCCTGAATCCAGTAGCAGGAAATATTCTCATAACTCTTAACGCTGGCTTTTACCAGCTCCATACGCTTCCGCTCCTCATCTTTCTGCTCCTCCGTCCAGCCGCTGTTTCCAAACACCTGGGCCAAAAGATCCGGGTCGCACTCCTTTTTGGCATCGCAGTACATCTGCACAAGCCCGTTGAGTTCCATCATGGTGTCCTGCAAAAGAGGATACTCAGCCGGGTCTGCCGACTGCGCAGACTCCGAATCCCCCTGGCTCTCCCCGTTTGCACCTACTGTCTGCCCGATTTCATTTTCTCCCGGAGATGTTTCTCCGTTACCGGCCATATCTTCCGTCGGTTCAGCTTCAAAGGTGGTCTCCTGCACACTGGGAGAATCCCCCTTCTGCCGGCTGTCCGCAGCCAATATCACAATGATTAAAATAACAGCCATAAGGGGAATGAACCCAAATCCCAGATACTTTCCCCTCTCACGGGCGCGCCCTCCCCCTTTTTTAGCACCTTTCTGCTCTGCCATAGATGTACCTCCTAAGAACAGCCCTCACTCTATCTCTCCTCGCACACCTGAAAGATATAGAATTTCAGATAATACGATGTATCCGCTGCCCACAAGATTGGATGGTCCGCTGACTGCGTCCGGTATTCCACCTGCCGCAGCCTTTTGTGGGCGCCTGCGGCCGCCTCCCGTATCGTTTTTGCAAACAGTTCCGGATCCATGAAGTGTGAACAGGAACAGGTAGCCAGATATCCGCCCTCCTTCACCAGCCTCATTCCCCGGACATTGATCTCCCTGTATCCCTTTACGGCGTTTTTGACGGAATTACGGGATTTGGTAAAGGCCGGCGGATCCAGAATAACCACGTCGAACCGCTCCCCCTTCTTTTCCATCTCCGGCAAGATATCAAACACATCCCCGCACACGAACCTGACTCTGTCCTCCAGCCCGTTAAGCCTGGCATTCTCCCTGGCCTGTTCCACTCCCAGTTCCGACGCATCCACCCCCAGGACCGAAGCAGCCCCCGCCGCCCCTGCATTGAGGGCAAAGGAGCCTGTATGTGTAAAGCAGTCCAGAACCTTTTTTCCCGGACACAGTTTCGCCACAGCCCTGCGGTTATACTTCTGATCCAGAAAGAAACCGGTTTTCTGTCCGTCCTGAATATCCACCATAAACCGAATTCCGTTTTCCACGATCTCCACCTTTGTGTCAAAAGGTTCTCCCACAAAACCTTTAAACCGCTCCATGCCTTCCCGGAGCCTGACTTTTGCATCGCTCCTCTCATAAATGCCGCGAATCCGGATTCCGTCTTCCATAAGCACCTTTTTCAGCCTGTCCAGGATAACCGGCTTCCACCTGTCAATCCCGAGAGCCAGGGATTCCACCACCAGCACATCTGAAAACTTGTCGATAACAATTCCCGGAAGGAAATCCGCCTCCCCGAAAATCACCCGGCAGCTGGATGTATCCACGGTGGCTTTCCGATAATTCCACGCATCGCGGACCCGCATCTCTATGAAATCTCCGTCGATCACCGTATCCCTTTTTCTGGTCATCATCCGGACCGTGATCTTCGATTTTGTATTAATAAATCCCTGTCCCAGGGGATACCCGTCAAAATCCGCAACCTGAACCAGGCCGCCTTCCTCAAAAGCCCCCCGGATCTCCTCAATCTCATTGTCGTAGATCCAGGCGCCTCCGGCCTTAAGGCTGCGTCCCTCTCCCTTTTTTAATATCACAGTAGCCATTTCCATCTAAATCCTGTTCCCTTCTCTCGTTTACCCTCACACTCTCTTCACATCGGGAAATCCTTCCAGATTATCCTCAATATAGTGAACCTTGGAGATAATCCAGTATTTGTCATATCTTCTAATGCATTCATTGTCAAAATTCAGTTGGTACATCCGAAACGTGATGGGATTCTCCAGAGGATGCCACTGCTCCTCATATGTATACTGGTAGTTCATCCCCAACCCTTTCATCAGCTCTCCGCTGCGATGATTTCTCACATCATGAGTCGCGGTAATGTATGAAAAGCCGTCTTCCTTTACCTGTTTTACGACTGCCTCCGCCGCTTCCCTCATAATCCCGCTGTGCCAGAATTCCCTCCTAAGTCCGTACCCCAGATCATAGCTGTCATCCGTACTTACATGCACATATCCCACAGGTATATTGTCACTCTTTAAGCAGACCGCATATTTATAGCCTCGCGGTTTTTTATAGGACTGCTCATAGTTCTCCTCATACAAAGCCATGGCCTCCTCCATAGTTTTAATGGGATGCCACGGAAGAAACGTGTTTACCTCCGGATCCTTGTATATGTGCAGGATTGCCTCTATATCATCTTTTGTAAATCTTCTGAGCACCAGTCGCTCTGTCTCCAAAATCGGTGTATTATTTATCCTCATGTCATTCTTCTCCGTCAAAATTCTGTGCTGTATTATGTCTGCTCCAAAAAGTACATAGAATAAAAGTCCCCTGCTGCAGCAGCCTGTATCTCTGCATCAGGGGACATATCCCTTATCTTAGGGCTTCAATAGCCGCCTGAAGCTGATTGTCCTCACTCTTCTCCACCACTGCCTGAGTCCTTAATTTCTCATCCAGTTCCACTTCCACATCAGGAGTCAGCCCCACCTTATGAAGGTCAAACCCTCCGGGAGTGTAGTAATGGGCCGTGGTCAGCTTAATGGCCGTGCCGTCCCCCAAAGGAATCAGATTCTGTACGATCCCCTTTCCGAACGTCTGGGTTCCAATCACGATCCCCGCCTCATAATCCTGTATCGCCCCGGTAAACACCTCCGAAGCGCTGGCAGAATTGCCGTTCACCAGCACTGCCATGGGAACATCAATCTGATGTCCGTCCTCTCTCGGAAAGCTGCTGTTCTTATATCCGTAATCACTCTCATATTTCAGCTGTCCGTCCTCACAGTAATACCTGTCTCCCTTGCCGTCCTTGTCCGCCGTGTACAGAAGCAGTCCGTCCATCTTGTCTTCCGGAAGAACGTAGGCAAGCATCTCCACCACCCCGTCCAGAACTCCGCCCGGGTTGTCTCTCAGGTCAATAACCAGCTTCTCCATACCTTGCTGCTGCAAATCATCCACGGCATCCGCAAACTGCTGGCTCGTAACCGAATCAAACTGCATCACATAGATATAGCCCACATGATCCTCCAGCATCTCGTGCTCCACCGTCGGCACCTCTATCTGCCGCCTCTCAATGGTCAGTTCCACTTCTTCATTAGATTCTCCCCGCAGCACGGTTATTTTTACCTTGCTGCCCTCTTCGCCGCGGATATAATTGCTGACCAGAAGGTCCAGTTCCATACCAGCCACATCCTCCCCGGAAACCTTATAGATGATATCTCCCGGAAGCATCCCCGCCTCATAGGACGGCGCTCCCTCAAACACCTTGGTCACCGTGGCGATTCCTGTGGAGCGGTTCTGTGATACCATAGCGCCGATGCCGCAGTATTCCCCCGATGTGTCCTCCAGCATGGAGGCATAGTCCTCCTCATTATAGTAAACGGAATACGGGTCCTCCAAACCATACATCATCCCCATATAGATACCGTCCTCCACAGCCCCGGCATCCTCCTCAAACAGATAATACTCCTTTATAATCTTCTGGATATAGTTCATCTTTGTGTTGATCTCGTCAAGATCCAGCTCCCCCTCCTTTAAATCGGAAGAGCCTTCCTCCACAATCCTGGCCTGGGCCGGGTCATCCATCACGGCTTTCCCGATAAGAAAAATACCTGCGGAAACCCCCACGATTACCAGCCCCGAAAATGCCATAACCAGCGCTCCGGCCAGAAATCCTTTCCAGAATTTATTCTTATTTTCCATCTCCGGTTCACTCCTCTCACAAAGCCGCAAACATCGGTCTGTGACTCTCTGGCTCCCTCCTGGCAGCCATATACACTTAATATTCCCATTTAAGGCCGTATTATACCGGCCAAAAAGCTTCCTCTACACCTTCAAATGTTTTCTTATGGTGAAGAAGCTGGCAAAGAATCCGATTCCCAGACCCAAAAGTACCGCCACAACTGCCATGTAGGGGAAGATCTCACTGAGGGGCAAAAACTGAAAGATTCGGGAAAGAATCTGAAACTTCGTCATCAAATATCCCACCGAACGCAGATACAGATAGTACATACCTACTAGCGGAATCCCCGCCCCCATAAGGCCGATAATAATTCCCTCCACAACAAAAGGTGCCCGGATCATATAGTCGGTCGCCCCGATATAGCGCATGATCTCATTCTCGCTTTTTCGAAAAGAAGCCGCCACATTGATCGTATTGCTGATAAGGAAGACGGAAACCGCCAAAAGCACGCCGATAATTACCAGCGACAGAATGCCGATAACCGCATTAAAGCTGCTGAGCCCCTCCGCCGCGCTGTTGGAATAGTTGACTTCCCTGACGCCTTTAAGCTGCTGTAAATACGCCACCACCTGGTCCTGCAGGGTAATATCGTGGAGGAACACCTGGTAGGAGGCGGATCCCGCCAGCGGATTGTCGTCCGCGAACCCCTCTGCCAGCTCCTCATGGCCGGAAAAGTAATCATTCTTCATGCTCTCCCACGCCTCTGCGGCCGAGGTAAACTGCACTGAGCTGACTTCCTCCCTTTGACTGATCTCCGTTCCGATCCTCTTAATCTCGTCCTCCGTCAGCTCTTCGTCAAAAAACACCGTGATGCCGATGGTTCCCTCCACATTATTCACCACATGCTGGATATTCGCCACAATACTGAAGAACAAACAAAATAAAAAAATACACGCAGAAATCGTTGCCACCGATGCCAGAGAGAACCAAACATTCCTGCATATATTTTTTATGCCCTCTTTCAGACAATACAAAAAAGTACTAATCCTCATGAATCAATCCGCCTTCCTCATCACTTATAATACATCCTCGATCCATGGTGATCACCCGTCTCTGCATCAGGTTGACAATCTCGTTGCTGTGAGTTACCACGATCACGGTAGTCCCTTTTTGGTTAATCAGATCAAGCAGTTTCATGATCTCAATCGCGTTATGATGATCCAGATTTCCTGTGGGCTCATCGGCCAGAAGCACCTCCGGGCGGTTAATCAGCGCCCGGGCGATAGCCACTCTCTGCTGTTCTCCTCCTGAAAGCTGCTGAGGATAGTATTTATACTTGGCGGACAGCCCCACCATCTGAAGCATATTGGGCACTCTCTCCTTCATCTTTCTGGTGGAGGCACCGATCACCCTCTGGGCAAAAGCCACGTTCTCATAGACGTTCCTGTCTTTTAACAGTCTGAAATCCTGGAACACCACCCCCAGCCTTCTCCGATATTTGGGCACATAACGGCGTGGCATCTTCCCCAGATTCATGTCATTTACCACGATCTTTCCTGAGGTTGGCTCCACTTCCTTCAAAAGCATCTTAAGCAGGGTCGATTTGCCCGATCCACTTCGCCCTATAATAAATACAAACTCCCCGTCCTCAATGGTAATATTAATATTTCTCAGTGCTTTATTGCCGGTGTCATATGTTTTGCATACATTTGTAATCTCTATCATGTGTTCTATAATCCTTCTTGCTTTTGTCTGCAACAGCCCGAAATATCCGGGCTGTCACTGTCGTCTCTCTAAAAATCCGAATTCTCCATATACTTCATGTACTTAACCACCATCAGAGCGATCTTAAACGTGATGGCATCCTCAAAGATCCGCAGATCCAGTCCCGTGCTCTTCTGCAGTTTATCCAGACGGTATACCAGAGTATTCCTGTGAATGTAAAGCTGTCTGGAAGTCTCGGATACGTTGAGACTGTTCTCAAAGAACTTGTTAATGGTCGTCAGTGTCTCGTCGTCAAATTCATCCGGCGACTTTCCGTCGAAGATCTCCTTGATAAACATACGGCATAAAGGCAGGGGAAGCTGATAGATCAGCCGGCCGATCCCCAGCTTGTTGTAGGCGATCACATTCTTATCACTGTAGAAGATCTTACCCACATCCAGAGCCATCTTGGCCTCCTTGTAGGAGCGGGACACCTCCTTAATCTCTCCCACCACCGTACCAAAGGCCACATGTACCTTGGTCATGGCCTCCGTATTCAGCATATCCAGAACCATATTGGCGGTTTTCTCCAGATCATCGTAGGTCTCTCCCGGCTTTACTTCCTTAACCAGAATGATATTTTTCTCGTCCACTGCCGTGATGAAATCCTTGGTCTTGCTGGCAAAAAGGCTTCTGACCGTCTCCAGTGCGTTGGTATCCTTCTCATGCTTTGTCTCAATAATATATACCACCCGCTTCACGCTGGTCTCAATGTGAAGCTTTTTGGCCCGGTTATAGATGTCCACCAGGAGAAGATTATCCAGAAGAAGGTTTTTAATAAAATTATCCTTGTCAAAGCGCTCCTTGTAGGCCACCAGAAGATTCTGGATCTGGAAAGCCGCCAGTTTCCCCACCATGTACGCGTCGTCACTGCCGCCCTTGGCCAGAAGGATATACTCCAGCTGGTGTTCGTCAAATACCTTAAAAAACTGATATCCCTGAATCACCTGACTGTCTGCTGGAGAATCTACAAAAATAAGGATGGAGCCTTCATATTCTTCCGCATCGGGAAATGTGGTGGCCAAAACTTTGCCTTCTGTATCACAGACGCAGAGATCTATTCTTGTTATGCCTTTCAGGCCTTCGATGGTAGTCTGAAGTATCTGATTTGATATCATAGTGCACTCTCCTTTTCCTAAATTACAACAAATCCAGTCAATTTAAACCGTCACAGCATCTGCACATATTTGTCCTTATACTATCTTATAGCAAAAAACAAAAAAAAGCAAGCAAGTATATTACTTGCCTGCTTATTTTTACATGAATAAGAATCTCAGCCTGCCGCAAAAAACTAGTTAACGATGATCTGCTCGGTATCCTTGTTGAATACGTGAATCTTGCTCAGGTCGAATGCCAGTTTCACGGTATCGCCAACTCTTGCGGATGTACGCGGATTAACTCTTGCAGTGAAATTGGACTCCTCAACATCAAAGTACAGGAATACTTCTGCACCCAGCAGCTCGTATACACGAACCGTAGCTTCGATAATGCTCTTCGGTGAAGCATCCAGCCATGCCTGATCATCATGCAGATCCTCCGGACGGATACCCAGGGTAACGGTCTTTCCGATGTATCCCTCTGAATCCAGAACTTTTCCTTTCTCTGCCGGAAGGGAGATGGTATGATTGCCGAAAGTCAGGGTAACGTCAGCGCCCTCTTTGCCGACTTTAGCGTCTACCATGTTCATCTGAGGAGCTCCGATAAATCCGGCAACGAACTTGTTGCATGGCTTATCATACAGATTCTGCGGAGAATCAACCTGCTGAACAACACCGTCTTTCATAACAACGATTCTGGTACCAAGTGTCATGGCCTCAGTCTGATCATGAGTTACGTAGATGATGGTCGCCTGCAGTCTCTGATGCAGCTTGGAGATCTCGATACGCATCTGGCCTCTCAGCTTGGCATCCAGGTTGGACAGAGGCTCGTCCATAAGGAATACCTTAGGATTACGTACAATAGCACGGCCCATGGCAACACGCTGTCTCTGACCACCGGAAAGAGCCTTCGGCTTACGGTCTAACAGATGCTCCAGATCAAGGATTCTGGCAGCCTCGTGAACCAGCTTGTCGATCTCCTCCTTGGGAGTCTTTCTCAGCTTCAGACCAAACGCCATATTATCATATACGGACATATGGGGATACAGAGCGTAGTTCTGGAATACCATGGCGATATCTCTGTCCTTGGGCTCTACATCGTTAACCAACTTGCCGTCAATATACAGTTCACCAGAAGAAATATCCTCCAGACCTGCTACCATACGAAGAGTTGTAGACTTACCGCAGCCAGATGGCCCTACGAAGATAACGAACTCCTTATCAGCAATCTCCAGATTGAAATCTTTTACTGCCACAAATCCGTTGGGATATGATTTAGTTACATTCTTTAATGACAGACTAGCCATTCTCAATTCCTCCTGTTAATAAAAAGATGTAATATGGGGAAGTCCCTTTCTGTTGTTAATTGTATCATACACGAAATGAAAAATGATTACCATATTGTAATTTACCAAAAACCCATTTTTTATTTGGCTAATCTGCATATTGTTTTTTTTTCGGCTTCAAAAACACAAAACTTTGCACAGTTTTTAAAATGTTTTATGTTAATATTCGATAAAGCCCTCTCCAAACACTTCTCTGACATCCGTAACGATCAAAAAAGCCTTTTTGTCAAATTCTGCCGCAATCTCTCTTATGGTCACAATCTCCTTTTTGGAGACTACACAAAACAGCACTTTCTTGTCCTGACCGGAGTACATTCCCACACCGTCCAGCGCCGTCACGCCCCTGTCCATTCTGGTCATAATTGCCCGGGCAATCTCCTGATACCGGTCGGATATGATGTACGCCTGCTTGGAAAATTTCAGGCCCTCCAGGATCCCGTCAGAAACCTTGGCTGTAGCATAAATAGCAATAAGGGCGTAAAGCGCGTACCGAATTCCAAAGACCATAGCGCCCAGAAGCACTACCATGCCGTCCAGAACCTGCATGATCTGGGCAATGGAATAGTGGCGCAGCTTTCGCTGTATCAGGGCAGCCAGCATGTCTGTGCCTCCTGTAGTAGCCTGAAACAGGAAGATCAGCCCGGTTCCCGCTCCGCACACAATCCCGCCGAACAGAGACGTCAGAAAAAGGTCATCCGTCAAAAAAGCCATCTCCGGCATCACAAGAAGGGATATGGACAGTGCCGCCGTGGCTGTCAGAGTTCTTTTTATAAATCCCCATCCTTTTATCTTCCACGCCGCCAAAAACAGCGGAATATTGCACAGCGTATTGGTAAGCCACAGCGGAATGCCCGCCACGCTTTTCATTACAATCGCGATGCCTGTAACGCCTCCCGTAACCAGACTGATGGGATCATAGAGATTTTTAATGGCAAATCCCATGACAAACGCGCCGAGAATAATCAAAACATATTCAACAAACTCCGGATACTTTCTCATTTTATCTCCTTTTATGCCCTAACGCTCAAAAAAGCAGCACCTACAAACCCGTGCTGCCCCCTTGATTTCTATTCTTTATCGCTTCCGCGCCAGCAGATTGACCCACACGGTATCGTGGCCGCTTCGCGCATCCTCTGTCTCCCATACTTTTATGATTTCAAAAAGGCCTGTCCTGGTAATCATGGATGTGAGACTGTCCGCCGTATAATCCGTAAAATACCTCTCTCCCCGGAATCCCTCAAACTCGCCTTTTTTCATGGATACATACAGTATTCCGCGGCTGCACAGAGCATCATGGATGCGTCCCAGAATCTCCGGCATTTCATTCTTTGGCACATGTATCAAAGCCCCGCAGGCCCAGATACCGTCGAACACGTCCTCAAACTCCATGTCCTCATATGCCATCTGAAGTACATCCAAACCTGTATGTATCTCAGCCAGTTTGCACATCTCCTCCGATGCGTCCAGCGGTGTCACATCAAATCCCATGTCATACATGGTCAGGGAATCTCTCCCGGAACCGCATCCCAGATCGAGGACCGTATCGCCCTCCTCCAGCAGTTCCAAAAATCCTCCCATGATTTCACTCATGTCCGCATCAACGGTATCTTCATATACCTTTGCCGCATACTTGTTATAATATTCTATCGAGTCCAAGACAATCCTCCTATATCCTTTCTATGGTTTTTTCTGTGATCTTTATTTTGCCTTCTTTTAAGAGATGCCCCACAGCCCTCTTAAAAGCGCCTTTACTTATATGAAATTCCCTCTTGATGGTCTCCGGCGATGCCTTGTCATTGAAAGGGAGTACACCGTCAAACTCCTCTATGGTCTTTAAAACCAGCTGCGTATCGGCATCCATCTGGAGATATGCCTTGTCCCGGGGATTTAAATCCAGCTTGCCGTCCTCCCGCACTTTAACGACTCTGGCTTCCACCACGTCGCCCTCCTTCACATCCCCGTACAGTTCCCTGGCAGGAATCATTCCGTAATACCGGTTATCTACCGCCACAAAAGCGCCCACATCCCGGTTGATCTCATAGACGATTCCTGTCACCTTATCATCTCTGTGATAGGGTGATTCACTGCTCATATAGGAATAGACTCTCATGGTCGCCGCCAGCCGGCCGCTTTTATCCACATACAGTGCCACGAGACAATCCTCGCCAGGCCGGACCCTGTACGTCTGCTCCTTAAAGGGAAGCAACAGATCCTTCTCCAGCCCCATATCCAGAAACGCGCCGATCTGTCCTACGTCTCTCACCTTCAGTACCGCCGTCTGTCCCACCTGAATCCTTGGTTCAGCCGTGGTGGCAATGAGCCGGTCCCGGGAATCTCTGTAGATAAAGACCTCCAGCCGGTCCCCGATACCGGTTCCCTCAGGAACCTGCTTCTGGGGAAGCAGCACGGATGTATCGTCCCCGGCCTTCTCAGCCAGGTAAACCCCAAATTCCTTTATGCGAACTACTTCCAAAATCTGCCTTTTTCCTAATTCAATCATTCCCGTCCTCATTCCTGCAGCATTATAACCGCAAAAGCCGATCCCAGCCTGTCACACAGCGCAATCAGATATTTGTCCTCCGTTTTCGTCACCCTGGGTACTATACAGTCTCCCAAAACCGCCGCCTTTTTATACTCCACGCGAATCTCTCTGACCGCAGTATCCTCCGGCAGAAGTTCCCGGGCTATCTCCACGTACCGCGCATTATTTACATGATGATTGGTGTCCAAATGATGCCTGGCCACCACAATCGCTTTCTGCTCCTCATACTCCTCAGGCAGCGAAATCCTCCTGGGGGCGTACTTCATGTCCAGCCGTTCCTCCGGTTTTCCGTACCCTTCTACGTCCTCCCTGGCCGCCCTCACCGGACGCTGATTCTTTGTATCGTAAAAGAACCAGATGGAGTTGGCCTTTACCAGATACCTGCCCTCCAAATCCTGGATAGCAAAATTGCGGTAACCGTAAATCCCCTTAAAGTCATAGGGCCAGGTGCTGATCACAATCCGTTCCCCCAAAACAGGAGCTCTGTCTATTACAATCTGCCAGGATGTGACCCACCACGCCCGATTATGTGCATTCAAATATTCGATTCCGATGCCCAGATCCTCTGATTGAAAGGTGGAACAATCCTGAAGATAATTCAAAATTCCTGTCAGAGACAGCCGTCCTTGTTCATCTGTCTCACTATAACGCACTCTGCTGTCAAAACGATACATTATCCCTGCTCCCTTTCAAACAAAAATCAGTACCATTATATAGTATTTTTGCCGGAATGTCCAGATTCTCTCTTCGGTTTCTTGGGTTTTATGCATAGAAGCAGGAAATAAGTTTCCTAAATAAAATCAAAAAAGCAGCAAATCTCTGAAAACAAAGATTTACTGCTTCTGCGCTGGGCTACAAGGATTCGAACCTTGAAATGACGGAGTCAGAGTCCGTTGCCTTACCATTTGGCGATAGCCCAATCTTTCTGTCTCGCTGTATCTCAGCGACGTGTTATATTGTATAACACTCTTTGAGATTCGTCAACCCCTTTTTTCAAATTTTTTTTATTTTTTCAAATTTTCCAAAAGCAGACAGCAGACCCGCATTTTGCTCCAGATTTCGGTAAATACGCTCCTGCAGATCCAGTATGTCCCGTTCCGGGTCGCCGCCCTCCAGCAAAAGCCCGTTAACTACGACAAAAGCCGCCCCGTAGGCCAATGTCTGAAAGTTAAAATAATAGCTTTTATAGATCTCCTCCGGAATTCCGTAAGACTGACAGTAGAGAAAAAACTGTTTCGTCATCTTGCGGAAACTTTTCCACTTTCGTATGCCTGCCTGCTTTTCGTCTATAGTATTCCAGAAAGACTCATTAATCAGAAACGGATTCCCGCACAGAAAACGGATATAGGCCATATTCATCTCCAGGTGACTCTTCTTGTAATCCGACCCCCATCTGGATTCTATCTCCTCCATCGTTTCATAAAGCATGTCATCCAAATATTTTGACATGGCCAGAAACATTCCCCTCCGCCCGTCGAAGTGCTTGAAAGGCGCGGCACAGGACACACGGCAGGCCTCCGCCACCGCTCTGGCCGAAAACCCCTCCATCCCGTTTATTCTGATCTGCCGGATCGCCTCCTCCACCAAATCTTTCTCCAAATCCCTTCCTGTCTCCCGCATAGTCAAATATGATTCCTTTTTCTGTGTTTTTTTACGTTCCTGTCCATTATATCCTCTCGCGGCAAAATTTACAACCTTCCCGGCCGCCAATATACGTCTCCCAACTGAAATTTCTCATTCCCTCTGCCCCTCCAAAATCTTATGCAGCCGTTTCAATGCCCGCCGGTATCTGGACAGTACCGTTGACAGGGGATACCCCAGATACTCCGCTATCTCCCGATGCTTCATGTTCCCTGCATCATGGAGCAGCACGATCGCTCTCTCCTCCTCTCCCAAATGTCCCAGGGCTTCCAAAAGCATCTGCCTTTCCGGTGCCAGTTCTATCTGGGAACACATCTTCCCGGGTTCCTCCTCCTCAAGCTCATCGTAACTGATGATCGGATGATCCCTCTGCCTCCTGAGCCTCATATAACAGTTGTTTCTGGCTATGGTCAGAAGCCATGCCATAGGCTTCCCCTCGCTCTCATATCTCCCTGCCTGTTTCCACGCCGTCAGATACGTATCCTGCATAACCTCCTCCGCATCCTGAGGATTTCCCAGAATCGACAGGGCGTAACTGTAAATTCCTTTTGCCGTCAATTCATACAGCCTGCGGAATCCATCCATATCCCCCGTTTTCATCAACAGCAAAAGCCGATCTTCCTCTGACCGGCTCTTTTCAAGTGTATGGCTCTCCTTCACTTTCTCCATGACATCCCTCACCAATCGTCAGATTGATTCCGGACTCTCCGCACAGAAGCTGTTCTCTATGGTTATAATACAGCAAAACCTTTCATCTTGTCTGTGCATCTCCTCCGAAACCCTGACTCTTAGTGTATCCCGCATAGCCTCATTATAATCCCTGGGCACCACAAGATCAAAAATCAAATTAACGCGCCGGGTTCCGTCCACCACCCTCAGATCATGAAATTCCAGCCTGGAATCAAGGCCTTCCAGCACTCTCCCTATCTGCTCTTTGATCGCTGTCACCTGCTCATTGTGGGTCTCCACCGGATCCATATGGATCACCAGAAAAACCCCCAGCTTTCGCAGGCACTCCCGCTCAATCGTATCCACGATCTCATGGCTCACCTGAATGTTCTCATCGCTGGGTACCTCGGCGTGAATGGAAGCCATGCTCTTGGAAGGGCCGTAATTATGGACGATCAAATCGTGTGTCCCCACGATTCCCTCATACTGCTCCACAAACTCTTTGATCTCCCTGTACACTTTCGGGTCAATGGCCTGGCCGATGAGCGGCGCCAGCGTGTCCCTGGCTATATTAATGCCGGCTACCATTACGGCTACAGAAACCGCCAGTCCGATAATCCCGTCAATATTAACGCCCCACAATCCGAATACGATCAGGGACACCATGGTGGCTGATGTCGTGGCCACATCCCCCAGGGAATCTGCCGCCGTCGCCATCATCACCGTCGAATGGATCCTTTTTCCCAATGTTCGGTTAAACATGCCCATCCACAGCTTAATTCCTATGGAAATCAGAAGAATCACTATGGATATCTGACTGTAAGCCATCTCCTGGGGCGTATGAATTTTGCCGACGGAACTCTTGAAAAGGGAGAATCCCACCTGAATCACAAAAAAGGCCACAATAAACGCGGAAATATATTCAATCCTTCCGTGACCGAAAGGATGGTCCTCATCTGCCGGCTTCTGAGCCATCTTCACCCCAATAAAACTGATAATGGAGGAGGCTGCATCTGACAGGTTGTTAAACGCGTCCGCCATAACGGAAATACTGTGCACCATCAGCCCGAGAAAAAGCTTGGCAGCAAACAGCAGCAGATTGCAGCCGATCCCCACCATACTGGACAAAACCCCGTATGCCGTTCTCACATCGGCATTCTCTGTATTTTCGTAATCCTTTACAAACCATTTCACTAACCGTTCCGTCATCTGCAGTCCTCCTCCTCTCCCTGTGCCATATTACAGAAAATAAAACTGCCCTTCCCCGGCCCCGTAGCCGGCAAATATCTCTTTATCATACATTACTTTTGTCAAAAAAAGCCCTCTGGCCGGCGCCGTAAATCCGGCCCTCCTCCTGTCACAGGCTGCCAGAAGATTCTCCATGGAACCCGCATCTCGTTTTCCCTGTCCCACCTCTATCAACGTCCCTGTGATAATCCGCACCATGTTATGAAGAAAACCGTCGCCGTTCACGCGGATCTCCAGCAAAGTCCCGTGGGCCAGGATCTCTATGGACTTAAGGGTTCTCACGGTTGACTTTTTCTTGCTTTTGCCTGTGCAGAAACTTCCGAAGTCGTGAGTTCCCACAAGAAACTGAGCCGCCCGGTCCATGTGTTCCACATTCAGACTCTCCCCGAGCGCATAAACATACTTTCTCCGAAACACAGGGCTTTTTTCGCTCATATCCAGCCAGTAGGTGTATGTCTTCTCCCGCGCCCACAGACGGCTGTGAAATCTCTCCGGCACAGCCGCTGCTTTCAGCACCCGAATATCCTCGGGCAAATATGTATTCAGATAACGGCATATTTCTTCTTCCGTCATATCCGTATTCAAGCGCACATTGGCGGTCTGTCCTCTCGCGTGGACCCCCGCATCGGTTCTGCCCGATCCGTCAACCTCCTGAAAAACACCTGTCATCTTTTCCAGAACTCTCTCCAGCTTTCCCTGGATCGTGTTATCCGTGCCGGCCTGTCTCTGCCAGCCGTCATAGCGACTTCCGTCATATTCTATTAACAGCGCGATATTTTTTGCCATCTCCGTTTCCGCCTTTCCGCTCCCTCTTCGTCAGGAGCCAATACACCGCACCTGCAAACAAAAATCCCGTAAATGTACCTGCCATGTCCAGCCATACATCGCTGATCTGTCCCGACCGCCCTTCTGTAAACAACTGCAGAGTCTCATCCACCAGGGGTATCAGGCTCCCCAGCCAGCACTGCAGAATCCGCCTCACCGTAAGAACTTCAAAATACTGTCTCAGAGTAATGATCAGCAAAATCCCCAAAAGAGTGTACTCCGCAAAATGTGCGGTTTTCCGGACCAGGTATTCCGTTATCCAGCCGCCCTCCATCCCGATCCACTGGATACTTCTGAGAATCATCTGCAGCACCCTGCCGCTTTGTCTGGAGGACTCATCCGCCGGCGTCAGGGAATTGTGGAAGATAAATCCCACATATAGAAGCAATACCACAATCCAAATCCATCTTTTCCTCAGCAACTTTCTCTCTGCCATCATTTCGTCTAACATTCTCCCAATACTTTTAAAATCCGTCCCCAAAGAGCACATCATATATAACTATACAGAAAAAACCAGAGAACCCCATGTTCTTCCAGGGATTTTCCGGTTTTCCAAACAAGCGCGAGACGGGATTCGAACCCGCGACCCTCGCCTTGGCAAGGCGATACTCCACCACTGAGCCACTCGCGCAATCTTCTTCTCTCCTCTGCACATAC
>JAAWHK010000044.1 GCA_022795805.1 Hungatella sp. | reverse complement strand
GCAAGCATCATGCGGTTTATCGAGCAGTACAATCTTATGGCAAAGCCCTTCAAGTGGACTTATAAGGGAGTGCCTCTGGTGGCATAATATTACTTAATTGTCAATGCAATAATGTACTAGACATATTGGAACAGGCAAAACAAGATTAGAATTAGTGATGAAAAAGAAAATTAATGGAAATTTTGAGGAAATATGAGTGTGATTGTGGTATTCTGTTAGAAGTAGTAATCAAAAATCGTGGAAGGAGACTTTTATGGGATTTTGGATTTTTATGTTGATTATGGATTTGCTGATTCCCCTTACAATGATCGGCTTTGGAAGATACTTTATGAAAAATGCTCCAAGTGAAATAAATGCGGTATTTGGATATCGAACCTCCATGTCCATGAAGAACAAAGATACATGGGAGTTTGCTCATAGATATTGCGGCAAAATATGGTATGTCTGCGGATTGATTTTATTGCCGGTAACCGTAATGTTTTTGCTTTTGGCGATTGGAAAAAGCAGGGATTATGTGGGAACGGCAGGCGGGATGATCTGCGGCGCGCAGCTTATTCCTCTAATCGGTTCTGTTTTTCCAACCGAAATCGCACTAAAAAAGGTATTTGATAAAAATGGAAAGAGACGGGAGAAAGTCTGCAGGAGTAAGGGAAAATGAAAACGATATATTTAGTTGGGGGTACAATGGGCGTTGGCAAAACGTCAGTCTGCCAGCGCCTAAAAGATGAATTGCCAAACAGTGTCTTTCTTGACGGCGATTGGTGCTGGTGTGCCAGTCCGTTTCAGGTTACTGAGGAAACCAAGACCATGGTTTTGGACAATATATGTTACATACTTAACAATTTTATTCACTGCTCTGCGTATGACACGGTTATTTTTTGTTGGGTAATGCATGAGCAGACCATAATCGACCGCATTCTCAGCGAGTTGGACATTGGGGATTGTAAAGTGAAAAGCATTTCCCTTATTGCCGATGAAACCAATCTAAAAAGAAGGATTATGGGAGACATAGGAAAGGGGATTCGTGCTGGTGATGCAACAGAGCGCAGTGTGGATCGAATCCCTCTATATGAGAATCTGAATACGATAAAAATTGATACCAATGGCAAAACCATACAAATGATTTCCGACGAAATCAAAAAACTATGAAAAGCTGTGGGGAAAGGAGCAATAAACCTATGGAAATCGTCTACTACGATATCGGCCTGAACCTGTTCGGAAGGCAGTTTCCGGATCCGGAGAAGATCATTAAGGAGGCCGGGGATGCGGGGGTGAGATGTATTCTCACGGGAACCGATATGAAAGAGAACCAAAAAATTCATACTTTTTCAAGAAATCACCCGGTCTACGGCACCGCGGGGATCCACCCTCACAATGCGGATTCAGCCAGGCAGGAGGATTTTGACCTGATTGAACATATTGTGTCTTCCAATGACCGAATCGTGGCGGTGGGAGAGTGCGGGCTGGATTTTGACCGTATGTTTTCCACGAAGGAGAACCAGATCCGGTGTCTGGAGAAGCATATCGTTCTGGCAAAGAAACTGGGAAAACCTATGTTTCTTCACGAGCGCAGCGCGGCGGCGGAGTTTGTGAAGCGGTTCAGGAGACACCCTGAGGTCTGCAGGAATTCGGTGGTTCACTGCTTTACAGGGGACAGGGACACGCTGGAAACGTATCTGGATATGGGATTCTCCATCGGAATCACGGGATGGATCTGCGACGACAGGAGAGCGGGAGAACTGCGGCAGGCGGTGAAGATGATCCCCATGGACCGGGTTCTCATCGAGACGGATGCCCCCTATCTGACGCCGAAGAATGTTCCTGGGCTTTCCAGGACCAATGTCCCCCAAAATATTCGCTATGTGGCCAGAGATCTGGCTGTGTATATGGGGGTTCCGGAAGACCAGCTGATCCGGCAGGCCAAGAGCAATACGGAGAGGATTTTCGGGATCACAGATGATTGACGGATGTGAAGTGATTGAAATGGATGAAAATGTAAGACCCGAAAAGCGGGACAGAGCGCATGGATTTGTTTGATGCATGCGTCCTGTCCTGCTTTTTTTGTGCAGATTCATAGCATAACATAATGGGGGGATTTTCAGGCTATTTTCATCGGAATAGAGGATGAAATACCCTAAAATCAAAATAGGGTACGGCAAAAAATGAAAAAGTTATCCACAAGAAACGTAGATATAACCTAAAATATCAGAAAATATAAAAGGTTATACACAAATAGAGCGAAATAAAGGGAGGTTAAACCTGAAAAGACAGGTTAAATATGTCAAAAACTGACGAAAATAGGTTAAAAACACAGAATTAAGCCGCAAAAACAAGGTTATTGACAGGTTATTGCTCTTAAATCTTTCTTAATTTGACTGCCCTACTATTTCCTCGTATAATGTCATAAGTTAAAAACAGAAATCGGAAACGGAGATTCAGAAGAAAGAGACGGTATGAGGTAACGGTGCGAAATCAGATAAAATGGCTGTGCATAATGACCGCCCTCTCCTGCCTCCTCATCGGGGCGTGTGAGGCGGGAACCAGGATAGAGGGATATTTGCGGGAAAAAAAGGAAGACGGTGATATCGTCATATCAATCGATGAAAGCCGCCTGCAGGAGGAAAGGCAGGAGCTGCGGGAGGGTCAGAAAGCCGGGGAAACGGGAAACAGGGATGAGGATGGGACGTCCGAAAAGGGAAATCCTGAGCCGGAAGGGACCGGGGAAAACGGCAGGGCCGAAAAGGGAGAGGGAGGCGAAAAAGAGACAGAGTCCTGGCGTCTTTCATGGGGGACGGCAGGTATTTTGAAAGGCAGCCTGGGGCTGGCACGGCGTATATTGGAGAGCCGATGCAAGTCACAGTTACGATCAGAGACGGATACAGATGCAGGCAATGGCGCCCTCCCCCGGGAAATCTCCGATGAGGAACCGGGGCCGCCGGTGATGTGGCTGGTATCGGATCTCCACTATATGTCGCCGGCCTCCACAGACTACGGGGAAGCGTTTGAGGCGTTTCAGGCCAGGGGCGACGGAAAAGTCATGAGGTATCTTCCCCAGATTCTGGACTCCCTGCTGGAGGAGGCGAAGGAGGCCGGGCCTGACGTCGTGATTCTGACCGGCGACATCACCATGAACGGTGAGAAGATAAATCATGAGGAGCTGGCGGGGCGGTTGTCCCTTCTTCAGGACGCGGGGATACAGGTTCTGGTGATTCCCGGAAATCATGATATTAACAATCCGGATGCCGGCGTGTTTTTCGGGGACAGGGCCGAGCGGACACAGGAAGTGACCCCTGAGGAGTTTGGGCAGATATACGGAAAGTTCGGCCCGGATCAGGCCGTCAGCAGGGATGAAGAGTCCTTCTCCTACGTCTATGCCCTGAGGGACCATATCTGGCTGATGCTTCTGGATACGGCTCAGTATGAGCCCAGAAATCTGGTGGACGGGATGGTGCGGCCGGGGACGCTTTCGTGGATGGAAGAGAATCTGAGGGCGGCCAGGGAACAGGGGATTCAGGTGATTGTCCTGGGCCACCACAACCTGCTTTCACAGAGCACCATGTTCACGGATATGTGTGTGCTGGAGAACGGGAAGGAGGTGACCGAACTTCTGGAGCGCTATCAGGTTCCCATGTATATAAGCGGGCATCTTCACCTGCAGAGGGCGAAGAAACACAAGAGGGAGCCTTCGGATGAGGGATACGGGATCTGGGAGATTGTCAGCGACGCGGTCAGCATCCCGCCGTGTCAGTACGGGGTTGTCAGATGGCAGGAGAACGGGGATATTCATTTTTACACCCGTCAGACAGACGTAGCGGCGTGGGCGCTGGAAAACGGGGTCAGCGACGAAAATCTTCTTGATTTTCCCGCATACGGGGAAGCGTTCATCAGGCAGATTATCGGGGATCAGATCCGGAAGAAAACCGGGCAGGTCCGGGAAAAGACATCGGAGGAGATGGCAGAGATCTACGCGGATGTGTATGCCGGCTACTGCGCCGGGCTTAAACTGGATCAGAGGGAGGCCATGAGATCGTGGGAATACAGACAGTGGCAGCAGTGCTGGCCGGACAGCAAACCGGCCGAAGAGCTGGATGCCATGATCAGGGACAGCTGCAAAGACTATAATTATTTTATCCTGGAGGGGGCGTCCCATTAGGATTAGCCCGGGAAAGCCGCGCATCAAAACACCCCGCAGTATTTGTGCGGGGCGTCAGTGTCCGGCTATACGATATCCAGAGTGAGCTGTTCGTAGGGCTCCTGTCCTTTCACGGCGGCGTTCAGGCCGTCAGCCCGGAATGAGATCTCCATCTGGGCCTTGTGGAACTCCATCCGGGCCCGGCTGAGGATGGCATTCCGGCCTTCCTGCAGGGCGTTTTGATACCAGTAGAGAAGCAGGGACTCATCTCTGGTCAGAAGCTTGGTAATGGAATCCCCGGCTTCGTCGGCGCGTATGGCCATGGTAAGGGGCAGCTCCGCGACGGCGGTGTCGAAGATGGAAGGGACGTTGGTATCCAGCGCCCTGGCGATGGCCTGCATCTGGGGCATCTTTACGTGGAGGACCTGCCCGTTGATTATACGGTTGAGCGTTGTGGCCGAGATGCCCGAGAGGGCGGACAGTTTGGCCCTGCTCATGCCTTTGGCGTTCATGAGTGCGATCAGTTTTTCATTTTTCATATCTGTACCCCTCTTGTTTTTGGATTCACATGGTCTGAGTGAGAACGGTCAGACAAAAAAATTATATAAATAGTTTACCACAAAAGGGGAATTGTAGCAACAATATTCATTTTCTTTTTGTTAAAAAGTTGTCGTTTGTGTACAATTTTTGAAACATTATGACGGGATATAAGACTGTGATACGATTTTTTGTTTTGCAGGCGGAAGGGAGCGGTTTGCTTAAGAGAGAACTGAGAAGAGGAATGAAAAAAGATTTAAAAAAAGAATTTAAGAAAGGATTTAAGACCGTTGGTTACACCGTTGAATCAAGGCGCATTCCCAGGGAATTTGACAATTTTACCATCGTCCATCTGTCGGATCTTCACGGCGAAGTATACGGAAGGCAGAACTGTGAGCTGATCCGGAAAATTCACGCGGCGAAACCTGACATAGTGGTCATGACCGGGGATATGGCGGAACATGGAAACCGTTCTTGTGCCCTTGTGGCGGACCTGTGCGGCAGGCTTGTGAGGCGGTATCCGGTGTATTATATTTTCGGCAACCATGAGCAGTGTATGGAGAGGGATGAGAGGGAGCGGTTTCTTAAAAAACTTCGGGCCCTGGGGGTGATCGTGCCGGAAAACAGCTGGCACAGCATTTCGCGGGGAGGCGCGTATGTGAAGCTGTACGGGCTGGTAATGCCCATGGCGTATTACAAGGATCCCACACGGGATGACTATGTGAGGGGGATCCGTTTTTCGGCGGAGGATACGGGAAGCTTTCTGGGGGAGGCGGATCCGTCCTGTTTTTCCATCCTTCTTTGCCACAACCCTCTGTATTTTCCGTCTTACAGGGACTGGGGAGCGGATTTGACGCTGTCGGGTCATATTCACGGGGGGATCATCAGGCTTCCGGGGCTTGGAGGTGTCCTGTCTCCGGACGTGACGCTGTTTCCCAGGTATGACGGCGGCCATTTTGAGGAGAGGGGAAAACATCTGGTGGTGAGCCGGGGGCTGGGCAACCATTTTCTTGTGAGGATCATGAATCCGCCGGAGCTGGTGACGGTCACGCTGAAGGGCGGGTAAACAGGCGGCCGCAGGCGGGCGGCGCGGGGGATCTCACGGGCACGTGGGGATTTTTTAGAAATCTCTTGACATTTGGCGGAAATTGTTTTATTCTATGCACAAGTCAATTAGTTACAAACCATTGACCGGGACGAGTACCTGTTTGGAACATGCCCAGAGAGCTGCAGGCGGTGGGATTGCAGCGATGGAAAGAGCAGGGAATGGACCCGTGAGGGCAAACTGAAACCAGGACGGGAGTAGGTGAGACGTGGCTGCACGTTACAGCAGGAAGTGTATGTTAGTACACGGCAAAGAGCGCATTCCCCCAGGCGGGGGATGAATTTAGGTGGCACCGCAGGAGAATCGTAAACTTCTGTCCTATGTATGATACAGGACAGGAGTTTTTTTTATTTCACAGGGAGCGTCCCATGAAACCAAAACGCTTTGCCGCCCACAGAGGCCATTGTGATTTGTAGGTAATTGGAAAATAAAATCGAAAGGAAGGACATGACATGAAACAGGAAATCCCGTACAAAATCTATCTCGAAGAGCAGGAGATGCCGAGGCAGTGGTACAATGTCCGCGCCGACATGAAGAAGAAACCGGCCCCCATTTTAAATCCCAAGACTTTAAAACCCATCACAGTGGAGGAGCTGTCCGGTATTTTCTGTGAGGAGCTGGCAAAGCAGGAGCTGGACGATACGACGCCGTATTTTGACATTCCTGACGACATCCAAAATTTCTACAAGATGTACCGCCCGTCGCCTCTTACAAGAGCCTACTGTCTTGAGAAGAAGCTGGATACACCGGCCCATATCTACTATAAATTTGAGGGGAACAACACGTCGGGAAGCCATAAGTTAAATTCCGCCATCGCCCAGGCTTACTATGCCAAGCACCAGGGGCTTAAAGGCGTGACCACGGAGACCGGGGCGGGCCAGTGGGGAACGGCTCTGTCTATGGCCTGTGCCTATCTGGATCTGGACTGTCAGGTTTATATGGTAAAGTGTTCCTATGAGCAGAAGCCTTTCCGCCGTGAGGTGATGCGCACCTATGGGGCCAGAGTGACTCCGTCCCCGTCCATGGAGACCGAGGTGGGGCGCAGCATCAACGCCCGGTTCCCGGGAACCACGGGAAGCCTGGGCTGTGCCATCTCCGAAGCGGTGGAGGCATCCATGAGCCAGGAGGGATACCGGTATGTGTTAGGTTCGGTGCTGAATCAGGTGCTTCTGCATCAGTCGGTGATCGGTCTGGAGACTAAGGCCGCTCTGGATAAATACGGCATCAAGGCTGACATAATCATCGGCTGCGCCGGCGGCGGGTCCAACCTTGGGGGACTGATTTCACCCTTCGCGGGGCAGATGATAAAGGGTGAGGCGGACTATGAGATTATCGCCGTGGAGCCGGCATCCTGTCCCAGCCTTACCAGGGGCGTTTACGCCTACGACTACTGCGATACCGGAAAGGTGTGTCCCCTTGCTAAGATGTACACCCTGGGCAGCGGCTTTATCCCGTCGGCCAACCATGCCGGCGGCCTGAGATACCACGGCATGAGCTCCACGGTTTCGGAGCTTTACGACCAGGGATATCTGAAGGCCAGAAGCGTGGAGCAGACGGAGGTGTTTAAGGCGGCTCAGATGTTTGCCAAGGTGGAGGGCATCCTGCCGGCGCCGGAGAGCAGCCATGCCATCCGGGTGGCCATAGACGAGGCCCTCAGGTGCAGGGAGACGGGTGAGTCGAAGAATATCGTGTTTGGCCTTACGGGAACGGGATATTTTGATATGGTGGCTTACCAGAGATTTAATGACGGCAAGATGGAGGATTACATTCCCACAGATGAGGAGCTGCAGAAATCCTTTGCCTCTCTGCCAAAGGTGGAGTAGGCTAAGGGGAGGAAGCAAAAGAATCAAAAGAGCCGGTCCGATGAACTGAGGCCGGCTTTTTGGCTCTTTTAGAAGTTTTTTAGAGGTATGGCTGGTACAATAAAGGACAAACTAAATCATATGTAAAAAGCGTGAGGGGGAGCAGCGGATGAGAATGCAGCGTCTGATCGACATGGTGTGTGTTCTCGCTGACGCCCGAAGGATGACCGTTCAGCAGCTGGCGGACCATTTTCAGGTGTCAAGGAGGACTGTTTTTCGGGACTTGAGTACCTTAAGCCGCATGGGGATTCCCATTGTGTCCTGCCAGACGGCAGGGGAGGATGCCGCGGCCGTAAAGGAATACGCCGTTGACATGAAAAATTTTTCCAGGGATGAAACGCTGAGGATCATCGGGGCATTTCATGAATCAGGGGAGAATCATAAAGAGAATCCAGGGGATAACGAGAAAGGCGGGGAGGACTGTCCCTGCAAAAGAGACTGCCGCTACCACGGAGACTGCAAGGCATGCGTGGCTGTACACAGGACCCGCCCAAAGTGTGTCCCGGACTGTCTGCGTCCAGGTACGGGGAAGAGAGAAAGGGGTTAGAGCGGATATCAGATACCCGCCAGATTCCGGATCACTTCCCCGGCTATAAGGAGGCCTGCCGTCGGAGGCACGAAGGAGATGCTGGCAGGCACTGACCGTCTTTTTGTTTCCTCATCGCCGGGAAGGGGCTTTATGGGCTGTTCCCTGGAATAGAGGACTTTCAGACCGGGAACGCCCAGGCGTTTTAATTCCCGGCGCATCACTTTGCAGAGAGGGCAGACGGAGGTTTTTCCTATGTCCGTTATCTCGAAAAGCTCAGGGTGCAGCTTGTTGCCGGTTCCCATGGAAGCGATGAGGGGAATCCCGTGGTTGTGGGCATACGCGGCTATGGCCAGCTTGGCCGACACGGTGTCTATGGCGTCCACGACGTAGTCCGGCTTCCAGGGAATTCCGGCAAAAAAGGCGTCCAGATTGCCGGGCAGGATGAAGAGTTCGGAAGTCATAACCACGGCCCCGGGGTTGATGTCCAGGATGCGTTCTCTCATAACCTGGGTTTTGAGGCGGCCTACGGTGCTGTGGAAGGCAATGCTCTGGCGGTTTATGTTGGTGAGGGCGACCCGGTCAGGGTCCACGATGATGAGCCGGCCGATACCGCTGCGGGCCAGGGCTTCGATGCAGTGGGAGCCCACGCCGCCTACGCCGAAGACCAGGACCGTTGAGTCCCTCAGGCGGTCAAGGCCTGCGGCGCCGGTGAGAAGCTGGGTTCTGGAAAATTCATGGATCATTGGGAAGCGTCTCCTTTATAAAGCAGAAATCAATAACCACAACATTATATGTGAAATCAAAAACGATGTCAATGGATTTTCGGGTTTCCTCTTGACATCTCCCTCAAAACCCTGCACAATAGATCCAGGAAATATTTGTCAGATAAATCAGTATTTTCAGCCAACAGGAGAGAAGAGGAACGCTTATGGAACAGGGATTTATAAGGGTGGCAGCCGCTACGCCCCAGATCAGAGTGGCCTATCCGGAGTACAATGCCGGACAGATCGTGAAGCTGATGGAGGAGGGGGCGAAGAACCACGCCAAAGTCATGGTGTTTCCGGAGCTGTGCCTGACCGGGTACACCTGCGGGGACCTGTTTTTGCAGGACAGTCTTCTGCGGTCCGCTGTAAGTCAGCTGGCCGTAATCATGAGAGAGTCGCAGAATCTCGATATCATAGCCTTTGTCGGGCTTCCTATTTTGCATGAAGGAAAGCTTTATAACACGGCCGCGGTTATCAGCGGGGGAAGGCTTCTGGGCATCGTGCCGAAACGGAACATCCCCAACTATTCGGAGTTTTATGAGCTGCGCCATTTTACGCCGGGCAGCTTAAAGCCGGTTTGGGCGGAGTTTTTGGGGCAGAAGGTTCCCATGGGCGCCAACCTTCTGTTTCGGTGCGCCACGGTGCCGGGGCTTGTGCTGGCGGCGGAGATCTGCGAGGACGTGTGGGTTCCCTGTCCGCCCAGCATCAGCCACACCTGCGCCGGGGCCACGGTGATCGCCAACTGTTCGGCCAGCGACGAGACCGTGGGAAAGGACAGCTACCGCACTTCCCTTATTTGCGGCCAGTCGGCCAGGCTGGTGTGCGGCTACATCTATGCCAATGCCGGGGAAGGGGAGTCCACTCAGGATCTGGTGTTCGGCGGCCACAATATAATCGCGGAGAACGGGACATGCCTTAAGATGTCCGGGCGGTTCGGCCATGAGACGATTTACGGGGACCTGGATCTGCAGCGGCTTATAAATGAGCGGCGGAGGATGAACACCCATCCCTCCTCCTGTCTGGACGGGGGCGGGGATTACGTGACCGTGGATTTTAACCTCAGGACAGACCATCTGGAACTGGAACGGTATATCGCGCCCTGTCCCTTTGTGCCCAGTGACGGGGGGGAGAGGAATAAGCGGTGTGAGGAGATTCTCTCCATCCAGGCCATGGGTCTTAAAAAAAGGCTGCAGCACACCGGTGTAAAGCACGCGGTTTTGGGGATCTCAGGGGGGCTTGACTCCACCCTGGCGCTTTTGGTGACGGCCAGGGCATTTGACAGCCTGGCCCTTCCCAGAGACCAGATTCACGCGGTGACCATGCCCTGCTTCGGCACCACGGACAGGACCTACAACAATGCCTGTATCATGACAAAGAGGCTGGGGGCCAGTCTCAGGGAGATTGACATTAAGGAGTCGGTGCTGATGCATTTTCGGGATATCGGGCAGGACCCGGCCAGACACGATGTGACCTATGAGAACGGGCAGGCCAGGGAGAGGACCCAGGTGCTCATGGACGTGGCCAACCAGGTAGGCGGCCTGGTTATCGGAACCGGGGATATGTCGGAGCTGGCCCTGGGGTGGGCCACCTACAACGGGGATCACATGTCCATGTACGGGGTTAACGCGTCGGTGCCCAAGACGCTGGTGCGCCATCTGGTGCGCTACTATGCGGACACCTGCAGGGAGGAGCTTTTGAAGGAAGTGCTTCTGGACGTGCTGGACACGCCTGTGAGTCCGGAGCTTCTGCCGCCGGAGGACGGGGTTATCTCCCAGAAGACGGAGGATCTGGTGGGACCCTATGAGCTCCATGACTTCTTTTTGTACTATATTTTACGGTTCGGGTACAGTCCGGCCAGGATCCTCAGGATGGCGGTCCACGCCTTTGGTGACAGCTATCCCCGGGAGGTTATTTTAAAATGGCTGAAGGTGTTTTACAGAAGGTTCTTTTCCCAGCAGTTTAAGCGCTCCTGCCTGCCGGACGGGCCGAAAGTGGGTTCCGTGGCGGTTTCGCCCAGAGGGGATCTGAGGATGCCCAGCGACGCCTGCGGGAACTTGTGGCTTAAGGAGGCGGAAGGGCTGTCATGCGAGACGCCGGGGGAATTGGGATAAACGGTCCGGCCGGTTTCAGGACCGGAAGCGGCAAAGCAGGTGAAAAACGGAGGAATTTATGATCAGCAGCACAGGCAACAGCCAGGTAAAGCAGGTTATCGCTCTCATGAAAAAGGCCAGATTCAGGAGGGAATCCGGCCTTTTTGTGGTGGAAGGGCCCAGAATGTTCGGGGAGCTGGACAAGGACCGCATCGAGAAGATTTTTGTGACAGAACGGTTTCTGGACGACCCGGCGCATCACGGGATGACGGAGGGCATGGAAAAGGGAAAAGTGGAGATAGTAACGGAAGAAGTGCTGAAAGCCATGTCCGATACCCAGACGCCTCAGGGCGTGGCGGCGGTTGTGAGGCAGTATCAATATACTATGAAGGATCTGAAAAACGGCGGTAAGGAGCCGCTTCTGATGATTCTGGAGACCATTCAGGATCCGGGGAATCTGGGCACGATCCTGCGGGCCGGGGAGGGGGCGGGTGTCACCGGGGTGATCATGAACCGGGAGACCGGGGATATCTACAACCCCAAGGTGATCCGGTCCACCATGGGTTCGGTTTTCCGGGTGCCGTTTTTGTACGCGGAGGATTTGCGGGGGACCATGAATGACCTTAAAAAGGACGGGGTGCGGCTGTATGCGGCCCATCTGGACGGCCAAAAGGCGTACGACAAGGAAAATTACAGCGGGCCCTGCGCCTTTTTGGTGGGCAATGAGGCCAAGGGGCTGGAGAAAGAGACGGCGGATCTGGCGGATGCCTGGGTGAGAATCCCTATGGAGGGGAAGGTGGAGTCCTTAAATGCGGCTGTGGCGGCGGCGCTTTTGATGTTTGAGGCGGCAAGGCAGAGGCGGGGATGATTTGTAAAAACGTAAGAAAAACTTCTCTTGATGGAAGCCTTGATATTGTTTATAATAGTCATAAGAGAAATCCGGTGAGCCGGAGCAAAAAGGAGGGGTTCTATGGCGTCTGTATATTGGATTGTGCTGTTTGTGATCCTGGCGGGCGTGGAAGCGGCTACCATGGCGCTGACTACGGTGTGGTTTGCAGGCGGCGCGTTGGCGGCTTTTTTCGTGGCTAAGGCGGGACTCAGCGTCAATGCACAGCTGTCGGTGTTTGTCCTTGTTTCTTTTGTCCTTCTTATTTTTACCAGACCCTGGGCCCTGCAGCATGTGAACAGACATACTGTCAAGACCAACGCGGACAGCCTGGTGGGGAAGCAGGCGAGAGTTACGGAGGAAGTGAACAATCTTCTCGGCACAGGCACCGCAGTGATCGGCGGCCAGGAGTGGACGGCGAGAACGGAGGATCCGGACAGCGTCTGTCCCGTGGGCAGTAAGGTGGAGATATGCGCCATACAGGGAGTGAAACTGATTGTCAAAGTTGTGAAGGAGGAAGTGTAGGATGGGATTTCTGGTTGGGTTTACAGGTTTTATCGTTTTAGCGATTATTCTTTTGATTATTCTGTCGTCCTGCGTGAAGATCGTTCCCCAGGCTCAGGCCATGGTGGTGGAGCGTCTGGGCGCTTACAGGGAGACGTGGAATGTGGGACTCCATGTGAAAGCGCCGTTTATTGACCGGGTGGCCAAGCGGGTGATTTTGAAGGAGCAGGTGGTGGATTTCGCTCCCCAGCCCGTGATCACCAAGGATAATGTTACCATGCGCATCGACACGGTGGTGTTTTTCCAGATCACGGATCCCAAGCTGTTTACCTACGGCGTTGAGAATCCGATTATGGCCATCGAGAACCTGACGGCCACTACGTTGCGTAATATTATCGGCGATCTGGAACTGGATCAGACGCTGACCTCCAGGGAGACTATCAATACCAAGATGCGGGCGTCTCTGGATGTGGCCACAGACCCGTGGGGCATCAAGGTGAACCGTGTGGAGCTTAAGAATATTATTCCTCCGGCCGCCATTCAGGATGCCATGGAGAAGCAGATGAAGGCTGAGCGTGAGCGCCGTGAGGCCATCCTCAGGGCGGAGGGCGAGAAGAAGTCCACCATACTGGTTGCGGAGGGCAAGAAGGAGTCCGTGATTCTGGACGCCGAGGCTGATAAGCAGTCCGCCATCCTCAGGGCGGAGGCCGAGAAGGAAAAGCGGATCAAGGAGGCCGAAGGCCAGGCCGAGGCCATCTTGAAGATTCAGCAGGCCACGGCGGAGGGCCTGAGATATATTAAGGAAGTGGGCGCCGACGAGGCGGTGCTTAAGCTTAAAGGGCTGGAGGCATTTGCCAAGGCGGCCGACGGAAAGGCAACCAAGATCATCATCCCATCGGAGATTCAGAGTCTGGCAGGACTTGTGACTTCCGTGAAAGAGGTTGCGGGAGATTAACGGATTAAAGGCAGAAGAATTGTGGTTCTTGTTGAAAGGGTGCAGAGCTTTGAGGTTGAAGGCTTTGCACCCTGTTAAGTCATATGAAATGAGGGGATGAAAAGGAGGGACCGTCTTTTTGAAACTTCAGTTGGATCCTGCAAAAGAGTACGGCCTGGTGCTGGAAGGCGGGGGAGCCAAGGGCTCCTACCAGATAGGGGCGTGGAGGGCTCTCAGGGAGGCCGGGATCTCCATAAAGGGGATCGCCGGGGCATCCGTGGGGGCATTGAACGGGGCTATGATCTGTATGGACGAGCCGGAGAAGGCGGAGTATATCTGGGAGAACATCAGCTATTCCAGGGTTATGGATATTGACGACGATGTGGCGGAGGACGTGCGGCGTCTGGACTGGCGGTCGGTTAACATGGCTACTCTGGCGGAGGAGGCCAAACGGATTCTGAAGGACAAGGGCTTTGATATCACCCCCTTAAGACAGCTGATACAGGAGGTGGTGGACGAGGAGAAGATACGGGGCTCCGCGCGGGATCTTTTCATCACCACCTACTCCGTAAGCGACAGGAAACTTCTTAACATTGACGCCAAGAAGGTGCCGGAAGGGGAGATCGGGGACATGCTTATGGCCAGCGCCTATCTGCCGGTGTTTAAGCGGGAGAAGCTGGGAGGAAAGCGGTACCTGGACGGAGGCGGCTGGAACAATGTGCCGGTGGGGATTCTGCTGGACGCGGGGTACAGGGACATTATCATCATCCGCATCTACGGGCTGGGATTCGACTCGGAGAAGTCCACAGAGATACCGGACGATGTCAGTGTCTACCATGTGGCCCCCCGCCAGAGCCTGGGAGGGCTTCTTCAGTTTGACAGGAAGCAGGCCGGGAAGAATATGAAACTGGGATACTATGATACCCTGAGGCTTCTGTACGGCCTTAAGGGGCGGTGGTATTATCTGGATGCTCCGGAGTCGGAGGAATACTATTTTGAGCGGCTCATCGGGGAGATGGATTTTCTCCGGAGGCTGATGCCCGGGGATATGGAGAAGGAGGTTAAGGCCGACGGGGAGAAACGGGGCGGATACCGCATCTACACGGAGCGGATATTTCCGCGGCTGGCCAGGCAGTGGAAGATGAAAGACGACTGGGACTATAAGGATATGTATCTGACCTTTCTGGAAAACGGGGCCAGGGCCAGGCGCATCGGGCGGTTTCGGGTGTACAGGCCCGGGGAACTGCTGGCGGAAATCCGCCGAAAAGACGGATAAAGAGTATTTTTTTCGGAAACACTTGCATATTTATCTGGAATATACTATTATTTTGTATATTCTATTGCCACGCAACGGATAAAATCAGCTTTTGGGAAAACGGAGGATTTTGATATGAACTTAAAGGGGAGGAATTTTCTGACGCTGAAGGATTACAGTCCCGAGGAGATCGAATATCTTTTGGATCTGGCGGCAGAGTTCAAGGAGAAGAAGAGAAAAGGCGTTCCTGTGGATATGCACAGGGGAAAGAACGTGGCCCTTATTTTTGAGAAGACCAGCACCAGGACCAGGTGCGCTTTTGAGGTGGCCGCCCACGATCTGGGTATGGGAACCACTTATCTGGACCCGTCGGGTTCCCAGATCGGAAAGAAGGAGAGCATTGCCGACACAGCCAGGGTTCTGGGAAGGATGTACGACGGCATCGAGTACCGGGGATACGGACAGGCGATCGTGGAGGAGCTGGCAGAATATGCGGGTGTTCCCGTGTGGAACGGCCTTACCAATGAATACCATCCCACCCAGATGCTGGCGGATCTTTTGACTGTGCGGGAGCATCTGGGAAGGCTGAAAGGCGTTAAGTTTGTGTATATGGGGGATGCGCGCTACAATATGGGCAATTCCCTGATGGTGGCCTGTGCCAAGATGGGGCTGGACTTTGTGGCCTGCGCCCCGAAGAAGTATTTCCCGGATCAGGCTCTGGTGGATCAGTGCAGGGAGTACGCCGCCAGGTGCGGGGCGTCTGTGACCCTGACGGAGGATGTGGAGGAAGGGACGAAAGGGGCGGACGTTATCTACACCGATGTCTGGGTGTCCATGGGTGAGCCGGATGAGGTGTGGGAGGAGAGGATACGGGAGCTGACCCCCTACAAGGTGACGAAGGCTGTCATGGACCATGCAGGGGAGAACGCCATTTTCCTCCACTGTCTGCCTGCGTTCCACGATTTGAAGACAAAGATCGGCAGGGAGATGGGCGAACGTTTCCATATAGAAGACATGGAGGTTACGGACGAGGTGTTTGAGTCCGCCGCTTCCAAGGTGTTTGACGAGGCGGAGAACCGCATGCACACCATCAAGGCCGTGATGGCGGCTACTCTCGGCATATAGGAGAACTCAGGCTCCGTTTTTGGAGCAGGTTAGGAGCAGTGATTTATGAGATATAGGCAGGCGAGGAGAAACAGCCCAAGAAATACATCCCTGATTCTCGATTGGATGCATATTATTATAGGCGCTCTGGTGGTCGTTATGGCGGTGGCGGCGTTTATTAATCCGGAAAGCAACATGATTCTGTTCCCCGTTATCTTTTTTCTGGCGGCGGTGCTGAACATAGTCAACGGAGTGTACCGGTATCAGCAGAGCGGCCGGGACAGGAGGAGAAAGGCGTCGGCCATTGGACTCATGGTGATCGCCGTGTTTCTTCTGGCTGTCATGGTTATCAGCGCAGTGAGCATCTGGAGGCGTGGATGAAAGCGGAGATCATAAAATTGCTTAAAGAGCGGAACGGGTACGTGTCCGGGCAGGAGCTGTGCGGCCGGTTCGGGGTGTCGCGGACCGCGGTGTGGAAGGTGATCCGACAGCTTGAGGCGGAAGGATACGGAATCGAGGCCGTGAGAAACAGAGGATACCGTCTGGTGGAGATGACGGACGTGCTGTCCGGGGCGGAGATAGAAAGCTGCATGGAGGGCGGCCTCATAGGCGCCAGGGTGGTGTATTATGAGGAGACCGACTCCACCAACACCAGGGCCAAAGTTCTGGCGGAGGAGGGGGCGCCTTCCGGCACTCTGGTGGTTGCGGAGAAGCAGAACGCCGGAAAGGGCAGACGGGGGCGGGGATGGTCCTCACCGCCGGGAAGCGGGGTCTGGATGAGCGTGGTGCTGAGGCCGGATATAGAACCTTCCCATGCTTCCATGCTGACTCTCACGGCGGCGCTGGGCGTTTCGGAGGGGATTTACCGGGTCACAGGAATCATGCCCCAGATAAAATGGCCCAATGACCTGGTACTTTCCGGGAAGAAGATCTGCGGGATCCTGACGGAGATGACTACGGAGATGGACACCATCCAGTATGTGGTCACAGGAATGGGGATCAACGTGAATACGCCGGAGTTTCCCAAGGAGCTTAAAGACAAGGCGTCGTCTCTGTACCTGGAGACAGGGCGGACATGGAGGAGAGGCCCTCTCATTGGGGCTATGGCTTTTGCCCTGGGAGAGTATTATGAGAGATTTCTGGCTGCCGGCGATCTTGGCACCCTTAAAGGGGAGTATGAGAGTCGGCTGGCCAATTTAAACCGTCAGGTGACCGTGCTGGCGTCCGGGGGAGAGTACAGAGGGACCTGCCTGGGGATTGACCGTCAGGGAGAACTTTTGGTGGAACGGGAGGACGGAACCGTCAGCCGGGTGCTCGCGGGGGAAGTGTCTGTCCGGGGGATCTACGGGTACGTGTAAGAAGACCAATCACAACTGGAGAACGCGCCGCTGATATAGGTTCGGGTTTACGGAATATATCGGTGATGCGTTTTTGCTATGGGGATAAATTTTATGAAGATTGACGACAAGGACGGTTTGGACAGCGGCATGCCCGGGAATCTGTACGGGCGTCTGCAGGTGATGGAGAGTGAGAAGGCGCCTTTTGACCCGCCGGGGCGGATTCGGGCCGCGGCGGCTCCTTTGCTGTCCTGGTATGACAGCCATGCCAGGATATTGCCGTGGCGGGAGAGACCGGAACCTTACCGGGTGTGGATTTCGGAGATCATGCTGCAGCAGACCAGGGTGGAGGCGGTGAAACCGTATTTCGGCCGGTTCATGGAGGCGCTTCCGGATATCGGCGCGCTGGCGCAGGTGGAGGAGGAGCGGCTGTTAAAACTGTGGGAGGGCCTGGGATACTACAACAGGGCCAGGAACCTTAAGAAAGCGGCTGTCACGGTGGTCGAGAATTATGACGGCCGTCTGCCCGCTTCCTACGAAGAGCTTCTGAAGCTTCCCGGAATCGGCAGTTACACGGCAGGGGCCATTGCATCCATCGCGTACGGTATACCCGTGCCCGCGGTGGACGGCAATGTGCTGCGGGTGGTTTCCAGGCTCCTTGCCAGCAGGGAGGACATTCTGAAACCGTCGGTAAAGAGGCGGATGGAGGACTGTCTCAGGGCGGTCATGCCCCAAAAGCGGGCGGGGGCCTTTAACCAGGGACTCATCGAGATCGGAGCCATTGTGTGCATTCCAGGGGGACAGCCGAGGTGTGATGAGTGTCCGCTTTATTCCCTGTGCCTGGCCAGAAGGCAGGGGCTTTTGGACTCAATCCCTTACAGGGCGCCCAAAAAGCCCAGGAAGGTGGAGGAGAGAACCGTACTTCTTCTGGAGGCCGGGGATATGGTTGCCATCGAAAAACGGGCGGATAAAGGGCTTTTGGCTTCCCTTTATCAGTTTCCCAACGTGGAGGGGCGTCTCACTCCCCAGGAGGCGGACAGGACTCTCAAGGCGCTGGGGGCCGGCGTAAAGGATATCGTGCCGGCCGGGGAGGCGAAACATGTTTTCAGCCACGTGGAGTGGCATATGACGGGGTACAGAATTTTGCTGGAACATGTTATGGAGGAGCGGTATCTGTTTGTGAACAGGCGTGAGCTGAGAGAAAAATATCCGATTCCCAATGCATTTTCGGCGTATATAAAAGTAATAAACGGAGAATCATGAGTAAAGGAGGTAATGCCATGGGCAGAATGCTTTTTATCGTTAACCCCAGGGCAGGGAAGGCACAGATCAGATCCCACTTTCTGGATATTGTGGATATTTTTGTCAAAGCGGGATGGAACGTGGAGGTTCATACCACCCAGGAGCCTTTGGATGCCATGAACACGGCGCGGCAAAGGGGGGAGGATGCGGATCTGCTGGTGTGCAGCGGCGGCGACGGAACGCTGAGTGAGACTATCTCCGGCATGGTATATCTGGACAGACCTCCGGTTTTGGGATACATTCCGGCAGGTTCCACCAATGATTTTGCTTCCAGCCTGCGGATCCCTTCCAATATGGCAAAGGCGGCCGAGAACGTGGTAAGCGGAAAGCCTATGGCTGTGGATATCGGGCACTTCTGCCGGGAGCGGAATTTCGTGTATGTGGCCGGTTTCGGCATGTTCACGGAGGTGTCCTACATGACTCCTCAGGAGAAGAAGAACCTTCTGGGCCATCAGGCCTATATGCTGGAGGGGATGAAGAGCCTGACCAACATTAAATCTTACACCATGACTCTGGAAGCGGAGGAGATGACACTGGAGGGGGATTTTGTCTTCGGCATGGTTACAAACACCACCAGTGTGGGCGGCTTCAAAGGCCTGGTGGCAAAGGATGTGGCCCTCAACGACGGTCTTTTTGAGGTGCTGATGATAAGAATGCCGCGAACGGCCATGGAGCTGAAAAATATTCTGACCTCCATGATACAGAAGGAGGAGCAGAGCGAGTATGTGTGTCGTTTTAAGACTTCCCGCCTTCGGATGACGTTTACGGAGCCGGTGGACTGGGTGCTGGACGGTGAGTTCGGCGGATCCAGGACACAGGTGGAGATTCAGAACCTGACAGAGAGAATCCGGATTATAACGCCTGCTGATTTCTGACGAAAAGGGAAATTTTTCGGCGTATAATGAAAAAAAAGGTTGAAATATCAGGTGTTGTAGTATATAATAAGTTAGTTATATATTGTCAAAAGAAACCATAAGCGAGAGGGCGTTGTTTGGTGGAAAAAAATATTTTTTTGGAAAAACTGGGCAAACTTGTAGAGGTTGCAAAGGGAAAACACAATGCGCTGGACGTAACAGAAATTAACAACTTCTTTACCGGGGACGATCTTTCCACGGAACAGATGGAGCAGATCTACTCCTATTTGGAGAAGAGGGGAATCGATGTCATACCTGTCATCGACGACAACATTCTGGCGGAGGAACCGCTGCTTCTGGACGATGACCTGGACGACAGCTTTATGAAGGATTCCGAGGAAGATATTGACCTGGATGCCATCGATCTGCTGGAGGGCATCGGAACCGAGGATCCTGTCCGCATGTATCTCAAGGAGATCGGTACGGTGCCTCTTTTAAGTGCGGACGAGGAGCTGGAGCTGGCCAAGAGAAAGGCCGACGGGGACGAGCGGGCCAAGGACAGGCTGATCGAGGCCAATCTGCGGCTGGTGGTCAGCATCGCCAAGCGGTATACGGGAAGAGGCATGAGCTTTCTGGATCTGGTTCAGGAGGGAAATCTGGGCCTCATAAAAGGCGTGGAGAAGTTCGATTATACAAAGGGATACAAGCTGAGTACATATGCGACCTGGTGGATTCGTCAGTCCGTGACCAGGGCCCTTGCAGACCAGGCGAGGACCATTCGGGTGCCGGTGCATATGGTGGAGACGATCAACAAGATGTCCAAGATGCAGAGAAAGCTGACTCTGGAATTGGGATACGAGCCGTCCGTGGCGGAGCTGGCCGATGCCCTGGAGATGTCTGAGGAGAAGGTGATGGAGATCATGCAGATTGCCAGGGAGCCGGCTTCCCTGGAGACGCCCATCGGCGAGGAGGACGATTCCAACCTGGGTGATTTCGTCGCTGACAACAATGTGCTGACCCCTGAGGGCAATGTGGAGTCCGTGATGTTAAAGGAGCATATTGACGCCCTGCTGGGAGATCTGAAGGAGCGGGAGAGACAGGTGATTGTTCTCAGGTTCGGGCTGGAGGACGGGCATCCCAGAACCCTGGAGGAAGTGGGCAAGGCGTTCAATGTCACCAGGGAGCGCATCCGGCAGATCGAGGCCAAGGCTTTGAGGAAGCTGCGCAATCCTGTGAGAAGCAAGAGAATACGGGATTTTTTGTGATCGGGACAGTCTGAGTGAAACTGACGGGACGGAGGAGTGTGAGGAAAACACTCCTCTTTTGGTATTTTGGAAATCTGCTGTGAACGGGAGCGCGATATGAACACGAGGAATTATCAGAAAGAACTGGACAGGATTCTTGAAAAGCTGGAGAAAGAAGGACGAATTCCCCGCCTGCTTCTTCACAGCTGCTGCGCCCCGTGCAGCAGCTATGTGCTGGAGTATCTGTCCCGGTATTTTGCCATCACCGTGCTGTACTATAACCCCAACATCTATCCTCCGGATGAGTATAGGCTGCGGGCAGAGGAGGAAAGGCAGCTTATCGCCAGAATGCCTTTTGTGCACCCTGTAACCATGAAGGAGGGAACCTATGATCCGCAGCTGTTCTATGAGGCGGCGCAGGGGCTTGAGGGGGAGCCGGAGGGCGGGAAGCGGTGTGAGGCATGCTATGAGCTGCGGCTTAAGGAGGCGGCGCGGGAGGCAAAAGCAGGCGGATATGATTTCTTTACCACCACTTTGAGCATAAGCCCCCTGAAATCTGCCGGGAAGCTGAATCAGATAGGAGAGCGGGTCGCAGGGGAATATGGGACGGTTTATCTTCCTTCGGATTTTAAGAAAAGGGACGGATATAAGCGGTCGATTGAGCTGTCCAGGGAGTACGGGCTGTATCGGCAGAATTACTGCGGGTGTGTGTATTCGCGGATGTGAGAGCGAGCCGGCAGAACTTTCGGAGGAATACTGTGATGATAGCTGGAGGGAATGTATGTTTCGTTTTGATAAATTAAATTATTACGATAAGTTTCACTGTATTATGGGAGAATGTCCGGAAAATTGTTGTGAAATGGAGTGGAATATTGAGGTAGACGAATCGATATATGAGTTATATGATGTCCATTCTATCAGACGGATGGCTTTGTCGTATCCACAAAGAATATGGGGAAGGATAAAGCTTTTTTTGGCCGTTTCTCGGCGGGATAAGAGTCTGGCCGCAAGAATCCGGTCAGCAGAACAAGAAATAAACATAGTTAAACAAAGAGGTCGGCAAAGATTTTTTAGACAAATTTCGATAGTTTATAGGCGTTTCTGCTCCGTTTCATTTACTCTCCAATACTCTTGAAGCCAGTGTTTCCACGTGTTCCACGTCTGTCTGTGGCTAATTATGCGGTCAGGAAATAGAGTGCATTGCTACATGTTCGACGGGATACCCAACAGCATCATTTTCTATAGTTAAAAAATACGGCTGGGCTGTGACAACCGGCAGGCTGCTCCCTATTGTAAGGTACAGTCTGCCGGTAATTTGTCGGATTAGCCCCCTATCAAATATTGCGCGGCAAAACAAAGAATAAAAGTCCCTGGTTTCCCAACTAAAGTCTGATTTCGTTTTCGACTTTTCCTCTCAACGATGATAAGCCATCATCAACCCTTTGCCGCATTTTTTGGCCTTGCTCTGACGGATGCTTGGCGCTCCCGTACCGTCACGGCTCAAAAACCACCTCCTTCCCGTCCGATTTTAGAATCATGGTAACTTTCTCGCCGTCATAATCAACAGACAGGGC
>JAAWHK010000003.1 GCA_022795805.1 Hungatella sp. | reverse complement strand
ATTAATATTTTTAAGGAATTTTCTATGCTGAATCCAGGGCCTTTTGCGGAATACTTCGGTTTTACGGAGGAGGAAGTAGAAAATCTTTGCGGGGAGTATGGCATAGACTATGGAAAAACAAGGGAATGGTATGACGGTTATCTGATTGGAGATTTTCATATTTATAATCCCCAGGCCGTAACGGAACTGATGGACAGCAGAAGTTTTCGGAGTTATTGGACCGGGACGGAGACATATGAGGCATTAAAGATTTATATAGACATGAATTTTGACGGGTTAAAGGAATCTGTGATTGGTATGCTCAGCGATGTGCGCTGCGAAATCGATCCGTCTACCAGCCAAAATGATATGACCACTTTTAAAAGCAGGGATGATGTGCTTACGTTGTTGCTACACCTTGGATATCTGTCCTTTGATGAAAAGACGTCAGAAGTATTTATCCCGAACCAGGAGATTGCCAGAGAGTTTATGAGGTCCGTCAAAGCAGGAGGATGGGACGGGCTGGTACAGGCGCTGAAGCGTTCGGATGGACTGCTTAAAAGCACTTGGGAATTCAATGGGGAAGCTGTTGCCGAGGGAATGGCCGCGATTCACAATGAAACGGCCTCTATGCTCAAATACAACAATGAAAATTCCCTTACCTGCACGGTTCTGATGGCATATTACAGTGCAAAGGCTTATTATATGAATCCACTTTTGGAACTGCCATCGGGAAAAGGATTTGCGGATGTGGTATATCTGCCAAAACGGGATATGAACAGACCTGCTCTGGTGGTGGAATTGAAATGGAATCAGTCCGCCAAAGGAGCTATCGCTCAGATTAAAGACAAACAGTATGCAGACTGGCCGGAAGGATATACAGGGAAGATCCTTTTGGTAGGAATCAGTTATGACAAAAAGAAAGGCCATACTTGTGTGATTGAGGAATATAAAAAATAGACAAGATTATTAAGGAGTTTTTCCATGATTAAAGGCGCTATTTGTCTGCCAATCTTAATTTGGAGCATTAAATTTTGATTTGTTCTGTGTTCCCTGAGCCGGCAGCTTTCTGGAAGTGTCTCAGACCAGGGAAGATATAGGAGCACAGAAAAACACAACAGTATAAATGGATTGTCAGGGTTACGAAAAACAACGCTTCCTCCAAAAACGGAGACGGTGATTTTTTCTGTAATAAAAAAGGGCTGTAATATTACTGCAAATTTTTGCTGGAATTGTGTATGTGTATGTGATAAAATAATGAAGCCGTATAATGCGGCAAAAATTTTTGCAATGGTATTCTGGGAGGTATGTGTATGAACACGAAGAAAAAGATGACCTTGTTGGTATGTGTTTTTCTAACGACTTTGTGTATTGTCAGCTGCAGGCAGGCAAAAGAAGACGCAATCATAAATGGAGAGGAATCCTCTGCAGATCAGCAGGAGATCACGGTGGAGACAGCTGAGAATACGGATTCAGAGACAACAGGGGATGAAATCGAAAGTGATCAGCAGGAAAACCATGTACAGGCGGCCAAAGATGCAGATTCGGAAATGACAGCAGAAGAGCTGTTAGATTTATTTATCGATGGCACAATAAACGCAGCTGACTCCACGGATTTGACAGCGGCGTTTTATATCACGGATTTAAATATGGGTTCTGAAGAATTGGACTCATATTCTGTTGGAGAGAAAGTCGATCTGGACAATGACGGAGAGAACGAACTGGTTATCAGCGGTCCGTACGGCGGAATATACCTTGATGGGCGTAATAACAGGGTATACGAATTTGCCGCAGGAGACGGCAATGCGCTCATTCTTTCTTATGTCTATTATAATGGAGCCGTATGGATTATGTACAGCAACAGCATGAATGAAGGATACGAATCCTACCATATGGAAAAATTTGAAGGAGCTGATAACTTAGTTGCAGAGATGGATTTCGGCGAGGAACTTGCCGACCCCAATAATTCAGAGTCAGAAATGAAATATATATTGAACGGAACTATAATTTCCTATGATGAATATGCTGCGTTTTGCAGCAAAATTTTCGCTTCTCAGGTAAGTACAAGCTGAAAGAAAAATTTTAAATATAGGTGTCACACACCGCCTCCCCGGTTGTCTAATCAGATACAGGAGTTAAATTCCTGATACCAGGCTGTCTCAAGGGCAGCGGAAAGAGAGGAAAGAATGAACCAACCAACCGACAATGAGATGCATGGATTGATCAGCCGGGCCGTGGCCGGGGACAAGCAGTCCCTGGAGACTCTGCTTCTGGGGGTGCAGGATCTGGTGTTTAACCTTTCCCTGCGGATGCTGGGAACATTTCCGGACGCGGAGGACGCTTCCCAGGACATTTTGCTGAAGGTTATGACCCACCTTTCATCCTTTAAGATGGAGAGCGCCTTTTCCACCTGGGTATTCTCCATTGCGGTGAATCATCTGAAAAACTATAAGAAGCACATGTTCGCAAAGTATCCTCTAAGCTTTGACTACTATGGGGATGACATTCGCCACGCCAAGATACATGAGGTGCCGGATCTGACGCAGGACGTGGAGAAGGCCGTTTTGGCCAGAGAGCTGAAACTTTCCTGCACCAACGTGATGCTGCAGTGTCTGGACGCGGAAAGCAGGTGTATCTTTATTCTGGGAACCATGTTTCGTCTGGACAGCCGGATCGCCGGGGATATTCTGGGAATTACGCCGGAGGCCTACCGGCAGCGGCTGTCCAGAGTCAGGAAAAAGATGGCGGATTTTCTTGGGGAGTACTGCGGTGAGTACGGAAAGGGGACATGCCGCTGTGAGGAGAGGGTCAACTACGCCATCAAAAACCACAGGATTCATCCTAGCAGCCTGGATTTTTACAATGCCGTGCCAAAGGAGGTTTGTCTGGACGTGACGGCTGCCATGGAGGAGATTGACCATATCTCCCAGGAGTTTTCTTTCTGCCGGACCTATGAGCCGCCGGAGAGACTGAAACGGTTTATTGAGGAATTTTTAGACGGAGCACCATTTTCGATTGTGAAGAGTGAGGGGGAGGAAACATGGACACAGGAAAGATCCTGACATATCTGGGGAATTTACGGGACAATAATAACCGGGAGTGGTACCACGCCCACAAGCAGGAGTACCGGGAAGCCAACGGGGAGTTTGAGGCTCTGATACGGGAACTGATCGCCGGGATCGGGGCGTTTGACCCGGATATCCTTCACAATGAGCCAAAAGATCTGACCTTTAAGCTGGTGAGGGATACCAGGTTCAGCCATGACAAATCTCCCTACAATCCGGCCTTCCGGGCTCACATCTCCGCCAGGGGCAAGCTGCCTGTGCCGGTAGGGTATTATCTGATGATCAGGCCGGGTAACGGTTCTTTTCTGGGAGGCGGGCTGTTCGCGGATATGTTTAAGGACGCCACTTCCATGGTGCGCAGGTTTATTGCCGAAAACGGAGAGGAGTGGGAGGCGATCCTCAGGGAGCCGGATTTTCAGAACATGTTTGTCGTTCAGGGAACAGCCCTGAAGAATGTTCCCGCCGGTTTTGACAGGGAACATCCCCAGGCTTCCTATTTGAAATTTAAAAGCTGGTATCTGGAGCACCCGGTTTCGGATGAGGAGATAATGGACGGGGAGGCATTTGTGAGACAGGCGGTGAGGTGCTTTGAGATCATGAAGCCCTTTAATGATTACTTAAACCGGGCTCTTGAAGGGTTTCAGATGCCTGCAAGATAGCAAGTCGTGTTAATTGAAACGTATATCGTACAGGCAGCCAGGCTTCCGTGGGATTTTTGCGCGGAAGCCTTTTTATATGGGATTTAAAATTCTGCTATCGGAAAAATGGTGAGCCGGATGGGGAAAAACACGATTGCCAGATATGTGGTGTTTAAGTGGAAGTTATGCTAAAATGATGTAGTGCGCTGATGCGCACGCAGGTCTGCAGCCTGCGGCTGGAGACAAATTAGAATACACATGTGGAAAAAAGGAAAGACGGGGAGGCGGGCAGGAAATGGACTTGAATGTACTGAAGTATGTGGTGGAAGTGGTGGAGACAGGCAGTATTTCCAAGGCTGCCGCCAACCTTTTTATGTCCCAGTCCACCTTAAGCGCCCAGATCAGCGCCATGGAAAAGGAACTTGGCCGGGCCGTTTTTCAGCGCACAAACCGGGGGGTTCAGCTCACCGGATATGGCGCGGAGGTGTACCATCACGCCAAGACGGTGGTGCGTCAGTGTGACATTATCACGCAGAAGCTTTTTGAGGATGTAAATGAACATAAAATAAAGATAGCCGCTTTCAGCTCGGATATTATCAGTGTGGAATTTCTCCGTGTATGCGGCCTTTATACGGAGGACAATTATGAGTTTGAACTCTGGGAGTGCGGAACCGAGACGGTCCTGGAACGGATAAAGAACCGGGATTCGGACATGGGGATTGTCATGTACAGTCAGTTTCAGGAGAAAAAGCTTCGCTCCATGCTTCAGCCCAATGATCTGACGGTCCGGGAACTTTTTGCTGGTGACCTTCGGATATGGGTGGGAGCAGAATCGGCCCTGGCCGGCCGGGAGAGCATCGCGGCCTCCGATTTGGAGGGATTGTTTCAGGTAGAAAAGACCCAATGGCTGGAGGGAATGTTTTCTCTGGACTATGAGATGGAGTATATGGGGGTGCCCCGAAGCGGACACCGTCTCCTGGTCAACGGGAACAAGACCTACCACGAGGCTCTTTATCAGATGCCTTCCTACTCGGCCGGGCCCTCCTGGAGCTGCAGGTGGAACGTAGGCAATGACTTGAAACGCATTCCTTTCCAGGGCCCTCAGGTTACATTGACATGCGGGGTGATTTCCCGGAAAAACGAGTTGATGAGAGAGGAATATGAAAACTTTATACACCATCTGCTGGAAGCATATGGAGAGTGAACCCTGTTTCAAATACGGTGGACAAAAGCGCCCGCTGTTTTGATAAAAAATTAATCCAAAGGAGAATTTCGCCATGATAAAAAAACATCTTTCCCTGCTGCTGGCCGGCACTCTGTTAGCCGGTGCACTGTCCGCCTGCGGTCAGAAAGCGGATGCGCCCGCACCTGAATCCACCGTCTCTTCCACCGCCAGCTCTGAATCTGTCAGCGCTCCCGCCACAGAAGCCGAATCTGCCAGCACTGCTGCCGCAGAGCCCGAATCCACCACTGACGCCACATCAGGTTCCGATGAATCGGGTTCCACTGACGCTGTTTCGGGCGCTACCAGCTCCGCCGGTTTGGAGCCGGGCGCCGATGTGGATATGGTGACGTCGGCATCTGTGGTACCTGAGGAGATAATGGAAGACTACACTCCCGGGGGATTTACGGAAGGTGAGTCCAAGAAGGCCCTTTTCGTGGTGGCGGATCCCCGCTATGGGACCGTAACTCGGGTGCTGGCCAACACGGCTATGAGCCACCTGGAGGATAAGGGCATTGAGGTGGAGGTGCGTGATCTCTATGCCATGGGATTTGACCCGGTGCTTGGGGCGGAGGACTTCTACTACGCCAAGGACGGCGTTGGTGAACCCACGGAGGAAGTCAAAATCGAACAGGACTATGTGACAAAGGCGGATTACCTGATTTTCGTCTATCCCAACTGGCACGATACACCTACCGCCATGGCCAAGGGATATATGGAGAAGGTCTTTGCCAAAAAATTCGCTTACCAGGATCTGCCCGGCGGCGGTCTCGAGGGGATGCTTTCCGGGAAAGGGATGTATACGATTATGAACTGCGGCTACCTGGGCGGCGGCCGGGGCTGGATCGGCGACGGTGTTGGTATTGAGGACGAAAAGTGGGATCGCTATATGGAGGCCTTTAAAGTTTTTGACGATGATACTGCCGCTTTCTGGGGAGTGGAGAATCTGGGACGTTTTGTAAACGACCGCACTCCTGCCAACGGCTCTGAGCAGTATGGTGAGGAGCTGGAGGAACTGAAGGGAACCTTAAGAGAGCATCTGGACCGGGTGTTCGTTTCCTAAATAAGACCGGAGAACAGGAGGGATTAAGCCCTCCTGTTTTTCTGCTTGTCCTTTCGCCGAAAAGTGTTAAGAATATATTAAGAATATTTCCCGAAATACTTGCAATCCCATGTTGAAGCACTATATAATAGTCAGAAGAACGTGACATCTAAATCATATGGATGGGGGAGGAACTGCCATATGTCAGTGAGACATCGGTGTATGTTGAGAAGAGTCAGCGGTCTGATGGCTTTTGTTGTACTGTTTCTGAGTATTTTTGAGCACTCGTGCCTGCATGTATCCTACGGCGCATCGTCAGTCGCGGCTGCCACGCCGTCCAATGGGGTCAGGGACGGGCAGGTGACATGGGAGAATCACCGGATGGAGGATGTACAGATCACGGTCATGTCCCGGGAGGCTGAGTATGAGCCGGGGGGTGAGGTGTGTCTGGATGTGTACATAACCAACCATACCCGGGAGAGGATAACGGACGGACGGCTGCGGTACAAGGCCAGAGGAATCTGGGAGGATACGGCCTGTTTCGAGGATCCGGACAGGGGATGGGAGTGGGAGGACGGCGCAGACCCGGATGTGGAGGAGCGGCCGGACCGCATGACGCACATAGCCGTCGATCCGGGGGAGAGCCGCCATGTGCAGTTTCGCTACCGGATTGATGATGAGGTCGGGGACGTAAAGCTAAACAGGATAAATTTTACCTTTATATGGGACAAGGACGGGAAGCCGGAGGCAGCGGAGGGGACATTCTCCTGTGTGGTCGGCGGCATGAACCTGCTTCCGATAAAGGTTATGAATTCCGGCGGTGACGACGGCGGATTTGGGGCCGGGGAAGACGGATGCCTGGTACTGGATTACGAGCCGGGCAATATTCCGGATTATCTGGATGAAAGCCGCCAGCAGGAGGATGAAGAAGGGACGATGGAGGAGACCGTAAGCGGCTGGGATGTACGCCCGGACGGCGGCTCTGACAGGGGATCCTTCGATTTTGTGGAAATTGGGGGGGCCGGAGGAGCGGATGAGAGTCCGGAGGCCTGGTCCGACGGAGCTTTCGACGGGGGTTTGGATGCGGATGTTGGCGCGGATATCGAAGCCGGATCTGGCGCGGCTTCGGCTCCTGCTACCGGAGCGGACGTGAATTTGGGGACCGATTCAGGCGTGGTTTCCGGAGCGGATGTGGATTTCGGGGCCGATTCCGATGTGGCTTCCGGCAACGGCTTTGATGGGGCCTTGGATACGGATACCGGCGTGGATATTGGAGCCGGTACTGACGCAGATTCTGCCCCTGGTACGGATGCGGATTCTGAATCCGGCAGCGGCGCGGAATCCGGTCCCGATATGGATTCCGCTCCCGGTACGGATGCCGGTTTCAACATGCCATCAGGGGTCGTCCCGTCCACCGGCTCCAATGTGTGGAGGGATGAAGGGGACACGCTGGCACAGGCTCTGGAGTGCCGTCTGAAGCTGGAGACGTACGGGATATATCTGGATGATTTTCATGTGGCGGACAGGGACGGCGACGGCGGTTATGGTTTGTCCGCGGTCTGCGGGTTTCGCATCGGCGGGGACGCAAAGCCTGGAATCTACTACGGAAGGGCTGTGTCTTCCTATAAGCTGGAGGGGAAGGAATGGTCTTCCACCCAGGGGTTTGCCATTGAGGTCATAGCGGAGGACCCGGAGGTGGCGGAGGTGATCCGCCTGATCCGTGACCTGCCGGACGCGGAGGAGATTGAGGCGGCTCTCGGCGGCTTTGAGGCGGCGGGGGATGAGGCAGGGTACGACGCCTATTATGCCGGGGTGTATGAGCAGGTGATGTATGTATGGCAGAAATATCAGGCCCTGACTGAGGAACAGAAGGAGCTGGTGTACAACAGAGATAAATTGCTGGCTTTTGAGTGGCTGTGGGGGATCATGCCTCTGGCCGGTCAGATCACCACATGGGCCGAGCTGAAGGCGGAGATCGAAATGGGCGGGCAGAAGGAGATACGTCTGGATACAGCCATCCCGGCAGATTCTTCTTCGGGTGTGACTCTGCCTGTGAGGGTTCCCAAGGGGGCGGATATTGTCCTTAATTTGAACGGGAAGACGATTGAGTATAAGGGCAGTGATACAATTCAGGCCAATCTGAAGAATCTTTTTGAGGTGGAGGAGGGCGCTGTCTTTACGATAAAGTGCAGTTCTGCTGCGGCGATTGACGATAAAGGCCTTATAACCTATTACAGCCGTTCGAGAATGCGGCAGGGCACTTCGAATCAGGATGCGGACGCCATAGAAAAGAGAACCGGGTTTGACCATGATAAAAAGATTGTCACCTACTATGTCATTCAATCTATGAACAGTGACATGAAGTTTGTTTCAGATCCAAACGCTGCGGCCAATAACGCGTCCGCAGAAAAGTATCAGATTGCTCTGGGTTCGGTGGGAGCCGTGGAGGCCAGTTTCGTGGATAACGCGGTTCTGGTGAGAAAAGGCGGCGTCCTGAATATAGAAGGCGGAAGGATCACCGCGGCAAAAAGCAACCGCGGGGTTTTTGCGGACGGCGGCACAATCAATATATCGGGAGGATATATTGTGGGCAATGATTCCAGGCCTGCAGGTAATGTGCCCGCCAACGGCGGCGGAGTGTCCGTCACGTCGGGAGGACATTTAAACATGACCGGCGGCGTGATTGCCAACAACAAGGTAGAGGGACTGACTGCCAGTGCGGTGACCTATGCCATGGGCAACGGCGGCGGGGTGTCCGTCCAGAGCGGCGGCAGCACGGTTATCGGCGGGGAAGCCGTGATCGCGGGCAATATCGCCGGACACGGCAACGGCGGCGGTATCTACGGGGCGCGGGGAAGCAGCGTTATCGTCGAGGGGAACGCGCAGGTTGTGGGAAACATCGCCCAGGCGGATCTCAAGAGCGGAAAACTGACCAAAGAGGAAAATGAACGGGCTGAGGGCTTTTCCTATCTCACATCAGAGGAATCCAAATACAAAGGCAGCGGCGGAGGTATCTATATGGCCCCCTATGCCGACGGGGAAGCGGGCAATTTCCTCACGGTAAAGGGAGGCCGCATCGCAGGCAACATCGCGGACGCCTGTGTAAAGCCAACCCTGCCCTACAGTGTGGGCGGAGGCGGAATCTTTACCGGCGGCAGCCTGACCGTGGAAGGCGGAAGCATTGAGAACAACTATGCCCTGGAGGGCGGAGGCGGAATCCTGATCTGGTACAAGAATAACGGGGGCGGCCACGCAGACTCCCAGAGCGGATATCACTGTCCTGTGTTTTACATGTCCGGTGGAACGGTTTCGGGCAATACATGCGACGGAAGTGAGGGAGGCGGTATACGGTGTGAGGGTATCGGTACCATCGAGGGCGGCACCATCGAGGGAAACATAACGAATTCGGGCTACGACTACGGAGGCGGAGGCATCTACGTGGAGATGTATACCGAACACATCGGCAGAGGCGGCAAGCTGACGGTGAAGAATGCCCTCATAACAGGCAATACGGCCTACGGTTACGGAGGCGGGGTAGCCGGCTGCGGGAAGAGCAGTATAGACGTGCTGACCATCAAGGGGGCGGCTGTCTTCGATAATTTTGTGGATTCGTATATGGTGGATGGTAAGCCGAATCCCAAGGTGTGTGCCCAGGGAGCAGCCGGAGACCAGGATGTGACAGAAGATAAATTTCCGTTGTTTTTCGAAAAAAAGGACGGACAGCCGAGGAATAAACTGGCTCTGGATTACTTCTGTGTGGGGAAAAGCGTGGTGTATAACAGTATGCTGGGCGGGGGAGTCCACAGCTGGACCGGCAGCGTATGCAATGAGGAGGCAGACCCTTCAAAGAAGAATCCCCTTACGATCCCGCCTGAGTACGCGGATCGAAAGGGAGTCATAGGGCTGACGGCACAGCCAAGCAGCAGTGATACGACACTGGCCAGGGATGCGAAAAGCGTAATCATAACCGGAAACCAGTCGAAATTTCACGGCGGCGGTATAGCCTGCAACGGAGTACTGTCTCTGGGCAAGGGCTCTGGGAATCTGCGCATCGAAAAGAAGCTGGAAGGAAAAGATTCCCAGGAAGAATTCACTTTTAAAATCGACCTGATCAAGGATGGAGCTCCCCTGGAGGGAGAATACCCATACTCCGGAGCTTCCGAAGGATGGGTGCAGCATGAAAGCCGGGTGAAACTGAAGGCCGGAGAGTGGATCGAGATCACAGGACTGCCCCATGACACGGTATATATGGTGACAGAGGAGGGCAGCAGCGGTTATGACGTGACCATGACGAAGAACGGCGGCAGCCCGGTTTCGGGCAGAAGCATTTCCGGAACTATCACGATCACCAACAGCGACAGCATCAATGTGGAGAGTGTCGTGGTCCTCAACAGGAACCAGGATGAGCCGGATGAGACGCCTCCGTCTACAGACCCCACGAAACCTACAAACCCCACAAAGCCTACAGACCCCACTAAACCCACCAGACCTGAAAATCCCGGACCCACAAGACCGCGGCCCACAGAGCCCACGAGGCCTACAGGGCCGGACAGGACGCCTTCTGTGCCTCCTGAGACGGAGGAGACCGGGACCACCGGGGAGTCAAACACGGAATCAACACCGGAGTCCTCCACAGAGACGGAATCCACGGAGCCCACAGAGTCCACAGAGCCATCGGAACCTACCCAGCCTGTGTCGGAAGAACCGGATATACCGGAGCTTCCCGAACTGCCTGATCCCAACGATCCTGACAGCCCTGATCGGGTAATCATCGTGGAGGAGGGCGTGCCCAAGACCTATGTGAAGATGTGGGATCCAGAGCAGCAGATGTTTGTGTACATCCCGGAGGAGGATGTGCCTCTTTTCGGACTGCCGAAGATGGGAGTCAGAGGGAGAGATGCCCTGTGCAGGGTGATGTGGCTTGCCATATTGGGGATCGTGGCGGAATGGCTCTTCCAGATTGTGAGAAAGCGCAGGAGCCGGTCCGGCCATAACGGTCACGAATAATCACTTATTTATAGAAGAAACCAGCAAAAAGTGCTTGCAAATGTAATATTCAGGTGCTATACTACATACGATAACATGATACATTGGCTGATAGGGAGTGGACGAAAGTCCACTCCTTCGTTGTGAGGGAAGGATTCCCTGACAGAAGCCGCAGCCGAAAGGAAGAGGAGGTGATGCGGGCATGACAAAAAGGGAGACATATGAGTCCAGGACCGAGGCGTTTCTGCTGCCGGTTTTGGAGGAGCATCAGTTTGAGCTGGTGGACGTGGAATATGTGAAAGAGGGAAGCAGCTGGTATCTGAGGGCCTACATTGACAAGGACGGAGGTATTGCCATAGACGACTGCGAAACCATCAGCCGGATATTAAGCGACTGGCTGGACAGGGAAGATTTTATCAGTGACAGCTATATTTTGGAAGTCAGTTCCCCGGGCCTTGGAAGACCGCTGAAGAAGGAGAAGGACTTTGTGAGGAGCATGGGAAAGCAGATAGATGTGAAGCTTTACAGAGCCAGGGATAAGCAGAAGGATTTCACCGGAACGCTGGCGGAGTATGACAGGGATACGGTCACCATTGAGCTTGAGGGCGGCGGCAGGATGGTATTTGAGCGCACGGAGATAGCGCTGATCCGTCTGGCCTTTGATTTCTGAATCTTAACCCGGAGGGCGGAGGCTTTCATCCGGGTATAGTTTATAGTTGGAGGATAGATGAAATGAATAAAGAACTGTTAGAAGCACTGGAGATTCTGGAAAAAGAGAAGAATATCAGCAAAGCCGTTATGCTGGAGGCCATAGAGACCTCCCTGATCACTGCCTGCAAGAACCATTTCGGAAAAGCGGATAATATAAAGGTGAACATCAACCCGGAGACCTGCGACTTTGCGGTGCTGGCGGAGAAAGAGGTGGTGGAGCAGCCGGAGGATCCGCTGATGCAGATCAGCCTGTCCGAGGCCAGGATGATGGCTCCCCGGTATGAGATCGGCGATATCGTGCAGATCCCGGTGGAGTCCAAGTCATTCGGAAGGATCGCCACACAGAATGCCAAGAACGTGATTCTCCAGAAGATTCGGGAGGAGGAGAGAAAAACTCTCTATGAAGACTGGCACATGAAGGAGAAGGATATTGTCCAGGGCGTGGTGCAGCGGTATCTCAAGAAGAATGTGAGCATAAACCTGGGAAAGGCGGATGCCATTTTAAATGAGTCGGAACAGGTGAAGGGTGAAGTCTTCCTGCCTACGGAGAGGATCAAGGTCTACGTGCTGGAGGTAAAGGACGCTCCCAAGGGCCCCAGAATCTCCGTGTCCAGGACCCACCCGGATTTGGTGAAGCGGCTGTTTGAATTGGAGGTGGCGGAGGTGAGGGACGGGACCGTTGAGATCAAGTCCATTGCCAGGGAGGCCGGTTCCAGAACCAAGATTGCGGTCAAATCCAATGACCCCAACGTGGATCCGGTGGGTGCCTGCGTGGGACTTAACGGTGCCAGGGTCAACTCCATCGTGAACGAGCTGCGGGGGGAGAAGATCGACATCATCAACTGGGACGATACCCCTGCCTATCTGATTGAAAATGCGCTGAGCCCCGCGAAGGTGATCTGTGTGGTGGCCGACGAGGAGGCCAGAGAGGCTCAGGTCATCGTGCCGGATAACCAGCTTTCGCTGGCGATCGGCAAGGAGGGCCAGAATGCCAGGCTGTCCGCCAAGCTGACAGGGTTTAAGATCGACATCAAGAGCGAGACCCAGGCCAAGGAGATGGGACTGCTGGATGAGATAGGCCTTCAGTATGAGACGGACGAAGACGGCTTTGTGGGATACGAAGACGGCTACGGATATGAGGAGGGCCGCGAAGGCCTGTATGAGGAGAATTACGGAGAGGTTTATCAGGAGGACAGTCAGGACGACGATCAGAACGACTACCAGACGGATTACCAGGACGACATAATACCGGAATAAGCGTGTCGTCATGCTGCTGCCTTAAGGGCGCAGGGCGGGACGGAGTCAGAAAGCAGATCAGAATGGAAGTGAGAAGCAAGTGAGCACAAAAAAGGTACCCCTTCGCCAATGTATTGGCTGTGGAGAGATGAAGAGCAAAAAAGAGATGATCCGTATTCTTAAGACGGAAGAGGAGGGAATCGTTCTGGACGCAACAGGAAGGAAGAACGGGCGCGGCGCATACATCTGCCCGTCCCGGGAATGTCTGGAAAAGGCTGTAAAGAGCCGCGGTCTGGACCGTTCCTTTAAGATGTCTGTTCCGAAAGAAGTGTATCAGACTCTGGAGAAGGAGATGGAACAACTTGTTGGACGATAGAAAGCGGGTTCTGAACCTGATCGGATTGGCCACGAAGGCGGGAAAGACCGTCAGCGGCGAGTTCTCCACGGAGAGAGCGGTAAAGAGCGGGAAAGCATATCTGGTGATTGTGGCGGAGGAGGCCTCCGACAACACCAAAAAGAAATTTTCCAATATGTGTACTTACTATCAGGTTCCAATCTGTATGTTTGGTATGAAGGACGAATTGGGTCGCCATATGGGCAAGGAGATGCGGGCATCTCTGGCCATACTGGATGAAGGATTCGCGAGGGCAATGGTAAAACAAATGAATATTAACGGAGGTAGTAAGTATGAGAGTCAATGAGCTTGCAAAGGAGCTGGGCAAGACCAGCAAAGAGGTGTTGGATATTTTGCAGAAAAATAATATAGAGATAAAGAGCCATTCGTCCAACGTGACGGAGGAGCACATTCAGGTGGTAAAGAAAGCGGTGGGAGCCGGGCAGCCGCAGAAGACGGCTTCCCAGTCCCCGGCGCCTGCCGCGGCGCAGGCAGCAGGGGCGGTAAGGACGCCGGCTCAGCCGGCAGCATCCCCGGAGCCGCCTAAGAAGAAAATCACGGCCGTGTACCGGCCGCAGAATTCACAGACCATGAGAAACGCAGGTCCCAGGGCCATGCAGGGCGGAAACCGCGCCCAGGGTCAGCCGGGTCAGGGAACCAGAACACAGGGCCAGCCGCAGCCGGGCAGCCGCACCCAGACTCCGCCGGTACAGACCGTACGTCCCCAGGGCGGGGCAGATCAGGGTCAGCAGCCCCAGACCGTACGTCCCCAGGGCGGGGCAGGTCAGGGCCAGCAGCCCCAGACCGTGCGTCCCCAGGGCGGGGCGGGTCAGGGCCAGCAGCCCCAGACCGTGCGTCCTCAGGCCAGACCGGGTCAGGGCCAGCCGGTGCAGACCGTGCGTCCCCAGGGCGGAGCGGACCAGAGCCAGCAGCCTCAGACCTCACGTCCTCAGGCAGCGCCGGGACAGTCACAGGCAGCCCAGACTGCGCGCGTTCAGGACGGCTCAGGTCAGGTACAGACTTCCGGTTCCCAGAATGCCCAGGGTCAGACCCAGCCGGCATCCGGTTTCCGTGACGGTTCCAGGTCACAGGGGCAGAACCAGCAGGGCGGCCGTTTCCAGCAGTCCGGCCAGGCAGGTCAGCCGAGCCGTGACGGAAGCCGTCCTCAGGGCCAGGGCAGCCGTGACGGAAGGAATCAGAGATATCAGGGCGGCCGGGATAACGGCCGCACGGGAGGCTATCAGGGCCGCGACGGGAACCGTCCCCAGGGGCAGGGTTACCAGGGCAGCCGTGACGGAGGCCGTCAGGGAGGCTATCAGGGCCGCGACGGGCGTCCCCAGGGCCAGGGTTACCAGGGCGGCCGCGACGGAGGCCGTCAGGGAGGCTATCAGGGCCGCGACGGAAGTCGTCCCCAGGGGCAGGGTTACCAGGGCAACCGTGACGGAGGCCGTCAGGGAGGCTATCAGGGCCGCGACGGGCGTCCCCAGGGCCAGGGCTATCAGGGCGGCCGCGACGGAAACCGTCCGGGCGGATTCCAGAACCGTGACGGCCGTCCAGGCGGATTTCAGGGCCGCGACGGGGGCCGTCCAGGCGGATTCCAGGGCCGTGACGGGAACCGTCCTCAGGGCCAGGGAGGCCGTGTTCAGGGAGGAAGGCCGGGACAGAAGGACATTTCCAAGTCCTTCGACACGCCTATCGCTACGAAGCCTCAGAGCAACAGAGGCAACAAGAATGCCTACAAGAACGATAAATACGACAAGAAGAATATGACGGAGGACGGACCGAGAACAAAGGGCAAGGTGTCCAAACATCCGTTTATTATGCCCCAGAAGAGCGCGGTGGAGAAGGTGGAGGAGACTATCAAGGTTATCACCATCCCGGAAGTGCTCACCATCAAGGAGCTGGCGGACAAGATGAAGCTGCAGCCGTCGGCGATTATCAAGAAACTGTTTATGAAGGGGACCATTGTTACCGTGAACCAGGAGATCGACTACGAGAAAGCGGAGGAGATCGCCATGGAATACGACGTCCTCTGTGAGAAGGAAGAGAAAGTCGACGTCATCGAGGAGCTTCTCCGGGAGGAGGAGGAGAGCGTGGACGACATGGAATCCAGGCCGCCGGTAGTCTGTGTTATGGGCCATGTAGATCACGGAAAAACCTCCCTTCTGGACGCCATCCGGGAGACCAATGTGACGGCCCGGGAGGCAGGCGGAATCACCCAGCATATCGGCGCTTATGTGGTTGAGATCAACGGGGAGAAGATCACCTTTTTGGATACCCCCGGACACGAGGCATTCACTGCCATGCGTATGAGAGGCGCCCAGTCTACGGACATCGCCGTGCTGGTTGTGGCGGCGGACGACGGCGTTATGCCCCAGACCGTAGAGGCCATTAACCATGCCAAGGCAGCAGACGTGGAGATCATTGTGGCCATCAATAAGATCGATAAACCCAGCGCCAATGTGGAGCGGGTGAAGCAGGAGCTGTCCGAATATGAGCTGATTCCGGAGGACTGGGGCGGAAGCACCATCTTTGTGCCGGTGTCTGCCCACACCAAGGAGGGGATTCCGGAACTTCTGGAGATGATTATCCTGGCATCCGAGGTGAAGGAGCTGAAGGCCAATCCAAACCGAAAGGCCCGCGGACTGGTGATCGAGGCGGAGCTGGATAAGGGAAAAGGACCTGTGGCCACCGTTCTGGTACAGAAGGGTACGCTGCGCATCGGGGACAACATCGCAGCCGGGGCATGCTTCGGCAAAGTCCGTGCCATGATGGACGACAAGGGCCGCCGAGTGAAGGAGGCCACGCCTTCCACACCGGTGGAGATTCTGGGACTCAACGGCGTACCCAACGCGGGAGAGGTGTTCGTGGTAAGCGCCAGCGAGAAGGAGGCCAGAAGCTTTGCGGAGACCTTTATCTCCGAGGGCAAAAACAAGCTTCTTGAGGATACCAAGGCGAAACTGTCCCTGGACGATCTGTTCAGCCAGATCAAGGCGGGCAATGTAAAGGAACTGCCGATCATCGTCAAGGCCGATGTACAGGGATCCGTGGAGGCAGTGAAGCAGAGCCTTTTGAAGCTGTCCAACGAGGAGGTCATGGTGAAGGTGATCCACGGCGGAGTGGGCGCCATCAACGAGTCCGACGTGTCCCTGGCTTCCGCATCCAACGCCATCATCATCGGTTTCAACGTAAGGCCTGACGCCACGGCCAAGTCTGTGGCAGAGCAGGAGAAGGTGGATTTAAGGCTGTACAAGGTGATCTATCAGGCCATCGAGGATGTGGAGGCAGCCATGAAGGGGATGCTGGATCCCATCTTCGAGGAGAAGATTATCGGCCACGCCGTTGTGCGTCAGACATTTAAGGCCTCCGGCGTAGGCACGATTGCCGGTTCCTACGTGCTGGACGGCAAGTTCCAGAGAGGATGTTCCGTCCGCATCACCAGGGACGGGGAACAGATCTTCGAGGGCGCCCTGGCTTCCCTGCGCCGTTTCAAGGACGACGTGAAGGAGGTGGCCACAGGCTACGAGTGCGGTCTGGTGTTTGAGAAGTTCAACGACCTTCAGGAGGACGACATGATCGAGGCTTACGCCATGGTGGAGGTGCCCCGCTAGGAAAGAAAGGAAGTTTATGCGAAAAAACAGTGTTAAAAATACAAGGATCAACATGGAAGTGCAGAGGGAGTTAAGCGAGATCATCCGCACGGAAGTGAAGGATCCGGCATTGAACAATATTATGGTTTCGGTGGTGTCCGTGGAAGTGAGCCCGGATCTGAAATACTGCAAAGCGTACGTCAGCGTTCTCGGCAGCCAGGAGGCTGCCGGCGCGGCGCTGGATGGGCTTAAGCGGGCAGTGGGATTTATCCGCAGGGAACTGGCGCGGCGGGTGAATCTGAGGAACACCCCGGAACTGAAGTTTATTCTCGACCAGTCCATTGAGTATGGGGTCCACATGACACGCCTGATCGACGACGTGACCCAGGATATGAAGAGCCGGGAGCCGGAGGAGGACCAGGACAGTGAGGACTGGTGGGATGAACCGGAAGAGTAGAAGGAGCGGATAAGTATTTGAAAATGGCAAAAAGGGAGAGGGATTGTATGACGAAACTGGATCAGATGCTGGATACGGCGGCGTCGATTGTGATTCTGGGCCATGTTAATCCGGATGGGGACTGTGCGGGTTCCTGCCTGGCCATGTATCGATATGCGAAGAAAAGGAGAGAGGCGGCTGACGTTTCGGTTCGCCTTAAGAATGTGCCGGAGAAGTTTTCTTATCTGGACGGCTATGATCGGATACAGGATACGGTGGGGGACGAGGTCTTTGATCTGTGCATCTGCCTGGACTGCAGCGACAGGGAGCGTCTGGGAGAGTTTGAGGTGTATCTGGAGAGGGCCGGCGCCAGCATCTGTGTGGATCACCATGTGACCAACAGAGGCTACGCCGGGGAGAACGTGGTTGTACCGGGAGCCAGCTCCACGGCGGAGGTGCTCTACGGGCAGCTGGATAAGGCTCTCATAGACAGAGAGACTGCCGCGTGTCTTTATACGGGGATTATCCATGACACGGGAGTGTTCCGCTACAGCTGTACATCAGCAAAGACCATGGAGATCGCCGGAAAACTGATGGAGACGGGGATTGATTTTACCAGGATTATAGATGAAAGCTTTTTCAGGAAGACGTACCTTCAGAGTCAGATTCTGGGCAGAGCCCTGATGGAATGCATCCGTTTTTCGGAGGGGCAGTGTATTTTCACCGTCGTGAAAAGCCAGGATATGGAGTTTTACGGGGTGGGGCCCAAGGACCTGGACGGGATCGTGGATCAGCTGCGGACCATCGACGGGGTGGAGTGTGCCATCTTTATGTACGAGATGGACACCCATGTGTATAAGGTAAGCATGCGCTCCAACCGGGTGGTTGACGTGAGCCGGATTGCGGCCTATTTCGGTGGCGGCGGCCACGTACGCGCGGCGGGATGTACCATGTCCGGAAGCATCCACGACGTGGTGAATAACCTGTCGGGCCATATCGAGAAGCAGCTGCTTGCGGGGAGTGAGAATGATTGACGGCGTTATCAATGTATATAAGGAGAGAGGCTACACGTCCCACGATGTGGTGGCCCGGCTGAGAGGGATCCTGAGACAGAAGAAGATAGGCCACACGGGAACCCTGGACCCGGAGGCGGAGGGCGTACTTCCCGTGTGCCTGGGCAGGGCCACCCGCCTCTGCGATATGCTGACCGATAAGAGGAAAACCTACCGCGCCGTACTGCTTCTGGGCAGAGAGACAGATACCCAGGACGTATGGGGCGCCGTGTTAAGGGAGTGCTCCCTTGAGGATTACGGCGTCGACCGGGATAAGGCGCAGGCAGCCATTCTGGGATTCGTAGGCGATTACGCCCAGATTCCTCCCATGTATTCGGCCCTGAAGGTCAACGGAAAGAAACTCTATGAGCTGGCGAGATCTGGCAGGACGGTGGAGCGGGAGCCCAGGCAGGTGACCATCTACGACATAGAGATCGAACACATAAAGCTGCCCAGAGTCACCATGAAGGTCTGCTGTTCCAAGGGCACCTATATACGGACTCTGTGCCACGATATCGGGGAGAGGCTGGGGTGCGGAGGATGCATGGAGGCCCTGGTGCGCACCCGGGTGGAGCGGTTTGAGCTTAAGGACAGCCTGACCCTGGAGGAGATTGAGCATCTTAACGGCCAGGGGCTTCTGGGGGATTGCATTGTCCCGATCGAGGCCATGTTCGGCGATTACCCGGAGGCCGTGGTGAAGCAGGAGCAGGACGGGCTGGTACATAACGGAAATCCCCTGAAGGCGGAGCATGTGCGCTGTGACATTGACAGGGTGCAGGATATGTCCTGCCTGCGGATCTATGACAGCGGGGGAAATTTTATGGGAATATATCAGTGGGAGCAGGAGAGAAGGCGTTTTGCGCCGCGGAAAATGTTCCTGGGAGGATAAAAAAGGATGAAGTGTTTCACAGGCAGAACCGATTTTAAGATAGAGGAGCCTACGGTGGTGACCATCGGAAAATTTGACGGCCGCCACAAGGGGCACCAGAAACTTTTGAGCCGTATGCTGGAATTTAAGGAGCGCCGGGGATACAGGACGGCGGTGTTTACCTTTGACGCGGCGCCTGCCTCAAGGATCGCGGGAACGGTACAGCAGGTGATCACCACCAACCAGGAGAGACGAAACAATATGGCAAAGATGGGGATCGACTATCTGGCGGAATACCCCTTTACCAGCGATGTAATCCACCTTTCGGCCCAGGAGTTTCTCAGAGAGATTCTCATAGGCAAGATGAACGCCAGGGCCATCGTGGTGGGAACGGACTGCGGTTTCGGATATAAGCGTTCCGGGAATGCCGCTTTTTTGCGGGAGATGTCCTCCAGATACGGATATGAGCTGGAGGTGGTCACGAAAGAGCGGGATGCGTCGCGGGATATCAGCAGCACCTACATCAAGGAGGAGCTGGCCAAGGGATGCATGGAGAAGGCGGCTCTTCTTCTGGGAGAACCCTACGCCATTCACGGGACGGTGGTCCACGGCAACCACGTAGGAGGGCCTGTGCTGGGCTTTCCCACGGTCAACCTGATTCCGCCCGAGGAAAAATTCCTTCCCCCCTTCGGGGTGTATGTGTCCAGGGTGGTGACGGATGAGGGTGTATACGGCGGCATTACCAATATCGGAAGAAAGCCTACGGTGGAGAAGGACTCCTTCGTGGGGGTGGAGACGTATATCTTCGGCCTGAACAGCGACCTGTACGGAAAAACCATTGAGGTGCAGCTTTTAAATTACGAGCGGCCGGAACAGAAATTTGATTCCCTGGAACAGCTGAGACAGCAGCTTGAGAGGGACAAAGAATATGGCCTTTCCTATCTTGACAAGGAAAAGGCATTGTGCTAAGATTAATCGGTATGAAAACGCCGGGACTCAGTTTTTGGATACTCCAACCGGTCACTTAGTCCGCGGTAAGAACAGAACAGGAGGATTTACCATGATTTCGAAGGAAAAGAAGGCAGAGATTGTCGCTAAGTATGGCAGAAAGCCTGGCGACACAGGTTCACCGGAAGTTCAGATCGCGATTCTCACCGCGAGGATCACAGAGCTGACCGAGCATCTGAAGAAGAACCAGAAGGATCACCACTCCAGGAGAGGACTTCTCAAGATGGTAGGACAGAGGAGAGGCCTTTTGGACTATCTGAAGAAGACGGATCTGGAGGGATACCGTACCCTTATCGAGAAACTTGGAATCAGAAAATAAACGGCGCGTTTATTAGGGTGGAAGGGATTCCACCCTATCTTTCGTATGGAAGGCGGAAGATTTAATCCGAGACCGCTGAAAAGGATACCGCCGGAGGCTGCGGTGTGTTTTTCAGTAGTTTCGGCTTCTTCCGCTGAATATATAAAGTATAATAAAAAAGGAGATTGAACATGTACAAAAGTTTTTCAATGGAGCTGGCCGGAAGGACTCTGACCGTGGATGTGGGCAGAGTGGCGAAACAGGCCAACGGCGCGGCCTTTATGCACTACGGCGAGACGACGGTGCTGAGCACCGCCACTGCGTCCAAGGAGCCCAGGGAGGGGATTGATTTCTTCCCCTTGAGCGTTGAGTATGAGGAGAAGCTGTACGCAGTGGGAAAGATACCGGGAGGATTTAACCGGAGGGAGGGCAAGGCCAGTGAGAATGCGGTTCTCACCAGCCGCGTCATCGACCGCCCCATGCGTCCTCTGTTTCCCAAGGATTACCGCAACGACGTTACTCTGAACAATATGGTTATGAGCGTGGACCGGGAGTGCCGCCCTGAGCTGGTGGCCATGCTGGGAGCCGCCATTGCCGCGTCCATATCGGATATTCCCTTTGACGGCCCCTGCGCCATGACCCAGGTGGGCATGATTGACGGCCGGTTTGTTCTGAATCCTTCCCAGGAGCAGTGGAAGGTGGGCGATTTGAACCTGACCGTTGCATCCACCAGGGAGAAGGTGATCATGATCGAGGCCGGAGCCAACGAGGTTCCTGAGGATAAGATGATCGAGGCGATCTACAAGGCTCACGAGGTGAACCAGGAGATCATCGCCTTTATTGATACGATTGTGGCCGAAGTGGGACGGGAGAAGCACAGCTACACCAGCTGCGCCATCCCGGAGGAGCTGTTTGCCGCCATCAGGGAGATCGTGCCCCCCGCCGAGATGGAGGAGGCAGTGTTTACGGACGACAAGCAGACCAGGGAGGAGAATATCCGTGCCGTCACGGAGAAGCTTTCCCAGCAGTTTGCCGACAAAGAGGAGTGGCTTGAGGTGCTGTCCGAGGCTGTATATCAGTACCAGAAGAAGACGGTGCGCAAGATGATCTTAAAGGACGGCAGGCGTCCCGACGGCCGTGAGATGACCCAGATCCGTCATCTATCCGCAGAGGTGGATCTGATCCCCAGGGTTCACGGTTCCGCCATGTTCACCAGAGGCCAGACCCAGATCTGCAACGTGTGTACCCTGGCGCCTCTGTCTGAGCAGCAGAAGCTGGACGGGCTGGATGAGAACGAGGTGAGCAAGCGGTATATGCACCATTACAATTTCCCCTCCTACTCCGTAGGCGAGACAAAGCCGTCCCGAGGGCCGGGAAGGCGTGAGATCGGCCACGGCGCGCTGGCGGAGAGGGCCCTTATCCCGGTGCTGCCCAGCGAGGCGGATTTCCCCTATGCCATCCGGACCGTGTCCGAGACGTTCGAGTCCAACGGCTCCACATCCATGGCATCGACCTGTGCCTCCTGCATGTCCCTTATGGCGGCAGGCGTGCCCATAAAGAAGATGGTGGCGGGTATTTCCTGCGGTCTGGTGACCGGGGACAGTGACGACGAGTTCGTGCTTCTCACGGATATCCAGGGGCTGGAGGATTTCTTCGGGGATATGGATTTTAAGGTAACCGGAACCACGGATGGAATCACCGCCATCCAGATGGATATTAAGATCCACGGCCTCACCAGACCTATTGTGGAGGGCGCTATCGCCAGGTGCAGAGAGGCCAGGATGTTTATTATGGACACCTGCATGAAGCCTGCCATATCCGAGCCCAGAAAAGAAGTGAACAAATACGCGCCCAAGATCGAGCAGATCACCATTGATCCCCAGAAGATCGGCGACGTGGTAGGAAAGCAGGGCAAGGTGATCAACAAGATCATCGAGGAGACCGGCGTGAAGATCGATATCGAGGACGACGGCAGCGTTTCCGTGTGCGGAACGGACAGGGATATGATCGCCAGGGCCATCCAGATTATCGAGAGCATAGTCACGGACATCGAGGCCGGCCAGATCTACACGGGGAAGGTGGTCCGCATTATGAACTTCGGCGCCTTCGTGGAGCTGGCTCCCAACAAGGACGGCATGGTGCATATATCCAAGCTGTCTGACAAGAGAGTGGCCAAGGTGGAGGACGTGGTGAACATCGGGGATGAAGTGACCGTGAAGGTCATGGAGATCGACAAGATGGGCCGCGTGAACCTGAGCATGAGACCCGGGGATCTGTCCGGAAAGGATGCGGGCGGAGAAGAGAAGCGGGAAAGACGGCGCGAGGGCCGCGGGGAGAGATAGTTTCTCCGGGGCGCCGCCGGTTAAACGGTATGGATGTGTTTGAAACCGGAACAGTCATTGAGCCGATAGGGCTGACGACCGTTCCGGTTTTTTGATGTCCGGCCAACCGGATTTGTCCCGTACTTTTCAGAAAGATTAATAAATTTGAAAGAAAATTCCCATGGGGACGGATAGAAGGATGTGGTAGAATGTAGGGAAGAACAAAGAGGCAGAAGAGTGTGTAAAGGACGGTGAGAAGAGAATGAGAAGGTATGTGACGATGGGGCTGGCAGCGGCTGTGCTGGTGTGGGCCATGGGATGTAAAAGTCCCGTGGCGGAGAGTCAGGGAAAGGAGACCATGACAGAGGCCGGAGCGAAAACCCCGGAGGCAGGCGGGGGATCGCCGGAATCGGAAGGCGGTAAGGAAGGCGCACAGAGCCCGGAGGGAGAGATTCCGGACGGGACGACAGAGGCAGGAGAGGCCCAAGCGACATCCGAAGGAGCCCTGTTCCTGTTTGAGAATCCGGATATGGTGAGCCCGGAGGAGATTCGCGGGTGTGAGGAGTATGCCAGGACGGCGGAAAGCTATATGGAATCACCTGCCCTGAAGCCTGTGACCCGCGGGCGGGTGGAGGAGCTGACAGAACTGCTGTCCGGCCACTATGAGGTGGCGGGGCGCAGCGACGGGGAGGGGAGAGAGTACTATGTGGCCCTGAGACGGGAGGACGCCCCCCGATATGACGGGTTTTACTCCCTGTCCACGGGCTATGTGGACGGTCCCGAATATACGGCTCAGGTGTGTCGGATCGGGTATTATGAGGAGGACGGCAGCGAGACGGTTCTCTATGAGATCCCGGAATATTCGCTGAAGATTTTCGGAGATCCGGAGACGGCCGAGGCTCTGGACAGGTTCTGTTTTATTCCCTGTGACGTGCCCGACGACCGGTATTTTATGAATGCGCTGGAGGAAGGCGGAAGGATGGAGCTGGATTTTATGAGAGACCATCCGGGGCTGACCTTCTTTGACGGCGATGTGCCGGCTTTGACCTTCTTCTATCAGGACGAGGAGACCGTTACATTCTGGTCGGGACTCTATGAGTGCTGTATGGCCCTTGACCAAAGGGAATGTGAGGAGGTCAGGACGCTGCTGGAAGACAGGGAAGGGACAGAGAGACAGGAGTTTGACAGCGAGGATGAGGCCTTTAAGTGGGTCAGGGGACGGGATTCCTCCGTCCGGACCACGGGAGCCTCCCTGCATCTGGGAGAGAAGGTGTACAGATTTCTGGGGAGCAGGGAATGCAGAGGCTGGGTGATGACGTATGAGTCGGACAAAGTGTATCTGGAGTATAATGAGCCGGCCTTTGCTTTTGCGGCGGACAGGATAAAGGCGGTTGTAGGGCAGGACTACGGAGACTTTACGGACACATGGTTTGACGTGCCCCTTACAAGGGCGTCCCTTAAGTTCCCCAGGCGGACGGAGAGGGAGGACGGCACATGGAGCTTTGAGACCGGTTTTCAGACGGTCACGGAGCCGGAGAAGCTGGAGGCTCTGGCCGGGCTTATGGGAGAAGCCGTCAGGGGCCGGGAGGCAGTGTCCGGGTGTCCTTACACAGGCGTGCTGGACCTGGTGAGGGAGGACGGGGAGACGCTTAAGATGTTTGTAGCTGCGGATTCCTGCGACTCCGTCTCCTATGAAGGGCGAATCGGGTTTGAGTACGGAGACCAGAAGGAGCTGGCGGAGATTTTTGACGAGGCTATGAAGTGAGAGCCGGCAGGTTTCTCCGCCAGGAGAGAGCCTTAAGTTTCGGTGGGACAGAACACCACGATCCGGTGAGGCGTGGTCCGGGCCGGGATGCTGCGGGTGGTGGCGGTGTAGAGAACCAGGAGGTAGCGGCATCCGGGAACGCCCAGATAGTACTGGCCGTTTGGAAGCTGCATGGATGTGGTTCCGGAAAGATTCAGGACCAGGGTGTTGTCGCTGTTTCTCAGGTTTCCGTCAAAGTAGTCAAACATGGCGTATTCGCCTCTTTCGGGGAATACCACTGCCACGGCGCGGTACTGAGGGGGATTGATGAGCGGCATGGGAGCCGTGGTGTCATAGAAGGCGATGATGGTATCGCCCCGGCGGATGGGTCTCTGGTTCAGTACATAGGTGGAGGAAGTCACAACCACCTGATAGACTTCCTGGTATCTGGTCTGGATGTAGACCAGGAACGCGCAGTAAGATGTGGTGGTTCCGCTCTGAAGCGGGGTTATGGAGGTGACAAGCCCTTCGATGGGGGAAAATCGGCTCATAGATGACTCCTGATCATAACGGTTTTCCATGTATCATATGCGATGAAACGGGAAATGGGTATGCCCTATTTAAAAATACGGCGAAAAGTTTCCTTCCCCGGAGGAGGAAAAAAGTTGAGTTTTTTACGTCTTAGGGGTATAATGTCCACAAACGTAAAAATATGGATAACAGGAGATCAATATTATGAATAAACAGACGAATCAGCCATCTAAAGTGAGAACCAGGTACGCGCCAAGCCCCACAGGCCGGATGCATGTGGGGAATCTTCGGACGGCTCTCTACGCGTACCTGATTGCGAAGCATGAAGGGGGCGATTTTCTGCTTCGGATCGAGGATACGGACCAGGAGCGGTATGTGGAGGGAGCCACACAGATCATCTACCGTACCCTGGAGAAGACAGGCCTGATCCACGACGAGGGACCGGACAAGGAAGGAGGCGTGGGCCCCTATGTCCAGAGTGAGAGACAGAGCGCGGGTATCTATCTGGAGTACGCCAAAAAGCTGATCGAGAAGGGGGAGGCATACTACTGCTTCTGCACCCAGGACAGGCTTAACTCCCTGAAGACAACGGTGAACGGCGAGGAGATCATGTCCTACGACAAGCACTGCCTTCACCTGTCCAGGGAGGAGGTGGAGGCCAACCTGGCGGCGGGCGTTCCCTATGTGATCCGCCAGAATAACCCCGTGGAGGGGACCACCACGTTTCATGACGAGATCTACGGGGACATTACCGTGGACAATTCCCAGCTGGACGACATGGTGCTCATTAAGTCCGACGGGTATCCCACCTACAACTTTGCCAATGTGGTGGATGACCATCTTATGGGCATCACCCATGTGGTCAGAGGCAATGAGTATCTGTCCTCATCGCCCAAGTACAACCGCCTCTATGACGCCTTTGGCTGGGAAGTTCCGGTGTACGTCCACTGCCCGCTCATTACCAATGAGGAACACAAGAAGCTGAGCAAGCGCAGCGGCCACTCTTCCTATGAGGATCTGATTGAGCAGGGATTTGTGTCCGAGGCGGTGGTCAACTATGTGGCTCTGCTGGGATGGTCGCCAGAGGACAACCGGGAGATCTTTTCCCTGGAGGAGTTAAAGGAGGTCTTTGATTACAGGCACATGAGCAAATCACCGGCGGTGTTCGACGTGACCAAGTTAAAATGGATGAACGGCGAGTACTTAAAGGCCATGGATCCGGAGCGGTTCTGCGGCATTGCCATGCCGTATATAAAAGAAGTGATTAAAAAGGATCTGGATCTTAAAAAGATTGCCGCCATGGTGAAGACCAGGATCGAGGTGCTTCCTGAGATACGGGACCACATCGACTTTTTTGAGGAATTGCCGGAGTATGACCCCCAGATGTATGTCCACAAGAAGATGAAATCCACGAAGGAGAGCTCCCTGCAGGTACTGACGGAGGTGCTCCCCCTTCTGGAGGCCCAGGAGGACTATACCAATGACGGGCTGTACGAAACGCTGTCCGGGTATGTGGCGGAGAAGGGCTTTAAGACCGGGTTTGTTATGTGGCCCCTGCGGACCGCCGTGTCCGGCAGGCAGATGACTCCGGCGGGAGCCACGGAGATCATGGAGGTGCTGGGGAAAGAGGAGACTCTTTCCAGAATCAGGAAGGGAATTTCTCTGCTGAGTCAGTGACTTTTACGGAGATTGGGGCTGCTGCATGGGGCGACGGTTTTGCGGCAGCCTTTTGCCGTTTGGGCCGTTTGCGGCGGCTGAATATTATAAATCCAGATTCGATATGGGAGGGGAAGAAAATATGACCACATACAATATGAAGGCCGATATTCGGGCAGGCATCCATAAAGTCTGGGAGATCGTATCAGCGGCTGAGGGTTATCCGGCATGGCGCAGCGATGTGGAAAAAACCGTAACGGCCCATGAAAAGCAGTTTACAACCTACACCAAAGACGGCTATTCAACTGTGTTTACGGTTACTGCGGCAGAACCCTGCAGGCGCTGGGAGGCCGATGTGGAAACCAGCCATGTAAAAGGGCACTGGACGGTTGAGTTTACATCCAAAGGCAGCGATACGGAGATCGATTTTACAGGGTATGTGACAGCGAAGAGACTTTCTGCGCGGCCGGTGGGCAAAAGTGTGTTTGAGAAGACCTATCTGCAGAAGGAAATGGCACGGTTTGTAGCCGACCTGGAGAACGCTGTCGGCTGACGCCTTTTAAAGGGGGATGTATATGTCAAATAAGCAGATCAAGATGAAACCGGGGAAGGGACAGTCCATGTTTGCCTTTGGCGTGGGGCTTGTGATGACGCTTATAGGCCTTGTGGTCGTGGTTCCCACGATGGGGATATTCGGGGTTTTGTGGACGCTGGTGGCCGGTGGCATTACGGTGATGCACGGTGCCAACGCGTTTTCCGACAAGGGGATTCCCACCCATGAGATTATCATAGAAGAAGAGGACCGCACCGGGGATACACAGGCCGCTTCGGGACCTGAGGAGGAGGACGGCTTACGCGGGGGGAAGGGAAAGACGAGGACGCGTCTGGAGGAGGCGAAATATCTCTATGACAGCGGTCTCATCACCCATGAGGAGTACGTAAACAAGAGAAAACAGATATTGGAGGAACTGTAGAGTATGGCGTTTCACCCATCTCAGGAGGAGGCCATCCGCCATGGGGACGGCCCCATGATGGTGCTGGCAGGGCCGGGGTCAGGAAAGACCACGGTCATTACCCACAGGACGAAATATCTCATCGAGGAGAGAGGGGTAGACCCGGGAAGCATCCTGGTTATCACCTTCACCAGGGCTGCGGCCAGGGAGATGCAGGAGCGGTTTGAGAAACTGATGGAGAAAAAGGCCGCGGGGGTCAGTTTTGGGACGTTTCACTCCGTGTTCTTTACCATTTTAAAGTACGCATACCGCTATCAGGCTTCGGATATTGTCAGGGAGGAGCAGAAGGTCCGCTACATACGGGAGATGATGGAGCAGTATCAGCTGGAGATTGAGGATGAGCACGAGTTTGTGCCGGAAATCCTAAGTGAGATCAGCTATGTGAAAAGCGAGATGCTGGACCTTGCCCACTACTATTCCAAAAACTGTTCGGAAGCGGTGTTCAAGAAGCTGTATGAGGGGTATGAGCAGCGGATGCGGGACGCCGGGCTTCTGGATTTTGACGATATGCTGGTCATGTGTTATCAGCTGCTGGCCCAGAGGGAGGATATTCTGAGAGGGTGGCAGAACAAGTTCCGGTATATTCTCATTGATGAATTTCAGGATATCAATCGGGTGCAGTATCAGATCGTGCGGATGCTGGCCCTGCCGCGAAACAACCTGTTTATCGTCGGGGACGACGACCAGTCGGTGTACCGGTTTAGGGGGGCGAAGCCGGAGATCATGCTGGGATTTACAAAGGACTATCCCGGGGCGGGGACCGTGCTGCTGGGCATGAACTACCGTTCCACCCGGGAGATCGTGGACACGGCCAGCAGGCTGATCGGCTGCAACGGGAAGCGGTACCAAAAAAATCTGACCGCTGCCAAAGGCGGGGGCAAACCGGTGGTCACCCGTATGAGCCGGGATCCCCGGGCGGAGACCGAGGGGATCGTGGAGGAGATACAGGACTATGTGAAGGCAGGGTATTGTCTGGAGGATATTGCGGTTTTGTACCGAACCAACTTAAACCCCAGGCTTCTGGTGGAGAAGCTGATGGAGTACAATATCCCCTTTACCATGAGGGATTCCCTGCCCAATCTCTATGAACACTGGATCAGCAGGAATATTCTGGCATACATACACGCTGCCGGAGGAAATCTAAAGCGGGGAAACATTCTGCAGATCATTAACCGGCCCAACCGCTACATCAGCCGGGATGCCCTGGAGGAGGCGGACGTATCGTGGGACAGGATAAAGTCTTTCTACCAGGATAAGGGATGGATGGTGGAGCGGGTGGAACAGCTGGAGTACGACCTTCTGATGCTGAGGGATATGGCCCCCGTGGCGGCGGTGAATTACATCCGCAAGGCCGTGGGGTACGATGATTACCTGAGGGAGTACGCCCTGTCCCGCCGCATGAAGGCGGAGGAGCTTCTGGAGACGGCGGATCAGCTCAAGGAGAGCGCGGCGGGATTTAAGACCATGGAAGAGTGGTTTGACCACATGGAGGAGTATAAAAAGAAGCTGGCGGACCAGGCCCGGAGCCGGAAGGGACCCTCTGAGGGGGTGTCCCTTATGACCATGCACAGCTCCAAGGGGCTGGAGTTCAAGGTGGTGTATATCCTGGATGCCAACGAGGGGATCACGCCCCACAGGAAAGCCGTACTGGAGGCTGATCTTGAGGAGGAGAGACGGATGTTCTATGTGGCCATGACCAGGGCCAAGGAGAGGCTCCATGTGTGCTATGCGGCGGAGCGGTACGGGAAGAAGCAGGAGCGGTCCAGGTTTGTGGGGGAATATCTGAAAGAATGGAATCGCGGGAAAGGAACAGAGTGATCGATGGAGACAGGATGTTTTGAGGAAACAGGCCGTACAGCGGATCCGGCGGCAGGCCGCGTCCATATTTACTGCGGGGACGGAAAGGGAAAGACCAGCGCTGCGGTGGGGCTGGCAGTCAGGGCCGCAGGGCGGGGAAGGAAGGTCCTCATTGCCCGCTTCCTGAAAAGCGACGATTCCGGCGAGGTCAGGAGTCTGGCCGAAATCCCCGGCATCTGCGTGATGCCCTGTTTGAAGACCTTCGGATTTTTTTGGAGTCTGAGCGAAGAGCAGAAGCGGGAGGCCGGGGAGTACTGCCGCGGCCTGTTTTGCGGTGCGTGGGACAGGGCTGTGGTGGAGAAGGCTGACATGCTTGTTTTGGATGAGATTATGGCGGCCATGAAGCACGGTCTCATCCGTGAGGAGGAGGTCCGGGACTGTTTGAGCGGACGCCCGGCCGGCCTGGAGGTGGTGCTCACGGGCCGGGACCCCTCTCCGGAGATGGTGAAACTGGCGGACTATGTGTCGGAGATCCGGAAGGTTAAGCACCCCTTTGACGATGGAATCAGGGCGCGGGAAGGGATTGAATATTAGGTATAAAAGTTCTTGCGTCCCCGTACAGATTCTGGTAAAGTGGAAGCAGGAGGACCGGGATTTCAGGAATTCTGTTTGATAGGGAATTTTTATTTTAAATAAAGAAAGGAATGTGTGGTATGGAAAACAATCATATGGAAAACAATCATGAAGAGCCCCAGGAGGAGATGACCGTCACATTGACCATGGACGACGGAAGCGAAGTGGAGTGCGTGGTCCTCACCATTTTCGAGGCGGGAGAAAGGGACTACATCGCACTGCTTCCCATGGACAGCGCCGAAGCCGAGGAGGGGGAGGTGTATCTGTACCGCTACAGTGAGCCGGAGGACGGAGATCCGGTTCTGGACAACATTGTGGATGATGAGGAGTACGAGATCGTGGCGGACGCATTTGACGAACTTCTGGACGCCCAGGAGTACGATGAGCTGATCGGGGAAGACGAGCTGGAGGATATGGAGTAGGGATAGGAGAGGTTTCTGAAGGGACCGGAACAGACAGGGGAAAAGAAAGGCTGTGTTACCGACTTAAACAGGTAACATAGCCTTTTTGCGGCTTATTCAGATGTCTGTCCGAAGGGCCAGCCTGCTGTTCTGATACTCCCCGGAGAAGGTCACGTCCCTTCCGAACCAGGCCGGGGCCACGAAGCGCCGGGCTTCCTCCTCTGACTTAAATTCCACTTCGGCCAGCATAAGTCCCTGATACTTCCCGGAAAATACATCCAGCTCAACGGTAAGATCCGTGCCCTCCAGGGGGATGAGGTAGCGGCGCTTGGTCAGGAGGATGCCGTCGCATTTCGGCAGGAGATGCCTGTAGGCATTGAGGGTCAGGGGAAGGTTGTACTCCTCCCGCATAAGAAGGCCCTTTGACTTGTAGGTGAGGCAGAAGGTTTCGTCCTCCCTGCGGATCCTCACCACAGGCTCCGTGCACAGGTAGGCCTGCTCGATGACGTGGAAAGGGTGGGATTCATAGTCCGGGGGCGGTGCGGTGATAAGGTATTTGCGCTCGATTTCCATAAAGTGGCTCCTTTTCGATAAAGTGGTTCCATCTTACCATGAAAGTTCATGGAGTACAAGGGGCGGGACTGGGGCGAACCGCCAAAAACAATTCTCCGTTGACAAACTCCCCAATCTGTGTCATATTGTACGGGCAGAATGCGAACCTTTATTCAGGAAAGAGAGGCAGTACTTTGAGATATCTAAAACAGTTCGGAATCATTCTTCTCATATCCTTTGCCGGGGAAATCCTACATGGCCTGGTGCCCCTGCCCATTCCGGCCAGCATCTACGGGATTGTCCTTTTGTTTGCCGCCCTGGAGCTTAAGCTCCTTCCCGTGTCGGCGGTGAAGGAAGCCAGCGCATTTTTGATTGAGATTATGCCGGTCATGTTTATCCCGGCGGCAGTGGGGCTTACAGACTCCTGGTCAGTGGTGAAAACGGCCCTGGTGCCCTACGTTGTGATCACGGTAGTCACGACATTCGTCGTTATGGTGGTGTCCGGGAAGGTGGTGCAGGGCATGACCGGCGGCGAAAAGAGAAAGGAGGGGAGGAAAAGGTGAGCGAATTTTTTGAGACATCCGCGTATTTCGGGGTATTTATAAGCCTGGTCTCCTACGGCGCAGGTACGGCGCTGAAAAAGAAGCTGAAGCTGGCCGTTTTCAATCCCCTGCTCATCGCCATCATCCTGACCATCCTGTTTCTGGCCGTGACGGGCATTGACTACCGCGTTTACAATGAGAGCGCCAAAAGCATCAGCTTCCTCCTCACACCGGCCACCGTCTGCCTGGCGGTCCCTTTGTACGAGCAGACAGAGCTTTTGCGGCGGCATCACCGGGCCGTGATTATGGGGATTGTGTCCGGGGTGCTCTCCAGTCTCACCGGCATTTTCCTGCTGGCGCTTTTGTTTCGTCTGGACCATGTCTCCTACGTGACGCTGCTGCCAAAGTCCGTCACCACGGCCATCGGCATGGGGGTGTCTGAGGAGCTGGGAGGATACGTGCCGGTTACGGTGGCTGCCATTATCGTCACTGGGGTTATAGGCAATGTGTTTGCGGAGAGCGTGTGCCGCGTCTTTAAAATCCATGACCCGGTGGCCAAAGGGATTGCTATCGGAACTTCCTCCCACGCGGTGGGGACGGCTAGGGCCATGGAGATGGGGGATGTGGAGGGAGCCATGAGCAGTCTTTCCATCGTGGTGTCCGGAATACTGACGGTGGCCGGAGCCAATATATTTGCCCGTTTTATATAGCAAGTGCTTCTTGTATTTCCCGAAAACCTATGCTATAATGCTAAATTGAAGTGCGGCGCCCAAGTGGAGAAGGCGATTCACATATAGATTAAGGAGGAACCCATAACATGAGTTTACAGGTAGAGAATTTAGAGAAGAACATGGCGAAGCTTACCATAGAGGCTCCGGCAGGGCAGTTTGACGATGCGGTGAAGAAAGCGTTTGAGAAAAATAAGGGACGTTTCTCCATCCCCGGATTCCGCAAGGGCAAGGCGCCTCTTGCCATGGTGGAGAAGATGTACGGTCTGGAGATGCTCTACGAGGAGGCCGCCAACATCGTGATGGACGCCACCTATGGGGATGCAATAGACGAGAGCGGTTTGGATATCGTGTCCAGGCCGGAGATTGATATCGTTCAGATCGGAAAGGGCCAGTCCTTGATCTATACGGCCACGGTGGCTGTAAAGCCGGAGGTGACTCTTGGCGACTACAAGGGCATTGAGGTCGAGAGAGCCAAGGCTGAGGTCAGCGACGAGGATGTGGAGACAGAGTTAAAGAGAATTCAGGATCAGAACTCCAGGCTTATTACGGTTGAGGACAGGCCTGTTGCGGACGGCGACGAGACGGTTATCGACTTTGAGGGATTCGTGGACGGCAAGCCTTTTGAGGGCGGCAAGTCTGAGGACTACAGCTTAAAGATCGGTTCCCACTCCTTCATTGATACCTTTGAAGAGCAGCTGATCGGAAAGAGCACAGGGGAGGAGTGCGAGGTGAACGTGACATTCCCCGAGGAGTATCATGCCAAGGAGCTGGCGGGGAAACCGGCCGTGTTCAAGGTGACCGTGAAGGAGATCAAGGTGAAGGAACTGCCTGAGTTAAACGACGAGTTTGCCGAGGAAGTTTCCGATTTCGATACGCTGGATGAATATAAGGCAGACATCAGGGCGAAACTGTTAGAGACCCGGGAGAGACAGGCTGCCACGGAGAATGAGAACCGGGTGGTTGAGAAGGTTGTGGAGAACGCGTCCATGGACATTCCGGAGGCCATGATCGAGACCCAGGTGCAGAATATGATCAACGACTATGCCAGAAGGATGCAGAGCCAGGGCATGTCCTTCAGCCAGTACATGCAGTATACGGGCATGAACATCGAGCAGCTTAAGAATCAGACCAGGCCCCAGGCAGAGAAGACCATCCGCACCAGACTGGTTCTGGAGGCTGTGGTGAAGGCCGAGAATATCCAGACCGGCGATGAGCGCCTGGACACAGAGATTCAGAACATGGCAAAGACCTACAACATGGAGGCGGATCAGGTGAAGCAGCGCATGGGCGAGGCGGGTCTGAATCAGATGAAAGAGGATCTTGCCGTTCAGGAGGCCGTGGATTTCCTGGTGGCAGAGGCAAAATTGGTTTGATCGGAACGATGAAACCAATTGCGGGGGAAAATGCGTCATAGACGCATTTTCTGTTATAAGAAAGAGGATGCGGCAATATGATAGACAAAGGGCCGCATTACAGGAGATTGGAGAGATTAAGGATGAGTTTAGTACCATATGTAATAGAGCAGACCAGCAGAGGAGAGCGTTCCTACGATATCTATTCCCGCCTCTTAAAGGAGCGGATTATCTTTCTGGGCGAGGAGGTAAACGATGTGACGGCCAGCCTTGTGGTGGCGCAGCTGCTGTTTCTGGAGGCTGAGGATCCGACGAAGGATATCAATCTGTACATCAACAGCCCCGGCGGTTCCGTGACGGCGGGTATGGCGATCTATGACACCATGAACTACATTAAATGCGACGTGTCCACGGTGTGCATGGGCATGGCGGCCAGCATGGGCGCGTTCCTTCTGTCCGGAGGAGCCAAGGGGAAACGGTTTGCCCTTCCCAACGCGGAAGTGATGATCCATCAGCCTTCAGGCGGTGCCAAGGGCCAGGCTACGGAGATCCGGATTGCCGCGGAGAATATCTTAAAGACCAGGAAAAAACTCAATGAGATCCTGGCAGCCAACACGGGCCAGCCTATCGAGACCATTGAGCGGGATACGGAGCGGGATAACTATATGAGCGCCGAGGAGGCGAAAGCCTACGGCCTCATTGACGGGATACTTGAGAAACACTGACAGAGTGTCAGGCGGCTTGTGAGAAGCGCCTGGCATCAGACAGGGAGTAACGGAGAATATGATGAGGAATCGAGGTGGAAATATGCCGGGCAGAATGGATGACAAGATCCGCTGTTCTTTCTGCGGAAAGACCCAGGATCAAGTCCGCAAACTGATTGCAGGCTCCAATAATGTCTTTATCTGCGACGAGTGTATTGACCTGTGTGCGGAGATCCTTGAGGAGGAGCTGGACGGACAGGAGCAGGTCAGTGAGGAGTTTGGAGAGATCAATCTGTTAAAACCGAAGGAAGTTAAGAAGTTTCTGGACGAATACGTAATCGGTCAGGACCAGGCTAAGAAGGTGCTGTCTGTGGCTGTTTACAATCACTATAAGAGGATCACTTCCAGAAAGAGCATGGATATTGACGTGCAGAAGAGCAATATTCTTCTGCTGGGGCCTACGGGTTCCGGAAAGACGTATCTGGCTCAGACTCTGGCCAAGATTCTCAACGTACCCTTTGCCATTGCCGATGCAACGGCTCTGACGGAGGCAGGGTATGTGGGTGAGGATGTGGAGAACATTCTCTTAAAACTGATCCAGGCCGCTGACTATGATATCCACAAAGCGGAGTACGGGATCATTTACATTGACGAGATCGATAAGATTACGAAGAAGTCTGAGAACGTGTCCATCACCAGGGATGTGTCCGGTGAGGGTGTGCAGCAGGCGCTGTTAAAGATTCTGGAGGGAACCGTGGCCAGTGTTCCGCCTCAGGGGGGAAGAAAGCATCCCCACCAGGAGCTTCTGCAGATCGATACCACCAACATTCTGTTTATCTGCGGGGGAGCCTTCGACGGTCTGGAGAAGATTATCGAGAACCGCACCAGCAAGGGTTCCATCGGCTTCAACGCCGAGGTGGTAGACAAGAAGGCCACGGACATTGATAAGCTTCTAAAGCAGGTGGAGCCCCAGGATCTGATTAAGTTCGGGCTGATTCCGGAGTTTATCGGCCGTGTGCCCATGACGGTTTCTCTGGAGCTTCTGTCTGAGGACGCCCTGCTGAGAATTCTGAGAGAGCCTAAGAATGCCCTGGTGAAACAGTACCAGAAACTGTTTGAGATGGACGACGTTAAGCTGGAGTTCCAGGACGACGCCCTGCGTGCCGTTGCAAAGCTGGCCATGGAGCGAAAGACGGGAGCCAGGGGACTGCGGTCTATTATGGAGTCGACCATGATGGATCTCATGTATGAGATCCCCTCTGACAGCACGGTAGGAATCTGCACCATCACCAAGGCCGTTGTGGACAAGGCAGGGGAGCCGGAGGTGGTTTACCGGGATACGGCAGTGCCGAAGAAGACTCTGGGCCAGAGATTTAAGAAAGACAGACCGGGAGAGATCGCATAGATTCCGGCCGAAAGATTTGATGGGAGCATTTGCTCCCATTTTCTTTACCTTGCAGGGAACTGAGGATTATATACACAGGTTAAGACACGGGAAAGAGAGGAGCATGATGGGAGAGTGTGTCAAGATCATCCCGATCATAGCACTGCGGGGAATGACAGTGCTTCCAAATACAACAAAATATTTTGACATCAGCCGGAAGAAATCTGTCGCTGCCCTGGAGGCGGCCATGCTCGCGGACCAGAAGCTGTTTTTGGTGGCGCAGAAATCTCCGGATGTGGCGGACCCCTCCCGGGACCAGCTTTGGGATGTGGGAACCATCGCGGAGGTGAGGCAGCTGATAAAGATGCCCGGCGGCGTCGTCCGGGTTATGGTGGAGGGCGTGGAGCGGGCGTACCTGGTGGAGATGAATGCCACGGAGGTGATGCTTACAGGGGATGTGGAGCTGGCCCCGGTGAAGCAGGATATGACGGACGACATGGCCAGCGAGGCCATGATGCGGGTTCTGAAGGACAAGCTGACCGAGTACGGGGAGGGGAACGTAAAGTTTGCCAGAGAGAAACTGCCTCAGCTGGTGATGCTTCAGGATCTGTCGGAGCTTATGGCTGAGACCTGCAATGAGATGCCGTGGGACTGCACCGTGAGCCAGGAGATTCTGGAGGCGGACTGCGAGAGCCAGCTGTACGAAGTCCTGATACGCCGGCTGATGAACGAGATAGAGGCCATCCATATCAAACAGGAATTTCAGAGCAAAGTCAGAGTCCATATTGACAAAAACCAGAAGGATTATATTCTCCGGGAGCAGATGCGCGTTATCCGGAAAGAGCTGGGGGAGGACGGCAGCAGCGGCGACGCGGATACTTATCTGGAGAGGACGGAGAAACTGAAGGCGGACAGGGAGACCAAGGAAAAGCTGAGAAAGGAGATCGGCCGTTTCAGAACCATGCAGTCCAGCAGCCAGGAGGCCGGCGTGCTTCGCACCTACATCGAGACGCTTCTGGAACTGCCCTGGAATAAATTCTCCAGGGACAACCATGACATCAGCCACGGGGAAGAGATCCTGAATGCGGATCACTACGGGCTGGAGAAGGTGAAGGAGCGGGTTCTGGAGTATCTGGCCGTGAGAAGCCTCACAAAGAAAAGCGGCGGGCCTATCCTGTGCCTGGTGGGTCCTCCGGGGACGGGAAAGACCTCCATCGCCAGGTCCGTGGCCAGGGCTTTAAACAAAAAATACGTGCGTATCAGCCTGGGCGGCGTGAGGGACGAGGCGGAGATCAGGGGACACCGAAAGACCTATGTGGGAGCCATGCCCGGGAGGCTTACGGAGGGGCTGCGCCAGGCGGGCGTGGGCAATCCTCTGATGCTTCTGGACGAGATCGACAAGGTGAGCAGCGACTACAAGGGGGATGTGTCATCAGCCCTTTTGGAGGTGCTGGACGGGGAGCAGAACGTGAAGTTCAGGGACCACTACGTGGAAGTTCCCATTGATCTGTCCCAGGTACTTTTTATCGCCACGGCCAACACCACGGAGACCATACCCAGACCTCTTTTGGACCGCATGGAGATCATTGAGGTCAGCAGCTACACGGAGAACGAGAAATTCCATATTGCCAGGCAGTATCTGGTGAAAAAACAGCTGGAGAAAAACGGCCTGGGCGAAGAGCACCTTTCCATAAGCGACGACGCCCTGAGAAAGATTATCCACAACTACACCCGGGAGGCGGGAGTGAGAAACCTGGAGCGCCGCATCGGCGATATCTGCCGGAAAGCGGCCAGAGAGTATCTGAAGGACAAACAGACCGGAAAGCAGGTGGAGGAGAGGGATCTGGAGAGGTATCTGGGCAAGGAGAAAATATCCTTTGAGGATGCCAACGAGAAGGACCAGACAGGCATTGTCCGGGGGCTGGCCTGGACCAGCGCAGGGGGAGACACGCTGCAGATAGAGGTCAATGTGATGCCGGGAAAGGGAGAGCTTCTGATGACGGGGCAGATGGGGGACGTGATGAAGGAGTCGGCCCGCATTGCCCTCACCTACGTGCGCTCCGCGTGTCCGGAGTATAAGGTGGCGGAGGATTTCTTTGAGACGCACGACATCCATCTGCATATCCCTGAGGGGGCGGTCCCCAAGGACGGGCCTTCCGCCGGAATCGCCATGGCCACGGCCATGCTGTCCGCGGTCATCGACCGGCCTGTGGACGCGAAGACGGCCATGACCGGGGAGATTACCCTGAGAGGGCGCGTGCTGCCCGTGGGAGGACTGAAGGAGAAAGTGCTGGCTGCCAGGATGGCCCACATAAAAAAGGTCCTGGTGCCGGAGAAAAACAGGCCGGACATAGAGGAGCTGTCAGAGGAGATCACGGAGGGGCTGAACATCGTGTATGTACAGGATATGGTCCTTGTGCGTGAGGAGGCTCTTGTCCCGGCGGCCCAATCGTAAAAAGGAGCAGACTATGATTATAAAGAAAGCCGAGCTTGAGACGGTGTGCGGAATCACCAGCGCGCTGCCGGAGAATACGCATCCGGAATTTGCCTTTGCGGGAAAATCAAATGTGGGGAAGTCGTCCCTGATCAACGGCCTCATGAACCGGAAATCCCTGGCCAGGACGTCGTCCCAGCCGGGGAAGACCCAGACCATCAATTTTTACCATGTGAACGATCAGATGTATTTTGTGGATCTGCCGGGATACGGCTACGCAAAGGTGTCCGTGGAGGCCAAGGAAAAATGGGGGAAGATGATCGAGAGGTATCTGAGAAAGTCGGGGATGCTCAGGGGCGTGTTTCTCCTGGTGGACATCCGTCATGAGCCGTCGGCCAATGACAAAACCATGTACGACTGGATCGTGTACAACGGCTACCGCCCGGTGATCATCGCCACGAAACTGGATAAGATCAACCGCAGTCAGGTGCCCAAGCATGTGAAGATGCTCCGAAACGGGCTGGGCATGGAGAAGGGAGACGTTCTGATCCCGTTTTCCGCCCAGACGAAACAGGGACGGGAGGAGATATGGCGTCTGATGGAGGACATGGCAGACATGACAGAGGCGAAAGAGATGCCCGGCGGGGCTGTTTTGGATTAGGAAAGGGGAAGATTGGGATTGGAAGAAGATCAGAAGATACTGTTATTTGAGAAGATGCCCATACCGAGGGCCATAGCCAGGCTGGCAGTGCCAACGATTTTAAGCTCTCTGGTCATGGTGATCTACAACCTGGCGGACACTTATTTCGTGGGGATGCTCAATGATTCGGTACAGAATGCGGCGGTGACCCTGGCTTACCCGGTGCTCCTGGCGTTCAACGCGGTGAACAACCTGTTCGGCGTGGGGACGTCCAGTATGATGAGCCGGGCGCTGGGGCGCAGGGATTATGAGACCGTGAGGAGAAGCTCCGCGTTCGGATTCTACTGTTCCCTGCTGTGCGGAATCCTTTTTTCCCTTCTGTGCACGGTGTTTAAGGCCCCGCTTCTGACGGCGCTGGGGGCCGATGAGGCGACGCGGGCGGCTACGGACAGCTACATGCTGTGGACGGTCACATGGGGGGCCGCGCCCTCCATTCTCAATGTGGTTATGGCCTATATGGTGCGATCGGAGGGGGCGTCGCTTCATGCCAGCATCGGGACCATGAGCGGGTGTTTCCTTAATATGATTCTGGATCCCGTGTTCATCCTCCCCTGGGGGTTTAATATGGGGGCGGCCGGGGCGGGACTGGCCACGTTTCTTTCCAACTGTTTTGCCTGCGGGTATTTCTTTGTGCTTCTGTATGTGAAGCGGAAACATACGTTTGTAAGCGTCAGTCCGAAAAAATTCGGCTTTCAGCGCTTTATCGTCCTGGGAATCTGTGCCGTGGGGATCCCGGCATCCATCCAGAACCTGCTGAACGTGACAGGCATGACGATCCTGAACAATTTTACTTCCGGCTACGGCGCGGACGCGGTGGCTTCCATGGGCATCGCCCAGAAGATCAACATGGTACCCTTCCAGATTGCTTTGGGATTCTCCCAGGGGATCATGCCCCTGGTCAGCTACACCTATTCCAGCGGAAACCACAGGAGGATGAAGGATACCGTCCTGTTTGCCATAAAGCTGATGCTTCCGGCCATGATCTGCGTCACATTGGGCTACTATATGTGGGCGGACAGACTCATCGCCCTGTTTATGGACAGTGAGGCCATTATCGCCTACGGCACAAAGTTTTTGCGGGGCCTTTGCCTGGCGCAGCCGCTGATCTATATGGATTTTCTGGCCGTAGGCGTGTTCCAGGCTCTCGGCCTGGGCAAAAACGCGCTGATATTTGCCATAATGAGGAAGATTATTCTGGAGATCCCGGCCCTGTTTATTCTGAATTATCTGTATCCCCTGTTCGGGCTGGCTTACGCCCAGCCTGTGGCGGAATTTGTGCTGACCATCGCCGCCGTGGTGATGCTGAGGAGGATTTTTGCCAGGAGCAGCCAGAGAGTGACGGAGGATAAATCGTAAGGGAATTGAAAGTGGAAAAAGACAGAAAGCTGTGATAAAATCAGATATCATGGATCCGGCATAGTTGAATCTGCGCCTGATGCCGGCAGGCGGAGTGTTTAGAACAAAGAGGAGGAAGATATGGGAGATAAAAGGAAAATCATTTTAACCGGGGACAGGCCCACGGGGAGACTGCATGTGGGACACTATGCGGGCTCTTTGAAACGGCGGGTACAGCTTCAGAACAGCGGTGAATTTGACGATATCTTTATTATGATCGCCGACGCCCAGGCTCTCACGGACAATGCGGACAATCCTGAGAAAGTGCGTCAGAATATCATCGAGGTGGCCCTGGATTACCTTTCCTGCGGTCTGGACCCGGAGAAGTCCACCCTGTTTATTCAGTCCCAGATTCCGGAGCTGACGGAGCTGACCTTTTACTACATGAATCTGGTGACCGTGTCCAGGCTCCAGAGGAATCCCACGGTGAAGAACGAGATCAGGATGCGCAACTTCGAAGCCAGCATCCCTGTAGGTTTTTTCGCCTATCCCATCAGCCAGGCGTCGGATATTACGGCATTTAAGGCCACCACGGTTCCAGTGGGGGAGGATCAGCTTCCCATGATCGAGCAGACCAGGGAGATCGTCAGAAGCTTCAACCACATCTACGGGGAGGTTCTGGTGGAGCCGGACGTGCTTCTGCCGGACAACAAGGCGTGCATGAGGCTTCCGGGCATCGACGGCAAGGCGAAGATGAGCAAGTCCCTGAACAACTGCATCTACCTGTCCGACACGGAGGAGGAGGTAAGGAAGAAGGTTATGAGCATGTTTACGGATCCCAACCATCTGAGGGTTCAGGATCCGGGACGCGTGGAGGGCAACCCGGTGTTTATCTACCTGGAGGCCTTCTGCCGGGACGATCATTTTGAACGGTTCTGGCCGGAGTATGGGAACCTGGATGAGCTTAAGGCTCACTACACCAGAGGCGGTCTGGGGGATGTGAAGGTCAAGAAATTCCTGAATCAGGTGCTGCAGGATGAGCTGGCTCCCATCCGGGCCAGGAGGAAGGAGTACGAGCAGAAGATACCGGAGGTTTACCGCATCCTCAGGGAGGGAAGCGAAAAAGCACAGAGGGCGGCGGCGCAGACCCTGGCGGATGTGAAGGCGGCCATGAAGATTAATTACTTTGATGATGAGGAACTGATTCAGAGTCAGGCCAAGAAGTTTAAGGCCGAAGAGAGGTAACAGGACAGACAGTCAAAAAACAGTCAGGAGAAACGTAAGCGATGAGACGATGGAGAAAGACGGCAGGGCTGGCTATGGCGCTGTGCCTTGCAGTAAGCTTTCCGGTTCAGGCCGCGGTCACGGGGCCGGGGGCAGGAAGTATGGCAGCAGGCAGTCATTCTGTGGCCCAACCGGAGATTCAGGCCGAGGGCGCGGTGGTGATCGACGCTGCAAGCGGCAGTATCCTATATGGAAAGAATGAGAAAACCCGGTTTTATCCGGCCAGCACCACCAAGCTGATGACGGCCATGCTGGTTCTGGAGCGGGCTGATTTAGGCGATGTGGTGACTTTCTCAAAGACAGCCACCACCAATCTCGAGTCGGGGGCCGTGTCCCTAAACGTGACGGAGGGGGATAAACTGACCGTGGAGCAGTGCATGTACGGCCTTCTGCTGAAGTCGGCCAACGAGGTGGCCAACGGCCTGGCGGAGCATGTGTCGGGCAGCGTCAGCGGTTTCGCGGACCTGATGAACCAGAGAGCGGCCCAGCTGGGATGCACGGGAACCCATTTTGTCAATCCCCACGGGCTGAATGACAGCAGCCATTACACCACACCCTACGACATGGCGCTGATCGGAAGGGCCGCCTTCCAGAATGAGACCTTGTGCAGGATCTCCACCACCACCAGCTATCAGTTTCCTGCCATCAAGAAGGAGAAGGCAAAGACCATAAGCCCGGGACACAAGATGATGTATCCGGCAGATTCCAGGTATTATCAGGGGATCATCGGAGGCAAGACCGGCTACACGTCCCTGGCCGGCAACACCCTGGTGACGGGGGTGGAGAGGGACGGCGTCCGCCTGATCGCCGTGGTGATGAAGAGCAAGTCCACCCACTACGGGGACACCAAGGCTCTTTTGGACTACGGGTTTGCGGTGGCCGGCAGCGGACAGCCGACGGTGAGCCCGGGACCGGGTGCCGGAAGTACACAGACATCCGGAGGTTCACAGACGGGGCCGGGCCAGGGGCCGGCGGTATCGGCCGGGTGGGTTAAGGACGGCGGAAGATGGTATTACATAAAGCAGAACGGAACCAGAGCGGCAGGGGAGTGGCTGAATGTGGACCAGGCGGAGTACTGGATTGACGGGGACGGATATATGGCCACGGGATGGCGGCAGTTCACCAACGGGGCGTGGTACTATTTCCGCTCCAGCGGAGCCATGGCGGCGAATTACTGGGTGGAGGACAACGGCAAATGGTTCTATCTGGGCAGCCAGGGGGCCATGCTCACCAACACCCGGACGCCGGACGGATATCAGGTGGGAGCGGACGGGGCGTGGATACAGCCGTAATGCGCAGAATCAGACGAGTTTTTTCAGCCAGCGTCCCGCTTTTTTCTCGGACAGACAGGCCATGCACCAGGAAAACAGGATCATAGGTCCCAGGATGGAGATGGTAATCCCTTTTTTGGTGGCCGGGAGGGGATTCCATCTGCGTACCCATCCATAGAAATGAAAGAAATATACATGGGACAGATAAATCCATTCACTGGTCATCCGAAGCCTGGGATACAGCTTTCGGTTCTTTAAGTTGACGGAGGAAGCCGCTGCAAACAGGAAAAAGGCTGCGGGCGCTGACATGAATACCATATTGGTATTGCTGCACCGAAGAACCTCACAGAGCATACACGCCAGGAATATTCCGCTTCCTGCCATGGCCGGAACAAAGGGAATGTTTCTTTGCGACTTTGAGAACCACAAACCTATGGCAACAAAGAAGAATCCGTAAAAAATTCCGTTGCGCATGGTCATAAAATATTGGGCATATACGTGTAAGGCTTGCTGGAGGCCCATGGGAAGCTGCTGATTAAAATACCAGTTGTCGCCGATACAGCCCGCGGCAAAGAGAAGCGCGCCCGCGATCAAAAGATATGAAATCCTTACCCCGGCCATGTAAGCGGCTGCCACCAAAAGGCATGCTGTCAAAAGCGCGGGGAGATACCACAGCTGGACGGTAGTACTGCAGAAAAAGAAGGATTTTATATAGTTTAAAACGGTCGCTTGTATATCCTTTTCGGGCCCGTTTTTCCAGTTGATATAATCAATGGGAAGATAGATCACCGACCAGATCACATAAAGATTCAGAATCCTTGTACCGTATTTAAACAGTGCCCTTTTGCTCTCCTCTTTTTTGTTTCGGTCCACCTTATTAAACAGAAAAAATCCGGCAGTGATAAAAAATACAGGCACAGCCAGATTAGAGAGCCAGGCGCCGATTACCAGGCGCCATTTACTTTCTGCCGGATAAAAAAGCTGGATCATATGGCGTGCCGCTACCAGCACGGCCATGATCACCTTCATTATATCCAGTCCGTTATATTGTTTCTTTTTTTCCATCGTATTCCTCCGCAAGTCTCAAAAGGCCGCGCCTTACATGGAATCTGATCATGATAAGGCGGCACAATCCCTTTTTATATGTTTATCCGTATCCGGGGGCCGCGGCTGCTGCCCTGTTTCACCAAGGATTCTTGCAGCAGGCGGCCGCGTGCGGTTTGCTGCAAGAAAATCCTGTGGCGCTGGTATTCACCATGGATAAATCATACCACAGAGGGAAGCTTTTTAACAGCTCTTTTATTAAATTTGGTGACACGATGGTGATACGACGCCTGAATCTGCGGAAAATATGAAAGCACCGGATCGGTTACTGATCCAGCGGAATCAGCGGTTTCGGATCGTCACTGACATGGTTTTCGTACATTTCCGGCAGGGGAAAGGCGTACTCGCTGTTGTCCATGCGGAATTCCATAACGTCCTGCACAGAACATTTCAGAATGGTACAGAGTACACCGATTGTATGAGTGGAGACGTATTGATTGTTTTTCAGCCGGTTGATCTGGCCTGAGCTGAAGCCGTAATATTTGATCAGGCGGTACTGGCTGATTTTCTTCTCCTTCATTGTTTTCCACAATGGCTCATAGGTAATCATTGGTAAAACCTCCTCCTTGTATCCTATTTAACCCCTCTCCCCCGTCATAAGTATATTGTCCATAAATGGAATATAATGGAATAAATGGAATTAATCGGAAGACGGGAAGGGCGGGAATCTTAACTTGACGGAGGAAGGAGAGATTGTGTATGATAGTGGCAGGAGATGATAAATATGAAGGAAAAATTATACACTATAGAGCTTCACGACGCCCTGACGTCAGGGGATGAGTGCCCTTTTTGCTGGCTGGAGAGAAAGCTGGAGCAGGAGGCTATTGAATTCGTCCTGGGTTCCTCCTACATGGAAAGCGATATCCGGGACAGAACCGACAGGGCGGGGTTCTGCCGCCGCCACACGAAGGCCATGTTTGACTACGGCAACAATCTGGGCAATGCGTGGATCTTCAAGACCAGACTGACATGGCTGCGGCGGGAGCTGGAGAAACGGATGGATGAATTTACCCCCCAGCCGGTTACGATCTTCGGGAAGCTGAGGAAGAAGGAGGACCAAGAATGCACTCTCAGCGGCTGGATTCGGCAGGAGGAGTCCCACTGCTACATATGCGGGAGAGTGGAGGAGACGTATGAAAGGGTGCTGGATACCTTTATCCACCAGGTTAAGCACGAAAAGGATTTTCTTAAACTGGCGGAGGATTCCAGGGGATTCTGCATCCATCACTTCGCGGATCTGGTGCAGGTGTGCGACAGGGAACTGAAAGCCGGGGAGAAGGAGCAGGTGTTTTCCGTGCTTTTTGGACAGATGAAGCGGGAGCTGTCGCGGATGCAGGAGGATATTGACTGGCTCATCGAGAAGTATGATTACCGGAACGCGGATAAAAGCTGGAAGAATTCACAGGATGCGGTGCAGAGAACCATGCAGAAGATCATCGGAGGTCATCCTGCGGATCCGGTGTTCCGAAATCAGAAGTAGAGGGGCATCCCGTAATGCAGGCTCCTAAGGAGCGGGGGCACTTTGTGCCGTAAGGTATAATTTTGCATATTTTGGAGGATACTACCTTGTGAGAAAGCAAAAATAAGGAGGTAGTTTGAGATGCAGGATTTCAGAAACAGCGAGACAGCGAAAAACCTTATGCGGGCTTTTGCCGGGGAGAGCCAGGCCAGGAACCGGTATACCTTTGCGGCGGGGATTGCAAGGAAGGAAAAGCTGCCGGTGATAGAGGCCGTATTTCAGTTCACGGCGGACCAGGAGAAGGAGCACGCGGAGATCTTTTACAATTATCTGAAGGAGCTGTCGGGGGAAGGGATTCATATTGACGGACAATATCCGGTGAACATTTCCCAGGAGACTCTTGACCTTCTGCAGGCCGCCAGGCACAACGAGTATGAGGAGCACGACACGGTGTACAAAGCTTTCGGCGACAGGGCAAAGGAAGAGGGATTCCAGGAGATCGGCAGGGTATTTCACCAGATCGGAGCCATTGAGAAGGTTCACGGGGACCGATTTCAGCTGTTTGCGGATCTTCTGGAGCAGAACAGGCTGTTTGTGGCGGATACGGCCACGGGATGGATGTGCTTAAACTGCGGCCATGTGCTGACAGGTGTGGAGGCTCCCAAGATGTGCCCGGTGTGCAGACATGAGCAGGGCTATTTTATCCGTATGGAGCTGGCGCCCTACACCCGGCTGTGACGGCGGGGAAGTTTTATCTATGGAGCGGACTATGTGGAGACTGATGACAGCGGGGGCGGCAGCGGCGGCGGGGGGCTGCCTTCGCTCCGCCTATGAGCGGAAGAATTTTGTGACGGATATCTATGAAGTGAAATCGGAGAAGGTCAGCCGGGAGAGGACTTTTATGTTTCTGTCGGACCTTCATGACAACTGTTTCGGAATAAAGCAGGAGCGGCTTCTGGCGGCCATTGACAAGGTACGGCCTCAGGCTGTGCTGGTGGGCGGCGACATGATGGTGGTGAAGAAGAAGGCGGATCTGGGGATTACCCTGTCTCTCATGGGGGAGCTTGCGGCAAAGTACCCGGTATTTTACGCCAACGGAAACCATGAGAGCCGCATGTACAGAAAGCGGCAGCTCTACGGGGACAGTTACGACGTCTTTCTGAGAGGCCTTAAGGATGCGGGGGTCTGCCATCTGTCGGATACATGGGCGGATTTTGACGGGGAGGTGCGCATAAGCGGGCTGGAGGTGGAGCGGAAGTACTATGACAAGCGTGTTCCCGGGGATATGATGGATGTGTCCTACATAGAAGAGCGGCTGGGGAGGGCAGCCGGGGACAGGTACCAGATCCTTATGGCCCATTCGCCCCTTTTTTACAGGACCTACGGCCTTTGGGGGGCTGACCTGACTCTGTGCGGCCACTTTCATGGGGGAACCATCCGCATCCCCGGGATCGGCGGGCTGATGACGCCTCAGTTTCACTTTTTCGAGAGGAGCTGCGGCGGGCATTTGAAAACCGGAGGGAAGGACGTCATCGTCAGCAGGGGGCTGGGAACCCATTCCATTAATGTAAGGCTGAATAACCGGGCGGAACTGGTGGCGGTGAGGATACGGCCCGGGTGAAGAACAGAATACGGAAGCGAAACTTTTGGGGAAACAGGGGCTGCGCTTATTTACAGAACCGCCTGTGTCTGTTATACTTTGTTGAGCGGTGTCCTCCAAAAGGAAGGACATTAAGAGCCAGCGGTATTGTCTGCAAAAGAAAGCGGGAGGCAGGAGTATGGCGGAAATTTCCTATAAACTGGATAACTTTGAAGGGCCTTTAGACCTTCTGCTTCACCTCATAGAGAAAAACAAGGTGAGTATTTACGATATTCCCATTGTGCTGATCACGGAGCAGTATCTGGATTACGTGAGTCATATGGAGACGGAGGACTTAAACCTGGTCAGCGAATTTCTTGTAATGGCGGCCACGCTGATCGACATTAAGTCCCGGATGCTTCTGCCGGCGGAGGTGAATGAGGACGGTGAGGAGGAGGACCCGAGGGCGGAGCTGGTGGCCAGGCTGCTGGAGTACAAAATGTACAAATGCATGGCCCAGGAGCTTTTGGAGCTGGAGCAGGGGGCTGAAAAGCATCTGTACAAGGCGGCCACCGTGCCGGATGAGGTGGCCAAGTACGTGCCGCCGGTGGATCTGGACGAACTTCTGGGGGATCTGAATCTGGCCAGACTGCAGGCTGTCTTTCAGTCGGTGATCCGTCGGAGGGAGGACAAGATCGACCCTATCCGCAGCAGGTTCGGCACCATACGCAGGGAGCCCATAAGCCTGGAAGACAGGGTAAAAACGGTGATGGACTATGCCAGAGACCACAGAATATTCAGCTTTCGGCAGCTTCTGGAACGGCAGGGGGATAAGCTGGAAGTGGTGGTCACATTTCTGGCGGTGCTGGAGCTGATGAAGATGGGAAAGATTCATCTGACACAGGAAGAACTTTTTGACGATATGAATATTGAGACTCTGGAGCCGGAAGGGGAGAGCGGGGAGCTTAACCTGGAGGGACTGGAGGAGTTTGAAGGGTAAAGCGAAGGATGAGCGGAAAGAAACGTAAGACGGACAAAGACGGCGCGGATGTCAGGGAAGCCATGACCGCCAATGACTGCACCGGGGCGGATACCCCGGGGAAACGGAAAAGGGATTATGAGGCCGTGGTGGAGGCGGTTCTGTTCACCATGGGGGATTCCGTGGAAGTGCGGCAGCTGGCGGCGGCCTTGGACAGCGATGAGGAGGAGGCCAGGGAGGCGGCAGAAAAACTGAGACGGCGGTACGACAGGGAGAAGAGAGGGATTCAGATCATAGAGCTGGACGGGTGCTATCAGATGTGTACCCGGATGGAATACTATGATAACCTTATCCGCGTCGCGGCCGCGCCTAAAAAGCACGCCCTTACGGATGTGGTCCTGGAGACGCTGTCCATCATCGCGTACAAGCAGCCGGTGACCAAGCTGGAGATCGAGAAGATACGGGGCGTAAAGTCGGATCACGCGGTGAACCGTCTGGTGGAATATAATCTGGTTCAGGAGGTGGGACGCCTGGACGCACCGGGACGCCCGGCGCTGTTTGCCACCACGGAGGAGTTTCTGAGACGGTTCGGGATCGGCTCCAGAGAGGAGCTGCCGGATATGGACCCGGTCCGGGCAGAGGAGATCCGAAGTGAGGTGGAGGAGGAGCTGAATCTGCATATGGAGGAGGAACCGGAGTATAAGCCGGACGGAGAACTTTAAGCTGCAGGCGGCCCGGAATACGTATACGAGGAGGATGGCCATGAAAAAGTCAGTGGGAGTTATTACGGACAGTCACAGCGGGATTTCCCAGGAGGAAGCGGAAAAGCTGGGAATTCTGGTGCTGCCCATGCCGTTTTACATAGACGGCCAGTGCTGTTATGAGGACATTACATTGTCCAGGGAAGAATTTTTTCAGAAGCTGGATTCGGGGGCGGAGATTACCACATCCCAGCCTTCGCCGGCGGAGGTGATGAAGCTGTGGGACCAGGGCCTTGACAAGTTCGACGAGATCGTGTACATGCCCATCAGCAGCGGACTCAGCGGTTCCTGTGCCACCGCGGCGGTCCTGGCCAGGGAGGAATCCTATGAGGGACGGGTGTTTGTTGTGGACCACGGCCGGGTGTCCACGCCTCTGCACCGGCTTGTCCTGGATGTGCTGGAGCTTATCCGGGAGGGGTGCGGCGGGGAGGAGATAAAGGACATTGTGGAGGCTTCCCGGGAGAATGTGGAGATTTACATAGGCGTGGACACGCTGGAGCACTTAAAGCGGGGCGGAAGGATTACCCCGGCCACGGCGCTTTTGGGCACGGTTCTGAACATTAAGCCTGTGCTGAAGCTGGATGTGGGCGTCCTGGATTCTTTTAAGAAGTGCAGGGGATTTTTGAAGGCGAAGAAGAGCATGATAGAGGCCATGTCCCATGACATGGAGACCCGGTTTAAGGACGCCAAGGACAGGGGAGAACTGTATCTTTTGGCCGCCTCCAGCGCAAGCGAGGAGGAGACCAGGGAGTGGGTCAGGGAGATTGAGGAGGCATTTCCCGGCATGGAGGTCATGTGTGACAATCTGTCTCTGGGCGTGTCCTGCCATACAGGCCAGGGGGCACTGGGGATCGGGTGCTCCGGCAGGCTGAGGAGGCGCGTATGAGACTGTTTCTGACGAGCAGCCCCTGCAGCCCTTATCCCCAGGCGGACGGCCGGATTCTCTACGGATATACCCGGGAGAACGGATTTCTGGAGCGGCTGAGGGAAGGCTGGGAGCCGGGGTGCAGCTGTGTGATGATTAGTTCCGATCCGGCGGATTTTGCCGGCAACGACAGAATGAGGGGGGAGTTTCAGGGATTTTTCGAGATCAGCGGGATTCCCGTAAAGCGGCTGGTGATGTGTGACGAAAGAAACGAAAGGGATCTGGCGCGTCTCCTTGGGGAGAGCCGGATCGTGATTCTGGCAGGAGGCCATGTTCCCACCCAGAACGCGTTTTTCAGAAGAATCGGGCTGAAAGAGCTTATAGGGACGTATGAGGGTACGGTTATGGGCATCAGCGCCGGAACCATGAACTGCGCCGGGATCGTGTATGCCCAGCCGGAGCTGGCAGGGGAATCAACAGACCCGGCGTATAGACGGTTTCTGGAGGGGCTGGGGCTGACGGATCTTATGATTCTGCCCCACTACCAGAATGTGAAGGATTCCGTGCTGGACGGAAAGCGGCTGATGGAGGATATCACCTATCCGGACAGTATGGGACGGGTGTTTTACGCTCTGCCGGACGGCAGCTATGTGCTCGTCGAGCACGGGCGGCAGGTCCTCTGGGGGGAGGCTTACCGGATTAAGGACGGGAGTCCGGAGAAGATCGGCTGCAGGGGTGAGAGTGTGGTGCTGTGAGATGAAAGGCAGAAAGGAAGAACGATAGGGGCCGGGGCATGATCGGATGCTCCGGCCTTTTTGCGTTTCACAAAAAAAACAGATATTTATTTTTTGGCCCTGGGGGCGGTTATTCCCATACACAAAAATGCGAAGACAAAAACCGCCAGACTCCGGTAAGTGAAAGCTGGGTGTACAAAGGAATGGTTCTGCAGGACCGTATACCAGGCAAAGGGCATCAGACATACCAGCACATAGGGAATCCCGTGAAGAAGGAACCGCTTAATGTGAAAGCCGCAGACCCAAATTCCGTACAGAAGTGTCACTGTAAAAATGACGCAGGCCAGGACTTCAATATGGTCAAAGCCAACCATGAAATTTCTGGAGAAGACATCCAGACGGGTGAAGACATGGCCGGAAATCGAATCTGACATCCTGAACTGCGCCTGCTTCAGGGCGTCCGCGAACACATTCTCACGAAGAAGCAGGGAGGCGAGGGACCATTTGGCAATCCACATGCCGAAATACCCCAGTGCCCAGGCGAGAGAATAAAGGAGTATGCTGCGAAGCTTTTCCCGGCAGGACAGGGAGTCCTGGAGACACAGATACATGGCGGCAGAAAATCCCAGAGTCGCGATGGGATAGGTCAGGAAATCCAGATAATTGGTAAGGATTCCCAAAATCAGAAAGAAAAATAAAAACCGGTTTCCCTGCTTTAGCTTTTCATTCCAGAGAACCATGACCAGGAGGGCGGTTATGGAGGTGTAGAAGATCGTGGAATACTGCAGGGAGTAAGCAACGGCGGACGGCCTCAAAAACAGCACGGCAGTCACAAAGGGGAGAACAGCCCGTTTTTGGCCGCGTTTCACCAAGACCCCGATTACGGCGGCGGTAAGGCTGAGTAAAAGGATTTTGTTGAGGGTGCGAAAGCCCAGGTAATCCGTAAAAAGCAGGAGCGGCTTAAGAAACACCAAGTATCCGTGCCAGTACCGCGGATAGGAAGCGACGGACACCCCCTCGTAGTCGTTTACGTATGCCAGCAGACAGTAGGAGGGGAGGGCGTCGTCGTATTGAGCGCGGTAGACATTCAGAGCTCTCTCCAAAACGGATGAATCGGGTTTATGGTAGAGTGCACTGCCCAGCATGATCGTGTCAGTGTGGTTGTCCAGAAGTTTTGACATGGTGCCGTCCAGGGAACTTACGATGAGGACGAGGAGCATTTTCAGTATTGTTTTTAAATGGTTCATGGCAGATCACATTCTGCGTTTCCGTTAAGATGATTTGTTAAAAGGTGCTCATACTGCCAGTGGGCCTGCATGAGATGAAATTCAAAATCCTGCCGGTTTTTTCTGACAAGGGTTTGAAGGATCACACCGGAAAACAGGGACAAAAGGGCAGTGGTGGCACCGAACCCGCACACGATCAGGGTCGGGAAGCGGGGTACAAGGCCGGTCTGTATGTACTCCGCCAGAACGGGAAGGAAGAACAGACCGGATAAAAGCATCAAAAACAGAGAGAGGAGGCCAAAAAAGGACAGGGGCCTGTAATCCCGGTACAGCCGCAGGATGGTGCTCAGGACTTTGAAGCCGTCGGAGAAGGTGTTGAGCTTTGACACGCTTCCCAGGGGGCGGTCCCGATACTCTACAATCACGTTTTTTATGACCATATTCTTATCTGCGGCGTGGATCGTCATTTCGGTCTCTATCTCAAATCCTCTGGAAAGTACAGGAAAAGTCTTTACAAACTCATAGCTGAATGCCCGGTAACCGGTCATGATATCGTGAATCCGGGTTTTGAAAAGGCTGTTAATGAAAAATCTCACGAGGGAATTTCCGAAATTGTGAAAGGGCCGCTTGTTCTGAGAAAAGTATGTGGAGGAGAGGCGGTCGCCTACTACCATGTCCGCGCCGTGGAGCAAAACCTGGTCGGCCATGGTCCTGGCGACATGAGCGGGATAGGTGTCGTCGCCGTCAATCATGATATAGCACATGGCGTCGATTTCGCGGAACATGCGGCGCACCACATTGCCCTTGCCCTGGAGAGGCTCACAGCGGACCACGGCGCCGGCCTGGCGGGCCAGCCTGCCCGTACCGTCAGTGGAATTGTTGTCATAGACATAGATAACCGCTTCCGGAAGAGCGGATTTCCAGTCGGATACTACTTTTTCGATGGTGCAGCTTTCATTGTAGCAGGGGATGAGCACTGCAATCTTGTCCAGTTGGTTCATGTTGTTTTCTCCAAAAAATTTGATATGCTTATTATACATGCTGGGAGGTCCGTTGACAAGGGGCAGCGGCCTTAAGGGAGCCCGCCGGTTCAAACTTAGAAAAATAATAGTTGCAATATACCCTATGGGGGTATATAATACAGACATGGGGAATGAAAATCAGGCAAAAAGGGAACAAAAAGGAATAGCGTCAGGAGGTGTGGCTGTGGAAAGTGAGAAGGGACGGGAGGAGAGCTGCCAGTGCTGCCATAAGACAAAGGAGCGGACGGAAAAAGAGTATAAGGATTTGATTCACCGCCTGAACCGGATAGAAGGCCAGATACGGGGAATCAGGGGGATGGTGGAGAAGGATGCCTACTGTCCGGAGATTCTGGTGCAGGTGGCGGCCGCCAACGCGGCTCTGAACAGTTTTAACAAGGTGCTTCTGGCCAGCCATATCAGGACATGTGTGGCCAGGGACATCCGGGACGGGAAAGAGGAGACCATCGACGAGCTGGTGGCCACGCTGCAAAAACTGATGAAATAAGCAGCAGAAGGAGGCATAAAACGAGATGAAACAGTATACGGTAACAGGTATGAGCTGTGCGGCATGCAGTGCCAGAGTGGAGAAGGCGGTAGGGAAGATACCCGGGGTGGATTCGTGTTCCGTGAGCCTTTTGACCAACTCCATGGCAGTGGAGGGGGAGGTTTCGGCCGAAGCCGTCATTGCGGCCGTTGAGGAGGCCGGATACGGCGCGGGCTTAAAAGGGGCAAAAGGGGGGCAGGAGCAGCCCGTCGGCGGAGGTACGGCGGCGGAGGATATGCTGAAGGACAGGGAGACCCCCGTCTTAAAGCAGAGGCTGATTTATTCCCTGGGATTTCTCATCGTGCTGATGTACATTTCCATGGGACATATGATGTGGAACTGGCCGGTCCCGGCCTTTCTGGCGGGCAACCACATAGCCATGGGGCTTTTACAGCTGCATCTGACTGTGATCATCATGATCATCAATCAGAAATTCTTCATAAGCGGCTTTAAGAGCCTGTGGCACAGATCGCCCAACATGGACACTCTGGTGGCCCTTGGGTCGGGTGCGTCTTTCGTGTACAGCAGCTACGCTCTGTTCGCCATGACAGATGCTCAGATGAAGGGCGACATGGCAGGGGTTATGAGCTATATGCACGAGTTTTACTTTGAGTCGGCGGCCATGATTCTGACCCTGATTACTGTGGGCAAGATGCTGGAGGCACGGTCCAAGGGAAGAACTACCGACGCATTAAAGGGCCTGATGAAGCTGGCTCCCAAGACCGCGGTGGTGGTGAGAGAGGGCGCGGAGACGGAAGTTCCTGTGGAGCAGGTGAAGAAGGGGGACATCTTTTTGGTGCGGCCCGGGGAGAATATTCCCGTGGACGGAGTGGTGCTGGAGGGAAGCAGTGCGGTTAACGAGTCGGCCCTCACCGGGGAGAGCATCCCCGTGGACAAGGAGGCGGGGGACAGAGTGTCGGCGGCCACGGTGAACCAGTCGGGTTTCATCCGCTGTGAAGCCGTCAGAGTGGGGGAAGATACCACACTGTCCCAGATCATTCAGATGGTAAGCGACGCCGCGGCCACCAAGGCGCCTATTGCCAAGGTGGCGGACAGAGTGTCAGGGGTGTTTGTGCCCGTGGTAATCGCCGTGTCGGCGGTCACCCTGATCGTATGGCTTTTAGCGGGGCAGAGCATCGGATTCGCCCTGGCCAGGGCGATTTCAGTGCTGGTTATCAGCTGTCCCTGCGCACTGGGGCTGGCCACGCCGGTGGCCATCATGGTGGGCAACGGTATGGGGGCAAAGAACGGCATCCTGTTTAAGACGGCGGTTTCCTTGGAGGAGGCGGGAAAAGTGCAGGTGGCGGCTCTGGACAAGACGGGAACCATCACCAGCGGCGAGCCCAGGGTGACGGATCTGATACCCGCCGGGGGTATATTGGAGGAAGAGCTTCTGAGAGAGGCTTACTGGCTGGAGAGGAGAAGCGAGCATCCCCTGGCGCGGGCCATCCTTCTCAAGGCGGAAGAGGAGGGGATGGAGAGCCGGGAGGTGACGGACTTCAAGGCTCTCCCAGGCAACGGACTGACGGCCCGTCTGGAGGGAAAGGAGCTTGCAGGAGGGAATTTCAATTTCATAAACAGCCATGCAGAGATCCCGGAGGAGCTTAAAGGTAAGTCGGAGCGTCTGGCCGAAGAGGGAAAGACGCCGCTGTTTTTCAGCAGGGACGGACGGTTTACGGGAATCATCGCTGTGGCGGATGTGATCAAGAAGGACAGTCCCCAGGCAATCAGGGAGCTGCAGAACATGGGGATTCATGTGGTGATGCTCACCGGAGACAATGAGCGGACGGCGAAAGCCATAGGCAGACAGGCGGGAGTCGACCAGGTTATTGCCGGGGTGCTGCCGGAGGGCAAGGAGAGCGTGATCCGATCCCTGAAGAAGATGGGAAAGGTGGCCATGGTGGGGGACGGAATCAACGATGCTCCCGCTCTGACCCGAGCCGACATCGGCATTGCCATCGGAGCCGGCACGGATATTGCCATTGACGCCGCGGACGTGGTTCTGATGAAGAGCCGGCTTAAGGATGTTCCGGCAGCGATTCGGCTGAGCCGGGCCACGCTGAGGAATATCCACGAGAATCTGTTCTGGGCGTTTTTCTATAATGTGGTTGGGATTCCTCTGGCGGCAGGGCTGTGGTATCCCATATTCGGATGGAAGCTTAATCCCATGTTCGGGGCGGCGGCCATGAGCCTGTCCAGCTTCTGCGTGGTGACCAACGCTTTAAGGCTGAATCTGTTCCGCATCCACGATGCGGGGAGAGATAAAAAAATAAAATCAATGAAAACGGAGGAATGGACCATGGAAAAGACCATGAAGATCGAGGGAATGATGTGCGGACACTGTGAGGCGAGGGTGAAGAAGTGCCTGGAGGCGCTGCCCGAGGTTACGCAGGCAGCAGTGAGCCACGAGGCGGGGACAGCCGTGGTAACCTTGTGCGGGGATATCGCCGATGACGTGCTGAAAAAGACGGTGGAGGACCAGGATTACAAGGTTCTGTCCGTTCAGTAGGGGACTGGATAGACGATTTAAAAGACGGTTCTCAACGGGTGGCCGGGAAGAGGGACATGGAGACATAACCCTCTCCCGGCCTTGTTTTTTATTGCCCCCTGGCCCCGGAAAGAATCTGTTTACAGCACATTTCCGGTATGGTAGAATCAAGGGAGCACTCTGATGAATGCAGACGGGCAGGCTGCCCATAAGTGACAGAGGAAAGGACGACAGGACATGGAAACCATCAGGATTAAATACTTTACGGATAAAATCGACAGACTGGCCTACATAGGGGGGAAGTCGGACTGGATCGATCTGCGGGCTGCACGAGACGTGGAGATGAGGGCAGGGGAGTTCTGTCTGATTCCGCTGGGGGTGGCCATGGAGCTGCCCAAAGGGTATGAGGCCCATATCGTTCCGCGAAGCTCCACATTTAAAAACTTCGGCATTATCCAGACGAATCACATGGGGATAATCGACGAGACTTACTGCGGAGGCAGCGATCAGTGGTATTTTCCCGCTTACGCCGTGAGGGACACCAGGATTCAGGTCAATGACCGGATCTGTCAGTTCAGGATCGTGGAGCACCAGCCCCGGATAAGTTTTGAGGAAGTCCGGGAACTGACGGGCCGGGACAGGGGCGGGCTGGGGAGCACGGGAGTACAGTAGAGGCGGGAAGAGTCGTCCGGGAACGAAGCCAGGGGCGGATTAGGAGAGAACAGGAGAGGGATTCATGAAGGAAAGAGGATGTAAGACAGGACGGGTGAAGGTATGGAGAGCGGCAGCAGTGTGCATGCTGGCAATTTGTCTGCTGAGCGGATGCAAAAGCAGTGACAAGGAGAGACAGGCCCTCCGTCTCCAGGGTATCGGGGAGCTGGAGGCGGGAAACTATGAGGCAGCCATAGAATCTTTTGAGGGAGCTTTGGCGCTGTCCTCCAAGGTGGTGGGAGAGTTTGAACTGGACATTCTCAAATACAGGGCAGAGGCGGAGTACGGCGCCGGGGACTACGGGGCCGCCGCGTACACCTATGAGGTGCTTGCGCAGGTGGATAAGGACCGGCCGGAATACCGGACGCGCCTTATCCGGCTTTACATTCTGGCGGGGCAGCCGGACAAGGCCATGGAGGGGTACAAAAAGCTGTATGAGGCGGCCCCGGACGACGGGGAGACGGCGGAGATTTTACTCTCCCTGGGGCAGGCCCTGGCAGAGCAGGACCGGTTTGACGAGGCCATGGGGCTGTATGAGCAGGCGGTGAATGGCGGGATGAAGAACGGGGAAATTTATAACCGTATGGCGGTCTGCCAGCTGGAGGCCGGGGAGGTGGATCTGGCGATCCAGTACCTGGAACAGGGGGTGCAGACCGGCGACCAGTCGGCAATGGACAGCCTTCTTTTGAATCAGGCTGCCGCCTACGAGAGGAAACTGGATTTTCACAGGGCGCTGTCCATCCTGGAGCAGTACACGGCTGCCTATGGGGCGGATGAGCAGGTGCAGAAGGAGATGGACTTTTTGCGGTCCCGATAGGACAGGATTAACAGATTAACAGGAAGGAGTTTTTGTGGCAGAATTAATTGAGCTGAAAGAGATAGAAGAGAGGGTGATCCTTTTCGGGGTAAGCCTGGGAGACGGGGACGACACGGAGAGGAGCCTTGCGGAGCTTGCGGAGCTCATAAAGACCGCCGGGGCAGTGACCGTGGGAAGGGTGATTCAGAACCGGGACAGGATTCATCCGGGGACGTACCTTGGGAAGGGAAAGATTGAGGAGATAAAGGAGCTTCTGTGGGAGAATGACGCCACAGGGGTGGTGTGCGACGACGAGCTGTCCCCGGTTCAGCTTCGGAACCTGGAGGACGCTCTGGAGACAAAGGTCATGGACAGGACCATGGTGATCCTGGATATTTTTGCGGCCAGGGCAAAGACCCGGGAGGGAAAGCTGCAGGTGGAGCTGGCTCAGCTAAAGTACCGCGCGGCCAGGCTGGTGGGCCTGAGAAGCTCTCTGTCCAGGCTGGGAGGCGGCATTGGCACCAGGGGGCCGGGAGAGAAGAAGCTGGAGATGGACCGCCGCCTGATTCACGAGCGCATCAGCCAGCTTAAAGGGGAACTTAAGGAGGTGGAGCGCCACAGACAGGTACAGCGGAGGCAGAGGGAGCGGACCCACACCAAGGTGGCCTCTATCGTGGGATACACCAATGCAGGTAAGTCCACCCTGTTAAACCGTCTGACGGACGCGGGGATCCTGGCCGAGGACAAGCTGTTTGCGACTCTGGATCCCACCACCAGAAGTCTTGTGCTGCCGGGAGGCCAGAGCATTCTCCTGACAGACACAGTGGGATTCATCCGCAAGCTTCCCCACCACCTGATTGAAGCCTTTAAGAGCACCCTGGAGGAGGCCAAATACAGCGACATCATCCTCCATGTGGTGGACTGTTCCAATCCACAGATGGACATACAGATGCACGTGGTCTACGAGACTTTGAAGGAGCTGCAGGTCACGGACAAGACAATGGTAACGGTGTTCAACAAGACGGACAGGGAGGGGGCGGATACGATCCTTAAAGATCTGTCCGCGGATTACCAGGTAAGGCTGTCGGCGAAGACGGGACAGGGCACGGACGCTCTTTGCGAGGTTTTGGAGACCATACTGAGAGACGACAGGATCTATCTGGAAAAGGTTTACGGTTACGGGGAAGCGGGCAGGATCCAGTCTATCCGGAAATACGGTGAGCTTCTGGAGGAGGAGTACCAGGAGGAGGGGATACTGGTGAAGGCCTATGTTCCCGCCGAGCTTTACGGGCAGCTGGTGTGAGGACGGAAAGGTTATTATAACAGAGAGAGAGGAAATTATCTATGTTCGGCAATATGAAGGCAGATAAAACAGGCGGCGGGGGTATATGGCTTTTATTCTTGTGGGAGCTTCGCAGGGAACTAAAAGAATTTCAGGGTTTCTACCGTTCTGCCAGGTTTCTGCGCTGGTTTTCGGCGGTCTGGATACTCCTTTTGTACGGTATCCGCCTGTTCCACCAGGATATTTTTATTGACAGCGACAACATGATGATTGATCCCCAGGGGTATCTGGCCGTTATGCACGGAAGCCGCCGTTTCGGCATGGTCATGACAAAGAAGCTGTTTTCTCTTTTGCGCCTTACCCCTACACTGGCCAATCTGCTCATGATGCTGGCCTTGTGGCTGTTCATTCTGATTGCCTGCTTTTGTTTCTGGCGATTAAGCGGCGGCGACAGGTATTTTTATGGGGGAATGCTCCCGTTTTCAGCGGCATTTTTGGCTTCACCTGTTTTGGCGGAACAGTTTTATTTTGTGCTTCAGGCTTTTGAGGTGGCGCTGGCCATGGTTTTCAGCGCAATAGCCATGTTTTGTGCCCAGATGGGAATTCGGAAGGGACAGTCGCCGGTCTGGTATCTGCCCGCGCTGGGATTTATGGTATGGGCTATGGGAACCTACCAGGCATTTGTGGCGTTTTATATTGCTCTCACAGTCATGGGTTATCTCATTATATACCAGGCAGACGGGGAAAATATAGGATTCAGGGAAGGTTTCCTCAATTTCATCCTTTTTTTGGCCGGATTTCTGGCGACGCAGGTTATGGCTGCTTTTTTTGTGAAACGGGTAAACGGAGATTCTTCCTATGTAAATGCCATGTTTGCCTGGAAGACGCAGGGCGTTGATGCGTGCAGATTTTTTGTGGCCATGGATTTCAGGAGGGTATACCAGGCAGAGCTGCCGGTTTTTTTTTCAAAGCTTTTTGTGAAGGCCGCTGCAGCAGCGTCGGTTTTTGTATTGTGCCGGGCTGTCGGAAAAAGTAAAAAAAGACTCCCCTGCTGTATATTTGCCCTGGCAGTGCTGTTTATTTCCCCTGTGATGATTACGATTCTCACGGGAATGGCCCAGCCTGTACGGGCCCATTTGACTTACGCGCTGGTATTTGCGGAATATCTGTTCCTAATGTGCGCCCTGCTTCCCAAGCTGCTGAGAAAACGGGGACGGCTGTCCGGGGCGGCACGTCTGTTTGTCATGGGACTGTCACTGGCTGTTTCGTGGAGGAAGCTGGTGTACACCAATGAACTTCTGGAGACGGCCCATGAGGTTTATGTGGCGGACAATCTGATGGCGAACCGAATATACAGTGCCGTCAGCCAGACTGCAGGATACGAAAATCTGGCAGAATGCAAGGTGGCATTTGTGGGAGCAAGAGGCGCGCAGCTGGCCGGGAATCCTACATATGGAGATGTGATCGGACATTCTGTGTTCCAGTGGGACGCAGGCAGCGAGACCGGCGTGTCCGTCCGGGTATGTGAATATTTTGAAACCTTGGGACTTCCCATGGGACAACCTTCTGCCGCGGATTATGAGAAAGCCGTGGAGGCGGGAAAAAACAGGCCGGCCTGGCCTAAAGAGGGATCCGTCTTTAAGCTGGACGACATGGTAGTGGTAAAGCTGTCCCGGTAGAAAAGGGGGGAATCCACTATATGTGCAAAAAGAAAAATAGCGAAAACCAGATATTGTGTTTTCTTTCGTCTGCTGATATAATAGAGAATGCACTGCCCTGAAAGGGCAGGAATAAGAGAGAAGAGGAATAACCTATGATCTATGTTGTTAAGCGGGACGGAGAAGTGGCGCAGTTTCGTCTCAATAAGATAACCGAGGCTGTCAAGAAAGCGTTTAAGGCCACGAAAAAAGGGTACAATAACGAGATTCTGGAGCTTTTGTCCCTCAGGGTTACGGCTGATTTCCAGGACAAGATGGAGGAGGACCGCATAGGCGTGGAGCAGATTCAGGACAGCGTGGAGCATGTGCTGGAGCAGGCAGGTTACACGGATGTGGCCAAGGCCTACATCCTGTACCGGAAGCAGCGGGAGAAGGTGCGCAACATGAAGAGCACCATACTGGATTACCGGGATGTGGTCAACGGCTATGTGAAGATCGAGGACTGGCGGGTGAAGGAGAACTCCACCGTAACCTACTCTGTAGGCGGACTGATTTTAAGCAATTCCGGCGCCGTCACCGCCAACTACTGGCTGTCCGAGATCTACGACCAGGAGATCGCCGACGCCCACAGGAACGCGGATATCCATCTCCACGACCTGTCCATGCTCACAGGTTACTGTGCGGGGTGGTCCTTAAAGCAGCTTCTTCTGGAGGGGCTGGGAGGCATACCGGGAAAGATCACTTCATCCCCGGCCAAACACCTGTCGGTTCTGTGCAATCAGATGGTCAATTTTCTGGGGATCATGCAGAACGAGTGGGCGGGGGCCCAGGCATTTTCCTCTTTTGACACATACCTTGCGCCCTTCGTGAAGACGGATCACCTGTCTTATGAAGAGGTGAAAAAGTGCATCGAATCCTTTATCTACGGCGTGAACACGCCCAGCCGCTGGGGAACCCAGGCGCCTTTTTCCAACATTACACTGGACTGGACGGTGCCTAACGACCTGGCGGAGCTTCCTGCCATTGTGGGCGGGAAGGAGATGGATTTTAAATACAAAGACTGTAAGGCCGAGATGGACATGATCAACAAGGCCTTCATCGAGATTATGGTGGAGGGAGATGCCGACGGAAGGGGATTCCAGTATCCCATCCCCACATACTCCATCACGAGAGAGTTCGACTGGTCGGAGACGGAGAACAACCGGCTTCTGTTTGAGATGACATCCAAGTACGGAACGCCCTACTTCTCCAACTACATCAACAGCGACATGGAGCCGGGGGACGTGCGCAGCATGTGCTGCCGTCTGCGGCTTGATCTGCGGGAGCTGAGGAGGAAGACAGGTGGTTTCTTCGGTTCCGGCGAGAGCACGGGATCCGTGGGTGTTGTCACCATCAACCTGCCCAGGATCGCCTACCTGGCAAAGGATAAGGAAGACTTTTACAGGCGGTTGGATCATTTGATGGATCTATCAGCCAGGTCCTTAAAGACTAAGAGGGAGGTTATCACCGGCCTTTTGAAAGGAGGGCTGTACCCATACACCAAGCGGTATCTGGGCAGCTTTGACAGCCATTTCTCCACCATCGGGATCATCGGAATGAACGAGGCCGGACTGAACGCAGGATGGATTCAGAAGGATCTGACCCATAAAGAGACTCAGGAGTTTGCGGCGGAGGTGTTAAATCACATGCGGGAGAGGCTGTCCGACTATCAGGAGACGTACGGAGATCTGTACAATCTGGAGGCGACCCCTGCCGAGTCCACCACCTACCGCCTGGCAAAACATGACAGGGAGAAGTACCCGGACATCATCACGGCAGGCAGTGAGGGCGACACGCCCTACTACACCAACAGTTCCCATCTGCCGGTGGACTACACGGCGGACATCTTTGACGCCCTGGATATTCAGGACGACTTACAGACGCTCTACACGTCCGGCACGGTGTTCCACGGTTTTCTGGGGGAGAAGCTGCCTGACTGGAGGGCGGCTGCAAAGCTGGTGAGGACTATTGCGGCCAACTACAGGCTGCCCTACTACACCATTTCCCCCACCTATTCCATCTGCAGGGATCACGGGTACCTGGCAGGGGAGCATTTCACCTGTCCCTGCTGCGGGCAGGAGGCGGAGGTGTACAGCCGCATTACCGGATATTACCGCCCTGTGAAGAACTGGAATGAGGGCAAGACCCAGGAGTACAAAAACAGGACCGAGTACGACGTGTCCGGTTTTATGAACCGTACGAACCGTGAGATAAAAGATTCGGTCAAGGGAGTATCGGGGAAGACGCCGGGACCGGAGGGCACCTCTTTGGAGTATACGGCGGAGGGAGGAAGAAAGAGATGCCTGAGTGCGGATCATGACACCAGGCTGTATCTGTTCACCACCAAGACCTGCCCCAACTGCAGTGCGGCCAGGGCCTACTTAAAGGGAATGGATTACCAAGTCATTGATGCGGAGGAGAACCCTGAGCTGTCGGAAAAGTTCGGCATCATGCAGGCGCCGACTCTGGTAATGATGCGGGACGGGGAGACGAAAAAGTTTGTGAATGCGGGAAACATCCGTGCATTTGCACAGAACAGCAAAATACTGACTGACAAAGGAGAGAAGTAGTGGAACGAGAAAAGTTTTCATCCAGGCTGGGGTTCATCCTCATATCTGCGGGATGCGCCATCGGCCTGGGCAATGTGTGGAGATTTCCCTACATTGTAGGGCAGTACGGGGGAGCTGCTTTTGTGCTGATTTATCTGCTGTTTCTGCTGGTTCTGGGACTGCCTGTGGTGGTCATGGAATTTGCGGTGGGAAGAGCCAGCCAGAAAAGCGCGGCCCTGTCCTTTGAGGTGCTGGAGCCTAAGGGAAGCAAATGGCACCTGGGAAAATGCATCGCCATTGCGGGCAACTATCTGCTGATGATGTTCTATACCACGGTGGCAGGGTGGATGCTTCTGTATTTTATGAAGATGCTTATGGGAAATTTCACGGGGATGGCGGCGGATCAGGTGGCCGCGGAGTTCGGCGGCATGCTGGGAGATCCCATGATTATGATGGCCATGATGATAATCGTGGTGCTTCTGGGTTTTGCGGTCTGCGGCATGGGACTTCAAAACGGCGTTGAGAAGATTACCAAATGGATGATGGTGTGCCTTCTGCTTCTGATGGTGGTGCTGGCAGGCAATTCCATGCTCATCGAGGGCGGCGGCGCCGGGCTTGAGTTCTACCTTAAGCCGGATTTTGCCAAGGTGAGGGATGCCGGCATCGGGGAGGCGGTGTTTGCGGCCCTGGGACAGTCGTTCTTTACCCTGAGCATCGGCATCGGGGCTCTGGCTATCTTCGGAAGCTATATCGGCAGGGAGAAGCGGCTGACCGGGGAGGCGGTAAGTGTTCTCTGCCTGGACACCCTGGTGGCGTTTATGGCGGGACTCATCATTTTCCCGGCGTGCTTTGCCTACGGCATAGAAGCGGACGCGGGTCCATCCCTGATTTTTATCACGCTGCCCAACGTGTTCAATCATATGCCGGGGGGCAGAGTCTGGGGCAGCCTGTTCTTTCTGTTCATGTCGTTTGCGGCTATGTCCACGGTGATCGCGGTGTTCCAGAACATCGTATCTTTTTCCACGGACCTGACCGGATGCACCGTAAAGAAGGCGGTGGTGTGGAATGTTGTGCTGATGATCATTCTGTCCGTTCCCTGTGTGCTGGGATTCAACGTGTGGAGCGGATTTATGCCTTTGGGGGAGGGCACGGGCGTGCTGGATCTGGAGGATTTTCTGGTAAGCAACAACCTGCTTCCCATCGGAAGCCTTCTCTACCTTCTGTTCTGTACCAGCAGGTACGGCTGGGGATTTGAGAAGTTTCTTTCGGAGGCCAACGCGGGAACAGGAGTTAAGTTCCCCAGGTGGGCCAGAGTTTATGTGAGTTATGTGCTGCCGTTGGTGATTCTGGTAATCTTCCTGCAGGGATACTGGGCGAAGTTCGCCGGGTGACCGGGAAGGGATCAAAAAACATCCCGCCGCCGCAGGAAGGTAGAACAGGAGTTTATATGGAGAATAAGAGGAATGTGGAAAGGCCGGATCGGGAGGCCGGACGGATAGCGGTTCTTGGCATTATCATTGAGGACAAAAGCCAGGCGGAGCGGGTCAACGAGCTGCTTCACCAGTACGCTCCCTATATCATCGGTCGCATGGGGCTGCCCTATGAGAAAAGGCAGATGAACATTATCAGCGTTGTGGTGGACGCACCGGCCGACAAAATCAGTGCGCTTTCCGGGAAGCTGGGAAGGATTTCAGGCGTCACATCAAAAGCGCTTTACTCAAAATAGGGATGTGATTTCCGTCAGGTATGCACCGGGCCGGGGAGTCTGACATTGTCGCATGTACGGGGACTGTGAAAAATAGGAGTGAAGGGACTCTGTTTTCCATGGTCCTCCGTTTATTTTGTATGAGGGTTTGGCCGGACGGCGGGGAAAGGTGTAAGAAAAGTTTAAAGAACATTAAGAATAAATTATGTGACAAAGCTGCAGAGGGGATGTAAGATAGAGACACGAGCCCCGAGTCAGAGGAAACGGCGTCGAAGAGACAGAGGAAGGCCGGATGAAAGGAGATCGTGATGGAAGAGCTGAGAGAATCACAGGGCGTTTCAGGCGGGCCTTTGAAAGAGCGGATACCGATTATTCAGGTGAAAAATCTGTATAAAATATATAAGGTGGGCGAAACAAAAGTGTATGCCCTGGGGGGTGTGGACTTTACCATGTACAGGGGAGAGTTCTGTGCCATCGTGGGCCCGTCCGGCTCAGGCAAATCCACGCTTCTGAACATGCTGGCAGGGCTGGAGAAGCCGTCCAAAGGGGAGATCGTCATCGACAAGGTTCACATAGAGAAGATGAAGGAGAATGAGCTGGTGGCATTCCGCCGCAAGCGGGTGGGATTTATTTTCCAGTCCTACAATCTGTTAAAGACATTAAACGCGGTGGAGAACGTGGCTCTTCCCCTTTCCTTCCGGGGCATGCCCAGGCGCAGGCGCAACGAGATAGCGAAAAAGTATCTGAAGCTGGTCGGGCTGGAGAAGCAGATGAACCACATGGCCAATGCCATGTCAGGCGGGCAGCAGCAGCGGGTGGGAATCGCCAGGGCCCTGGCCGTGAACCCAAGGATTATTTTTGCGGACGAGCCTACGGGCAATCTGGATTCCAAGACCACCATGGAGATCTTGAAGCTGATGCGCAGAATCGTCAGGGAGCAGAACCAGACCCTGGTGATGGTCACCCATGACAACCATCTGGCATCGTATGCGGACAGGCAGTTTCATATTGTGGACGGTAAGATCTTCAAGATCGAGGAATGCCGCCATGACGAGGAAGAGGAGATTGAGTGATGAGAGAAAGCATTTTTGCGAGGGCTGCTGCTGTTTTCATGATCGCGGCGGTTCTGGCGGGGGCAGTGCCTGTGAGGGCGGCGGCGGAGATGGTGGACACGGGCAGTAACCAGGTGGTCATCACCCCCACTGTGCCCAGAGGGAAGACGGGAAGACGGATGAATGTGACATTTACCCTGAAAAACGACACCGGCGATACGTGGGAAGACGTGGAGGTAGGATTTTCCCAGGATATATCCTACATAGCCAGGCCGGATGCTCTGGCGGGGGAGTACATATTTCCTTTCGAGGTGACTTCCGGGCTGTTTGACACGAAACATGTGGGGACGATTCGGGCAGGAGGCAGCAAAGGGGTATCCCTGTCGGCGAAAGTCCGGTCGGATCTTCCGGAAGGATACTATTATGTGAGCGTTGAGGTTACCAGTAAGGACAGCAGGGTTTCCACCGTGGAGTGTGTGAACATGTGGATCTCCAAATCCACAGGCACGTCCGATGAAGATGACGACGACAAAGACGTGGGGTTTGTTATGGGTGAAGGTCAGTCCACCCCCTACGGCGTGTATCCCAATGTGCTGGATTTTACCATAAACATGCGCAACAGAGGATACTCCGAGGCGAAGGACGTCAACGTGTCCATGGTTCTGGACAAGGACAGCAGCGTGTTTCCCTTTGACATCAATGAGGGGAACTATGACCGGAACTTTGAGAAGATAGCCGCGGGGGAGGTGGTGCAGCTGCCCTACAGCATGGCCATCCGTTCCGATGTGTACACAGGATATTACCCCATCAAGTTCGAGATCCATTACCGGGAGACTGCCACGGGGGAGCTTTTAAAGGAGGAGGAAGTCTTCTGGGTCAGAATCCGGAATAAGGACAAGGACGAGGATTCCAGCGGGGAGTTCAATGAGAACGACAGAACCAAGGCACGAATCGTAGTGGACAGCTTTGAGACAGTGCCGGAGACCATCATAGCGGGGGAGCCTTTTAAGCTGATCCTGCGTATGAAGAACGCGTCCTCCAGCATTGCGGCCAGCAACATCCTCTTCTCACTGGAGTCGGAGAAGGTGGACAACAGCGCCATCTTCACCACGGCCTCCGGCTCCTCATCGGTGGTGGTCAACTCCCTGGGGGCAGGGGAAGTGACGGAGCTGAATATTGATCTGGTGTCCAGGGCCGGTATAGACCAGCGCTCCTACGGGCTGACCATCAAGGAGACCTACGACAGCCCGGAGTTTAAGAACGCGTCGGAGACTGTGACCATCGACATTCCCATCAGGCAGATCGCCAGGCTGAACACAGGGACCATGGAGGTGATGCCGGACAGCATCACCGTCGGCTCAGAGAGCAACATCATGTTCCCCATTAACAACACGGGCAAGGTGATTCTGTACAACGTGATGGTGAAATTTGAGGCGGACTCCATCCAGCCGACGGACACCTATGTGGGCAACATAAAGCCCGGGGAGACAGGTAATGTGGACGTGATGATCGCGGCCGCGGCGCCTACCCAGGACGAAGGCAAGGTGAAGGTGCTGATTACATACGAGGACGAGAACGGCGAGGTGCAGGAGGCGGAGGAGAAGGAGCTTTCCCTGTTCGTGACAGAGGACATGGGAGGGGACTTCGGTATGGACATTGATGTGGAGGACTTTACGGACATGCCTGCGGAGAGTACATCCGTCTTCTCAAAATACAAGGTGCCCGCCATAATCGGGATTCTGGCCGCTTCCACTGTCGGTATTTTTGCGGCGGTCCGCATTAAGAAGAGACGAAAAGCCCGCCGGGAAGAGGAAGAGATAGACAATGAGATTTCTTGATCTGCTCTCAATGAGCGTCAATAATTTAAGGCGGCGAAAGCTGCGCACGGCTTTGACGGTTCTGGGCGTGATTATCGGTGTGGCGTCGGTGGTGATCATGGTGTCCCTGGGGATCGGTCTGAACCAGCTGATGCTGGAGATGTATTCCTCCTATGGGGATATGACCACCGTCACCATCTATTCCAACGCCCGTTATTCAGACTCCTCCTCCGACACGGAGCCTATGTATCTGACGGACGAGGTGATGGAACAGTTTAAACGTCTGGATCATGTGACAGGGGTGTCGCCGCAGCTTAGCGTGTATGTGATGATGAAGCAGGGAGCCTATGAGACATCCACGGAGATCACCGGCGTAAGCCAGGAGTACCTGGAGAAGATTCCCCTGGGACAGGGGGAGATTCCGGAGAAGGGCGGTCCCCTGAAGCTGATCTACGGAAACCGGGTGATCCAGTGGTTCCGCAACAGCAAGACCGGGAATGGATACTGGGAGACCGAGGAACTGCCGGATGTGGATTTTATGAACAAGCCCATGTTCGTAATCTTTGACATGGATGCCTACTATCAGTCTCAGGGCGGCGGTGAGAATTCGCCGAAGCCGCCGAAGAAGTATATGATCGAGACTGCAGGCGTGGTGGAAGGAGGCGCTGACGACTACAACAACTATTCCTACGCCGTTTACACGGAGATCGAGGGACTGAAGGCCCAGCTGAAACAGATCTTTAAGAAGAATCCGATTCCCAATCAGCCCACCAACAAGAAGGGGAAGCCGTATCCCTACTTTATCTACGACAACGCGGTGGTATTTGTGGACGACATGGCCAATGTGACGGAGGTGCAGCAGGTCATCAGTGATATGGGATACGAGACCAACAGCCAGATGGAGTGGATCGAACAGTCCCAGCAGACTTACGACATTATTCAGCTGGTGCTGGGGGGGATCGGAGCCATCTCCCTGTTCGTAGCGGCTATCGGCATCGCCAACACCATGATGATGTCCATCTATGAGAGGACCAAGGAGATCGGGGTTATCAAGGTGCTGGGGTGTGATATGGGAAATATCCGGAATATGTTCCTTATAGAGTCGGGCTTTATCGGGTTTATGGGGGGTGTTATCGGTCTGGCCATCAGCCTGTCCGTGTCCTATGCCATGAATAATTTCCTTGGGCTGGGACAGGCCATGATGGGAATTGAGGGGGATATCTCCCGGGTTCCGCTGTGGCTTGCAGCATCTGCGGTGGTGTTTGCCGTCTTTGTGGGTATGGCAGCCGGGTTCTTCCCGTCCCTTCGGGCCATGAAGCTGAGTCCGCTGGCGGCTATTCGGAATGAATAGCAAATAAGCAGGCATGTGTCAGCAGGCATGGCAAAAGAAAGTGCTTGCAATATGGGTTAGAATCGGATATGATAGTAGCAGAGCGTGCGACTGGCGGAAGAGTGGGGAACCACGGGGGAGCACGTAATCAGAAAAGCCGACCGCCTGGGCACCTTTTAGAGGGGTGTCCAGGCGGTTTTTTCATAGGAACGAGGGTCCTGTGAGTACATAATACGCATAAGGAGGAAGCGCCATGAAAATGTTGAATCTGGCAGAGGAACTGAGAGGTAATTCTTATCCGGGACGGGGAATCATCATCGGAAAGACCCCGGACGGACGGAACGCTGTAACCGCTTATTTTATTATGGGAAGAAGCGCCAACAGCAGGAACCGGGTGTTTGTGGAGGAGGGAGAGGGGATCCGCACGGAAGCATTTGACCCGTCAAAGATGGAGGATCCCAGTCTGATTATCTATGCGCCGGTCCTGGTTCTGGGCAACAAGACCATCGTGACCAACGGGGATCAGACCGACACCATCTATGAGGGGATGGACAGGCAGATGACGTTTGAGCAAACCCTGCGATCCAGGGAATTTGAGCCGGACGGCCCCAACTACACGCCCAGGATTTCCGGGATCATGCACATCGAAAACGGTACCTATAACTATGCCATGTCCATCTTAAAGAGCAACAACGGCAATCCCGACGGCTGCAACCGATATACATTTGCCTACAATAACCCGGCGGCCGGGGAGGGACATTTCATCCACACTTATATGGGTGACGGCAATCCCCTGCCCAGCTTTGAGGGGGAGCCGAAGCTGGTGGGAATTTCGGACTCTCTGGATGAGTTTACGAAGCTGGTGTGGGAGAATCTTAATGAGGACAACAAGGTTTCCCTGTTCGTAAGGTTTATTGATATTGAGACGGGAGCGTATAAGAGCCGCATTGTCAACAAGAATGCGTAACCCTTTAGATACCTTCCAAAGGGTTATGAACAAGTTTAAAATACAGGAAAAGGAGAGAACTGGAACATGAAAGAACTGGAACTGAAATATGGCTGCAATCCCAATCAGAAACCGTCCCGCATCTTTATGAACGGGGATAAGGAGCTTCCCATCACGGTGCTCAGCGGAAAGCCTGGGTATATCAATTTCCTGGACGCGTTTAACGGCTGGCAGCTGGTGAGGGAACTTAAGGCGGCTACGGGGCTTCCGGCGGCGGCTTCGTTTAAGCATGTGTCGCCGGCGGGCGCGGCAGTGGGGCTGCCACTGGATGAGACCCTGGCTAAGATCTACTGGGTGGACGACATGGGAGAACTGTCCCCGCTGGCCTGCGCCTATGCCAGGGCCAGGGGAGCGGACAGAATGTCCTCCTTCGGGGATTTCATCTCCCTGTCCGATATATGTGACGTGGACACCGCCAGGATCGTCAAGCGGGAAGTGTCCGACGGGATCATCGCTCCAGGGTACGAGCCGGAGGCCCTCGAGATTTTGAGGGAGAAGAAGAAGGGCAATTACTGTGTCATTCAGATCGACGCCGACTATGTTCCGGAACCTCTGGAGCACAAGCAGGTGTTCGGCATCGTGTTTGAGCAGGGGAGAAATGAGCTTGCTGTCAATGAGGAGCTTCTGGCCAACGTGGTTACGGCCAACAAGGAGATTCCGGCAGAGGCTAAGAGAGACCTGCTGATCTCTCTGATTACCCTGAAATACACCCAGTCCAACTCCGTGTGCTACGCCAAGGACGGCCAGGCCATCGGCATCGGCGCAGGGCAGCAGTCCAGGGTTCACTGCACCAGGCTTGCAGGCAGCAAGGCGGACAACTGGTTCCTGCGGCAGGCCCCCCAGGTCCTGTCCCTGCAGTTTGTGGACGGAATCAAGAGGGCGGACAGGGACAATGCCATCGACGTCTACATCGGCGAGGAGTATATGGACGTGCTGGCGGACGGAGTGTGGGAGAAGACCTTTAAGGTGAAACCGCCTGTATTCACGGGACAGGAGAAGCGGGAGTGGCTGGATAAGATGAAGGGGGTGGCCCTGGGCTCCGACGCGTTCTTCCCCTTCGGCGACAATATCGAGCGGGCCTACAAAAGCGGCGTGGAATATATCGCCGAGCCCGGCGGCTCTGTCAGGGACGACCAGGTTATCGAGACGTGCGACAAGTACGGCATGGCTATGGCATTTACGGGGATACGGCTGTTCCATCACTAGGACAATGATGTGCAGGCACATCGTTGAAAATCGCGTTCCCGTCAGAGGCGTCTCCCGCAATGTGGAGGCACAGATGGCTGGAATGAACTTTATCATAAAAATAGTATAAGCTGCATCGAAAGGTGTAAAAGCACTTTGAAAGCTGCCTGAGCATAAACTTTAATTAAGTTCTGCTTTTAGGTGGCTTTCTTTGAAGACCTTTGCCAAACCATTAAATGCCCGCGATGAGCGGGAGTGCCTGGAACGCTTGAAGGAGGGCGACCAGGAGGCCAGAAATAAACTGATAGAACATAATATGCGGCTGGTGGCCCATGTGGTGAAAAAATATCAGAACACGGATTACGAGACGGAGGACCTTCTGTCTGTTGGAACTATAGGACTGATCAAAGCAGTGAACACGTTCAATGCAGATCGGGGATCCAGGCTGGCTACCTATGCGGCCAAATGTGTGGAGAACGAGATCCTGATGCTTCTGCGGGCCCACAAGAAGTATTCCAAAGAGGTGTCCCTGTACGATCCCATCGGGGTGGATAAGGACGGGGAATCGGTCAGCCTGGTGGACGTGATCGAGCTGGAGACCAAGGATGCCCTGGAAGATCTGATCCTGAGTCAGGATATTAAGGAGCTGTATGAGGCTTTTAAAAAGTGCTTAAAGCCCACGGAGCAGAAGGTGATCCGGATGCGGTACGGGCTGTTTGGGAGCCGGGAGTTTACACAGAGGGAGATCGCGGGGGCGCTGGGGATTTCCAGGTCCTACCCATCTGTTATTATAGGGATAAAGTTAGGAAAACCATTATATGGTCTACGGCTTTATCCCTATTTTTATACCCTATTTACCCAACCCAAACTACCCAAATACATCTTACCACAAACTACCGTTCTGGTATACCGTTATTTCTGAAAAAACGGGCAGGAAAACGAAAGGAGAACACGAATGGCAAAAATTATAGCCGTAATGAACGAGAAAGGCGGTGTGGGAAAATCAGCCACAGCGACCACACTGGCCTATCTGCTGGCAAAGAGAGGAAAGAGGACAGCCCTGATTGATTTTGACGGACAGGGGCATTCCAGCATCATTTATGGAATAAAGAACATTAACAAGTTGGAAATAACGATCAATACCTTATTGCGGAAGATTATGGAGGACGAGCCTTTGCCGGAGCCGGACAGCTATGTGATAAAGCATGAGAGCGGTGTGGAAGTCATTCCGTCCAACTCCCAGCTTTTCACACTGGAGAGAAATCTGTGCAACATGGACTTCAGGGAGCGGATACTGTCCCAGTATGTAGATACGATCCGGGACAGATACCAGTACATAATTATTGATTGCATGCCCCAGATGGGAACTCCCATGATCAATGTGATGATGTGTGCGGACAGCATCATTGTCCCTACACAGGCAGAATTATTATCCACGCAGGGACTGGCGGAGCTGCTCCGGCACTACCAGATCATCCGGAAGAACAGCAACCACCGGTTGCGGATTGAGGGCATTCTTATTACCATGGATTCCCCCAATACCATCGTATCGGTTCAGGTCAGGCAGCTGATAGAGCAGGGCTTTGCCGGGGCGGTGCCGATTTTCAAGACCCATATCCCCCGCTCCATCAAGGTGGCGGAGGCAGTGCTGTACCACAAGACCATCTGTGAGTTTATGCCGAACAATCCAGCAGCGCTGGCTTATGAGCGGTTTGCGGACGAGCTTCTGGAAAACGAGGAAAGGGAGGTGCAGGCAGTTGGGTAAGCCAAGAGTCAACCTGGAAGATTTCAGCGATATGCTGCATTTTGACACAGAGCAGGAAAAAGTGGTTACGGAATCCCCGGCTGCGCTATCTGCACAGGGAGAATCCCCGGAACCGGCAGGCATCCTGGAAATGGATTTTGCCCGGATGGAGCCGTTCCCCAACCACAAGTTCAGGCTGTACGAGGGACAGCAGCTTGCCGACATG
>JAAWHK010000043.1 GCA_022795805.1 Hungatella sp. | reverse complement strand
TGAACGTTCCGGTTTATCCAGGTTAGGACAGTAGAAATTTAAGACCAAAGCGGATGCCCCGTCTGCACGTTTGTTTCGGCCAGTTCCATATTGACAAACACAAACGCCTCTGATACAATGTTCGTAGTTTTAAATCTGCGGATATGGCGGAATTGGCAGACGCGCCAGATTTAGGTTCTGGTGGGAGACCGTGCAGGTTCGATTCCTGTTATCCGCATTAAAAGTGCTTGGCTCAAGCACTTTTTTCATTGGAAAGTGTACAGCCTTACCGTCTCCGCCCCAAGAACCGCCGCATCCTCCTCCATATGGGTCGACAAAATCACCAGTTTCCCCTCTGTCTTCTCCCGCACATACCGTAACACCTGTCCTCTGGTATCCCCATCAAGCCCCGCAAACGGCTCATCCATCACAAGAATATCATAAGGCGCCAGAAGCGCCCTGCACACAGCCGTCCTCCGCTTCATGCCGCCACTCAGCGTATACACAGGACGGGATACGGACTCCTCCGGCAGAATCCGGCACAGCTCCCGCCTTGCAGCCTCCCTTGTTACACTGCGATCTGCCGCCATCATCACATTGTCAAGGGGCGTGTAAGCCTCGCACAGCCTGTCCTCCTGAAAAACCGCGCTGAACCGCTTCCCGTCCCACCCCTGGATCACCCCTGTATCCGCCTTCTCAAGTCCCATGAGAATCCGCAAAAACGTAGTCTTCCCTGTCCCCGACGGCCCCATAAGACAGTAAATCCCGCTGTCTTTAAAGTCAAGATTCACTCCCTGCAGTACCTGCAGATTCTCAAACGCCTTACTCAAATCACGAACTGCCAGACTCATATCCGCCTCCCCCGGGAGCCAGCCGATCCAAAACCCCCAGCACAGCCCGCTCAAACAGGGCGCTGACCAGAATAATCACCAGCGTCCAGGCCAGAACATCCCCGGTATTCAAATAAATTTTCGCCATATAAAGCTTCTCCCCGATGGATCGATCCGGAACCCCGATAACCTCCGCCGCCACGCCGGACTTCCAGCTCATGCCCAGGGCAATCCTGCACCCGCTTTTCAGGTAGGGGAGCAGAGCCGGTAGATAAATATAGCAAGCCTTCTTCCCCACAGACATCCGAAAAACCTTTGCCATCTCCAGAAGCTTACTGTCCGTACTTTTAAGTCCCGCCAGAGTATTGACATAAATCATGGGCAGAACCACAATAAATGCGATGAGTACCGACAGATTCGCGGACCCGACCCAGATCAGCGCCAAAATCACAAAGGAAGCCACAGGGACGGACTTCAAAAGCACCATAACCGGTTCCAGCAAATCCCTCAAAAACGCCAGTTTATATCCCAAGCTGCCCAAAACCACCCCTGCCCCGAGCGCAGACAAAAACCCCAGGCTGATCTTTCCAAATGAAGAAAGGACGGAACGCCAGAAATTCCCGTCAGGAATCAGACGCCCCAGAGCCAGGACCGTATCCCACGGCCCCACCAGAATAATGTGGTTGTCAACATAAAGGGCTCCCAGCTGCCACACCAGTATCCAGAACCCTACGGCCAGCAGCCTTCGCCCAAACCTTTCATGATTGCCTTCCATAAACACTCCTGTAACGCCAAATCCTGCCGCCTATGGAATATAGTAAAACCCGTCGTCCGGCAGCTTTCCTCCCACAGAAGAAGCATCCTGCCCGGCCAGTACATTCAGATATCCTGACAGCATACCTTTCATCTCCTCACCGTCTATACACACGATGCTGCAGTAGGGAATGGCCTTTTGGGCAACCGGGGCTTTCTCAATGATACCCGCTTCCGCCACTAATCTGGCGGTCTCCTCCGCGTTATTGTTGGCAAACTCCGCAGACTCTTTATGCTCCTTCATAAATATCTTCACAGCCTCCGCCATGGCTCCATCTTCCAGCACTTCTTTCCTGCAGACCGTAACCCCGGTCACCAGGCGTCCGCCGTCCGCAGCCTGGAGATTATCCCACTGCTCTGTCAGATCCATGACCATTTTAAGATTCTCGTTCTGAGCCATGGCCGCAGTCACAAACGGCTGCGGCAAAAGGCCGATGGCGTCCGGCTGCTCCTTCAGGATCGCCGCCACCTCCGCAGCCTCCGACTTGTACTCAACCGTCACATCGCCGTCGCCAAGACCGTTTGCTGACAGCAGATGCCGAAACACATAATCCGGAGTCGTCCCCTTGCCAGTCATATACACGGTCTTCCCCTTAAGGTCCGGAATGGTCTTTAAAGAATCATCCCCTGCCACCACATACAATACCCCCAAAGTGTTAATATTCAAAACTTCAATCCCCTGCCCCGTCTTCTGGTACAGAATACTTGCCATGTTGGCCGGAACCAGGGCGATATCCAGATTCCCTGACACCATCTTCCCCACCAGCTCGTCCGCCGCAGTGACCATGGTAAACTCATAGGAACCTTCGGCCTCCCCCTTGGCGGCCTTATCCATCAGGGATACCATCCCCATGGTGGTAGGGCCTTTCATGGAACCGATACGCAGAGCCGCCGTTTCCCCAGGCGCCTCCTGGCTTACCTTTGCTTTACTTTCCGTCCCGGCTTGTTCCTTTTCGCCGCCGTTGGCCCCGCTGCTCTCTGCGCCTTCACCTGCTCCCGGCTCCCGGGAAGTTTCGGAAACTGTATTCTCCGCAGCCGTCACAGCTTCAGGTCCGGTTTCCTTAGGAGCGGATGAACATCCCCCCATCACAGCCGCCGTCATGGCACATGCCATAAAGATTGATAACACTTTCCTCATACAAAAATCCTCTCTTTCTTTCCCGTAAGTATACCTTATGGCGCGAAGCGCCCCCACTCCCCAGGAGTTTGCATTTCGGTGTGCCCTTTGGGTATACCTTATGGCGCGAAGCGCCCCTACTCCCTAGGAGTTTGCATTTCGGTGTGCCCTTTGGGTATGCTTTCGGGTTAGTAATATTGACCGCAACTATGGTATTATACCATTATCCACCAGGGTCTGTCCAGATATACACGCTCCAAAAGATAATAGAAAAATCACTTTCCCTGTGCTAAAATAAACTATAAACACTGCAGCGCATTTCCGGAACTTCCCCCGCCTCCGCACCTGCGGCCGATTTTCCTCAAATGCTCATATATACTCTCGGTGTCTCTTTGTGTCTGATTTTGTGAGATGATTTTTTTGTCAGATGTGCATAAATTTATGAGGCGTATGTGGAACGCACGTTGATTAAATTTATGTGCATATGGCGGAAAATCTGCCAATCTGCTAATCTGCCAATCTGCCACAAAGGCAGGTGCAGGAGAGATTCCGAGAGTACATTCATCCAAAAAGGAGGAATTCCTATGGCTCTCACGGCTGATTACTTATCTCCCCAACCTAACTACCGGGTCGGCGCGACTTTCCGCTGGCTGGGCAGCTCCCCCATTGAGTACGCCGAACTGTTTCTCACGGTCTGCGGCATCGAACACTGCCTTCCCGGCAAATTCTACGGCCCCACCGTTCGGAATGACTTCCATGTCCATTTCATCCTGTCCGGAAAAGGCACCCTGGAGATAGGCGGCCAGACCTACCGGCTGGGCCGCGGGCAAATTTTCACCATTCCTCCGGATGTCGAGACCTATTACTATGCGGATACCCAGGACCCCTGGCACTATACCTGGGTGTCCTTCGGCGGGAGTAAGGCCGCCTTCTACATGGAGAAAGCAGGCTTCACTCCCGCCTGTCCGGTCCGGGACGCCTACCTGAATCCGGAGGACTTCCTCGCCCTCACGGAAAAAATTCTCAACCACCATGAACTGGTTATCGCCAATGAGCTGACCCGCACCGCCCTGCTCTATGAGCTCCTTGCCCTGCTCATTAATTCCAGAACCCGGAACCTGGAACAGCACCACAAGCCCCACCCCCTTGACTACTCCCCGGACATCTATGTAAATCATGCCATAGAATACATCCACACCAATTACCGCGATGCCCGCATCAGCGATATCGCCTCCTACATCGGCATCACCCGATCCTATCTGGCTCATATTTTCAAACAGAAGCTGAACGTTTCTCCACAGGAATACCTTCTTGCCTACCGCCTGGACCAGGGAAGCCGGCTTTTGCGCGCCACAAATCTGTCCGTCCGGGAGGTGGCTGTATCCGTTGGCTACGACAACCCTCTGACATTTTCCAAAATGTTCAAAAATGCCTACGGACTCAGCCCCAAAAACTACCGGCAGCATATATTAGACAAAAACCTCCCGTCTCTGCCGTCAAAGGTTTGATTCAGAACAGCCATTTCCGGCCCATAAAAAGCCGCGCACATTACAGCCAGTTACCTTTGCTCATCCGCAATCTGCTCATTCATATATGCGGCAATATCATTGCACACGGCCTCCATGGTCATATCCCCTGTGTAGGCTTTGACCATGGTCTCTTGAGAATAATCCTCCCATGCCTTTGTATTTCTGGTGTAGGGACGGATCACCATATCCTGCGCCATATCCAGATAAGCCTGAAGGTTAAACTCCGGCGCACACCCAACCCAGGTGTCCGAAGTCCCCATATAGGCCGACATGGTCACCCCCAGCTGTGCCTGCTTTTTCTGAGCCTCTTCGCTGCCCAGATACTCCAGAAGTTTCCACGCCCCTTCAGGATTGCCGCTTTTCGCTGCCGCCGCCCATCCAAGACCGTTATAAATGGAAATCCGCTTCCCGGCATCGGACTTTGGAAGCACTGCCACATCACAGTTTTCAACAATATACTCATTTCCCTTCATAGCAGCCACCATCCAGGAACCCTGAAAAACCATAGCCGCTTTTCCGGACCCAAGCATAACATCCGGCGTATTCTCCGACATCACCTGCTGAGTGGGCATGGCTTTCGCCACCAGATTTTCGTACCACCAGTTCATAGCCTTAACCGTCTCCGGAGAGTTCCAGCCTGACTGGGTCTTGTCCTCATTTAGCACCGAACCTCCCATACTGTAAATGAGATTATAATACCCGTCCTGGTTAAAGCTGGCCGGAGATGTAAATCCGTACTGACTGCCATCCTCTTTTGTCAGCTTCCCGGCCGCCTCCGCAAACGTATCCCACGTCCAGCTCTCGTCGGGATAGTCAATCCCTGCTTCGTCGAACATTGTCTTGTTGTACCACAGCCCAATGGTATCATAATCTTTAGGGATCGCATAAACTTTTCCGTCCAGCTGATACAGGCCCGCAATATCCTCGTAATAATTATCCATATCAATCAAATCGCTCTCGGCAACCCTGTCTGTCAAATCCAGAAGAATGTCGTTGCTCATAAATTTCTGGCTGTAATTGGAATGCATCCAGAACACATCCGGCAGTTCGCCTCCCTGGGCTCCCGCCTCCAGAAGGGTCCAATACTGATCCCATGGAACCACCTGAACCTCCACATTGACACCGCTTTGAGCCGTAAAATCGTTAATAATCTCCTTTAGTCCCGAAAGCTGGTTATTGTCCCAGATGGCAACGGTAAGAGAGTTCCCGGAATCCCTGTCTTGCGCTCCATTTCCGCCTCCCCCGCAGGCCGTCAGTGAAAGAGTCATTGTCCCCGCCAACACAGCTGATAACCATCTTTTTTGCTTCATCTTCTTTCCTCTCCCTTATATGATAATATATTTCCGGAGTCTGCATCCTTTTGCATCCCCTTCATGTGTCTGCATTATACCATGCAAAATACAGGAAAAAATATAATTTCATGTGTTCTCCATATAGACTAAAATGCTTTTTTATGATTCAAAATACTTACCGCACTAAAGATAGAAAAATTTCCTGCCCTGTGCTAAAATAACTCCGAAAGCATCATCAAAGAATACGAAACCGAAGACAGGAGGCAATGTCTTTATGAAAAACAAAGTAATTCTCATTTCCATCGACGGTCTGCGCCCTGATGGTTTTCTGCAATGCGGCCATCCTTTTGTCCGTGAGATGGCTGAACGGTTCGTCTGCACGCTAACCGGGTGTTCCGTTGACCCGCCTGTGACACTCCCCTGCCACATGTCTATGTTTTACGGCGTCACACCCGCGGAGCATGGTGTTCTTACCAATGGCTGTACCTCACCTTCCCATCCCATGAACGGTGTCGGAGAGCTGTTATCCGCCGCCGGCAAAAAAGGCGCCGTCTTTTACAACTGGGAACCCATACGCCACATATGGCCCTCCGAATCCATGAAATACACTTCTTTTGCAGATTATTTCGAAGAAGAGAACAGCGACCTTCTGCTCACCGAACAGCTTCTCTCCCTTCTAGCCAGACGGGATATTGATTTTTCATTTCTTTATCTGGGGGAAACGGATGAAAAGGGCGGTCATGGCCACGGATGGATGACCAAAGAATATCTGAAACATGCAGCCAACGCCGTCGGCTGTGTGGAAAAAATCTTTCGGGCGGCTTCAAACGATTACCATATCATTGTTACGGCCGACCACGGCGGTCATGACATGACCCACGGCGTCATCTGCCCTGAAGATATGACAATCCCCATGTTCTTCTGGGGAACATCCTTTTATAAGGGCATGGAGATGGAGAACCTCTCTCTCCTGGACCTGGCTCCCACCATCGCCTCAATCCTTGATCTTCCCGCCAGCCCCCAATGGACAGGGTGCAGCCGGATTCACGCGCCGCAAAGAGAAACTGAAAAATCCCCGTAAAACGGGGATTTTTCTCGTCTCTCAGCTGGGCTAGTTGGATTCGAACCAACGAAATGCAGGAGTCAAAGTCCTGTGCCTTACCGCTTGGCGATAGCCCAATAAAGTTCTGATTTATAATAGCATAATTTCCACAGGTTTGCAAGCAGAAAACACTTTTGCGGACATCCCGAACCTTTCAGGATGCCCGCATATTTTCTGCCCCGTCTCTGCCAAAGCCGTCACATCATCTGATAAACACAAACAGCAGATACCCCAGGGTCAGACACAGTCCGATGCAAAACAGGATAAGTCCGAAGGAAAAACTCTGCTCCACCAGCATTCCCATATGCTTCATCTGCTTCTCCCTCTCGATAAAGTGATGAACCGCCGAGACCCTCACCTGTCCGTCCCCGGATTTCCCGGACACCTTCTCCCACAAAAGCCCGAAGCCGTCCACGATGCCGCCCAGAAGATGGGCCAGCCAGTTGCCTTCCAGATGGGCTTTCGGCTCCGGAAGCTGTCTGTACACGGTCTTTCTCAGCAGAACCACCGCTCCGTCCGTCATGTGATCCAGCGCTCTGCACACCACGGAGGCGACCGCCATGAATACCTGCAGCACCGGACGGTACACCAGGTTCTCCAGATCCAGCCAGGACGGCCATCGGTTCACATAGCATCTTCCCCTGACTCCGGCCTTCTTGTCCCCGCCGGAAGCCTCGGCCTCCGTCCCCACGGCCCCTGTCTCAGGCCTCATCAAAAACTGCCGGATAACCGCCGCGTACAGCACCAGGCCGATGCCGATGGAGATCAAGCCGCCTTTCAGATTCACCGGGGAAAAGAACGCGATCACATGGGCATGTCCCGTGCCTCCAAAAAATCCCTGCCCCAGATCCGCGATCCTGTCCATCGTCACATGGGGCATCATACCCAGCGCCGGAAGTATGACCGCCGCGCCCACCAGCACCAGGCGGCTTAAAGGTTTCATGTAGTGGGAGGACATTTCGTCAAACTCCGCCTGCCGTACAGGGTGTTTATCCACAAACAGCGCCACGAACAGTTTCACCATATAGGCCACCGTCATACCGCCGGTAAACAGAAACACCCACTCCGCTGCCTTCCACACCGCCGGGTCCGTGAGCACAGGAAGCAGCGCGGCCGGAACCGTACTGATAATCCCGGCTCCCTCCTCCCCTGCCAGAACTCCCTCTTCCAGCAGATGTGCATACTCCACGATGCTCTCGTGAAGCAGAGTCTTGCTCACATATCCGTTCCACAGGGGAATTCCGCCGATTCCCAGTGCCCCCATCAGAAAGCAGAAGCACAGCTCCGGTTTCCCGCGGCCAAATCCCCTCACATCGTTAAGATCCAGCTGATGAAGATTCATATACACCGCACCGGCACAGAGAAACAGCACCAGCTTAATCAGTGAATGGTTCACCATGTGGAGAAACGCCCCCCGAACCGCCAGAAGATTCCCCTCACCGGCCCAGGACAGCAGGCAGGACATTCCGATGCCGGTCATAATAAAGCCGATCTGGGACACCGAAGAACAGGCCAGCGTCCTCTTTAAGTTCACGGAAAACACAGCCAGAAGCGCTCCCAAAAACATGGTAATCAGTCCCAGTCCCGCAATAAGCAGCCCCCAGGCGCCGTCATTTCCGAACATGACACAGGAAACAATGATAATGCCGAACACGCCTGCTTTGGTCAAAATTCCCGACAGAAGCGCACTGGCCGGAGCCGGAGCCACCGGATGCGCCTTTGGCAGCCAGATGTGCAGCGGAAAACATCCCGCCTTGGCCCCAAAGCCAAAGAGCATCAGCCCCCCTGCCACATAGAGCTGCACCTTAGGCGACGCAAATCCGCCTGCCGCCTGAATGGCCCGGCCATTCTCGAAGGTCTCCCGGCCCGCCAGAACCGCTTTAGCCGCAGGCCCCACCTTATCCATGTCAAGAGTTCCCAGTACACCGTAAAGCAAAAACAGCCCCATCAGCATCACCATGCCGCCGATAACCGCCACGGCCAGATAAGTTTCAGCCGCCTGCAGGCTCTCCGCTTTCTCGTCAAACGCCACCCATACATAGGAGGTAAAGGACATAATTTCAAAAAAGATAAATGTGGTGTACAGATCCGCCGACAAAAACACGCCCACCGTAGCCAAAAATGTGGCCCAAAAAAACACGTAATACCTGGATTTGTTCTTGTAGTGAGCCATGTACTCCCTGGAAAAAGCCCCGGCGACACCCCACATCAGAACCGCGATAGCCGTGTACACCATACGAAACCCGTCCATTTTCAGATGCAGTCCCATTCCGCATATGCCGGGTACCATAATCTCCCATCCGCTCATTGTCCCACCTCACCTCCAATCCTCATCAGAATCTCCATCAAAGGAGCCGAATGCACGCCGATAACCACAATAACCACAGTAAATATCACCAGAGGCACCAGCATCCTCCAGGTGGGGTCCGTCACATCAATCCCGCCGTTGGTCTCCTCCGACGCCATATCGGGTTCTGCCGGCTCTCCCTCTCTGCTGCTGCCCGGAACCATCGCCTCCGCGGCCTGGGCCGCTTTCGGAAAATATGCTCTCACCAGCACGGTCATCATGTAAATACCCGTCAGCAGAGCCGAAATAAGGATCACGACCACCCCCGCGCAGGGCAGCCACCGTCCCACGGCTCCGGGCCCCGCCTCCAATCCGGTTGTTCCGGCCAAATCTCCGCATGCAAGGGCGGCCTGGGCCAGGTTCCACTTGCTGACAAACCCTGCAAACAGCGGTATCCCCATCAGGGACAGGCTTGCCGCGGTCAGACATCCGAACGTCACGGGCATTTTCCTCCCCATGCCGTCCAGCTGGTAGATGTAGGTTTTCCCCGACTTGTGCATCACCGCGCCGGCACAGAAAAACGCACTGATCTTCATAAAAGCGTGAGCCACCATATGGCTCAGCGCTGCCGCCAGGCCAAAAGGAGTCATGAGAGCGGCTCCAAACAGAATATACGACAGGTTGCTCACCGTAGAGTAAGCCAGACGCCGTTTCCAGTGAACCTCCTTCACCGCCATGGAGGACCCGAAAAGTATGGTCACCATGGCCGCCGTCATCACCACCCACTGCGCCCAGCTTCCCTTAAGAAAGCCGATGCCGAAGCTGAAATACGTCAGCCGCAGAATAGCGAAAGCACCTGACTTCACCACAGCCACCGCATGGAGCAGGGCCGTCACAGGCGTAGGCGCCACCGCCGCCTTTGGCAGCCAGCGATAACACGGAAACAGGGCGGCCTTCACACCGAACCCGAAAAACGCCATCACGTACGCCAAAAGCAGGATATTTCGGTTCTCCCCTGCCCGCGCCAGATCAAGCATTCCCCCGGCCACAAACTCAGAGGTCTCGATGGAGGAATACCCCAGCACAAACACCAGCCCGATAAACGCGAAGGCCGCGCCGCCGATGGAATAGTACAGATAGGCCCGGCTGGCCCGCACCGCCTCCGGCGTAAGGGTAAACAGTACAAGAGGCAGGGTGACAAACGTAAGCATCTCATAGAACAGATACAGCGTCACCAGAGTCCCTGCCAGCGCAATACCCATAGTTACCCCGTAAGTCATAAGGTAAAAAGCAAAAAATGTATTCCGCCTCTCCTCATGCTCCATATACTCAAACGCGTACAGCGTAGCCAGGGGCCACAAAAACGCCACCAGGCCCGCAAACACCGCTCCCATCCGGTCCAGCTTAAACATCACGGTCAGGGAAGAGTACAGTCTGAACACCACCAGACGGCGCTCACCGTCTACCCCGCCCGCCAGGATCACCGCCACGATCAGGCTGTTTAAAAGCACCAGACCTGCCGTCAGAAACGCACGGTTTCGTGTCCAGCCAGTCTCTCCCCCTGACCGGTGAAACAACATGGCCAGACCGCTGACAATAGGAAGGAGCACTGGCAGAACCAGTATTATTTCGCTCATAGTCATCCCTCCATCAAAGCACAGCCGCTGCTGTAGACTGAACCACAGACAGTAAGTAATCCGGAAAACATCCGAACAGAAGCGTGCCCGCCGCCAGAATCCCTATCGGTACAAGCATCCACAGGGACGGTTCTTTCCCCGCCAGCTTCCGCTTCTCGATCTCCTCGCTCTTAAAATCATGGCCCGGGAAAAATCCCTGTATGGTGAGGGGAAGCAGATACCCGGCTGTCAGAAGAGCGCTGACAAGAAGCACCGCCGGTCCTGCCCAGGCCCAGAGCCCTGTCCCGGAAGAAAGAGCCCCCGTGGCCAGATACCATTTGCTCACAAATCCGGAGAACGGCGGAATACCGATAAGCGCCAGAGATGCCGCCGTGTAGCAGCCAAGGGTCACAGGCATCACTCTTCCCAGCCCTCTCATCTGCTCCACCCTGGTCCATCCCGTAGTCACGATAATGGCTCCCGCCACAAGAAACAGGGTGTGTTTGATCACGGAGTGGAACACCACATGGCTCAGGGCCCCCACAAGTCCCACGGGACTTAAAAGGCTTAAGCCGAACATCACATAGCTGACCTGGCTCACCGTGGAGTAGGCCAGACGTTTCTTCAGCACCGGCTCCTTGTAAGCCAGCATGGAGCCCATAAACACTGTCATAAGGGCCAGAAGAATCCACGTATTCTGCACCCACGTCCCACGCAGCCTGTCAGGCCCGACGATAAAATAGACCACGCGGATAACCGCCAGAACACCCGCCTTGGTGATCAGGCCGGACAGCACGGCGCTGGCACAAGCCGGAGCCACAGGATGGGCCGTAGGCAGCCACCCGTGAAGGGGAAGCATACCTGCCTTTGCGCCGAATCCCACGATCATGCACAGCGCGGAAGCCAGCAGAAGCCCCTCTTTCCCCGCGATCATAGAGTCGTTTAGAACCCCTCCCGCCGCAAAAATCAGAGTGTCAGCCGTCCCCGCTACGAAAAAGATACCAAACAGGGCCAGAAACGCGCCGGCCACCGAATAAAACAGGTACTTGAGCCCTGCCATCACCGCCGCCCTGCTGCGCTCATGGAGCACCAGGGGCAGAGAGGTGAGAGTCATCAGCTCAAAAAATACATACATAGTAATCAGATTCGCCGAAAAATTCAATCCCATAAGAACCCCTGCAACGATCAGGTAGTACCCGAAAAACCGGTGTTCCTCCTCCTCATGGGACATGTAAGCCACCGAATAGATTCCCACCAGCAGCCAGACCGCCGCCGTCAGCGCCGCAAACAGCCGGCTGATCTCATCCACATGAAAACTGATATCCATCTGCTCTGTGAGCCTCCACACCAGAAGGCTCCCCCCTGATGTGAGAGCCCAGGCGGTCAGCCCCGCCTCAAGAACAAGGACTGCCAGGGACACTCCCATCAGGCTTTTCCTGTCCTTCCTAAACACCTTTCCTGCCAGAACCAGGACGCCTGCCAGTACAGGGCAGACCACCGGAAGCAGTAAAATCACATTTCCCTCCATAATCTATTCTCCTTTTAATCAAACATGGCAAGTCCGTCTGTAATGGCCTGGACAATGGACTGGGAAGCCATACCCAGCACCAGGTTCAGTCCGATGAAACAGATAATCGCAAACTTAAGCCCCCGGGTGCTTCTCGTAACCGTATTTTCAGGAATGGGCGCATCCCCCTCCCGCCGCCTGGAATACAGCGTGATCACCAGCCTCAGGAAGTAGATGGCGTTCAGTGTCGTGCTGACCGCCAGCACAAACAGTGTGGGCAGCATCTTGTGGGAACTCTCCAGAGCCGAGGTCGCAAACAAAAGCTTGGAGATAAAGCCCGCCAGCATGGGGAATCCCACCATGGAAAGCGCTCCCACCGCAAATCCGATCCCCGCCAGAGGGTTCCGGTAAGCAGCCCCGCGCAGGCTGACGAAATCCTTCCTGTCCCCGGACACCTCATAGAGTCCCACGGCGCTGATAAACAGAAGGGCTTTCGTGGCCGAATGGGAAAAAATATGGAACACAGCCGCCACCATGCCCGCCGTGGTCCCCAGCCCGATTCCCATGTAGATATAACCGATCTGAGCCACGGAAGAGTAGGCAATCATCCGCCTGGTATCCGTCTCCTGAATCGCGTGGACAGACCCCATGACCATGCCCACCACACCGAACAAATACAGCACATTGATCATCTGAGCGCTCACCAGATTCTCATATCCGATGACCCGGTAAAAAACCTTGATCAGAAGAAAGATATATCCCTTTGACACCAGACCGGACAGCACCGCACTGCCTGTAGGCGTAGCATACCCGTACGTGTCCGGAATCCAGTAATGAAACGGATACAGACCGCTCTTAATGGCGAGACCCACGCTGATAACCGCCATAATCACCAGCATGGGAAGCCGGTAGTTTCCCGAAGCAGTCAAAAGCTCCACGGATTCCTTGGCCGGACTCATGAGCAGATGCCCTGTCACATCATACAGAATACTGAGACCGATGAGGAAAAGACCGGACCCCAGCTGGCTCATGATCATATAGCGTATGGCTGCCGTCATGCTCCGCCCCTTCTGCCGGATCATAATCAGGCCGCATCCTGCGATGGTGTTAATCTCCACAAACACGTAAGCCGTGAACAGGTCGTTGGTGTATACCAGAGCCAGAAGGGAGCTTAACATCAAATCAATCATAATATAAAACAGGTTTAACTTATTTTCATCCACATCCTCCGCCGTGTGAGTCATTCCGCCCGCAACAGACAGGAACATGACCACGCCGAACAGCACCGCCGTCACGCCCTCCAGGACTCCCGCCCGGATCTCATTGCCCCATGGCGCCGGAAAATGTCCCATCATGTAGGTATAGCTCTCTCCTGTCCCAAGACAGAAAGCCAGTGTCACCGCGGACAAAACCGTGGTCACTCCGATCATAATAAGGCTCAGATTCCTGGCCTTCTTCCCGCTTAGCACGGAGGACACGATACCGGAAAACATGGCAAGAATAATGGAGAAAAAGGGGAAATTCTGCACAAAACTCATGTCTGCTCCTCCTCCTTGGCCAAAATCAGAATCTCATCCAAATCCAGGGAATGGTACCGCTCATACAGCCGGATGGTCAGGGCCAGCATCAGCGCCGTGGTACTCACCGACACCACGATGCCCGTAAGCACCAGACCGCTGGGCACCGGGTTAATGTAGGCCTCCACATCCTGGATGCCGTCCACCACAATGGGGACCGCCCGCCCGGTAATGTATCCCTTGGATGCCAGAAACAGGTATGTGGCCGTATCCATGATATTCATTCCCATAATTTTTTTAATCAGGTTTCGGTGCAGCAAAAGTATGGTAAACCCTACACCGAACAGGATAATGGACACCGTCTCCTCTATGTTTAACACCAGATGCTGTATCAGACTCATATCCATGGCATTACATACCCCCTTTCCTGAACAGGGTGTAAAACGCATACATCGTACAGGCCACCACCAGGCCCACACAGATATTTAAAGGCAGTATAAGACCGCTGCTTAAGATGGCCCCCGGAGTCCCCAGAGGGATTCCGCTTTCCAGATGGTTGGCTCCCGTAAAGAAGGAATAACTCTTTGCCAGGCAGTAAAACGTCAATGCGCACAGAGTCGTCCGCCTGTACAGCTTCTCCGTAAACATCTTTCCCATTTTCTCGTAGCCAAAGGCGTTCAGATACAAAATCAGTCCGGAACCCAGAACCGCTCCCCCGGAAAAACCGCCGCCCGGCGACAGATGGCCGTTGAGTACAATATAGATTCCGAATATCATGATAATCGGCACCAGCACGCAAGCACATTTCTGAAGAATAATGTCATTCTTCGGCTCAAAATGCCTGTCGTTGCTCTCCGCAATCATTTTCCTGATATTCTCGTTTTTGCTGTTCCCGTCCAGCCTGAGAAGCACCAGAACACAGCAGGAACCAATAAACAGCACGCAGGATTCTCCGAACGTATCAAAAGCACGGTAATCCAGGATCATGCCTGTGACAATATTAACGGCTCCCGTCTCCTGAAGCCCTCTCTCGATGTACCGAGCAGCCACCTCGTTATTGTCCGGGTTGCTGGCGACGCCTGTGACGGGCAGAGACGCCACGGTCCACAGAAGCACCAGGATAATCCCCAGGCACAGAACCACTGACATAATCTTGTAGAATCTCTGAAAATACCGGATTCCCCTGGCCCTTAAGATGGCCGTTTTATCACTGTCCCCATAGAGCCTGGCCAATTCCTCCCTGACAGCCTTCTCATGATCCGGGCTGTCAAACATCCCCTCTTTCCTGGGGACCGCCACATGTGCCTCCATGCCGTGCTCCAGAGGATCCGTCTCCCCGTCCACCCAGCTCCTGAACTTCTTCCACCGGCTGGTCTCATAATTATCCCTCTTCCTGCTCACTGCCATCCTCCTTTCGGATCGCCCTGATCTTCTTTAAGGTCAGGAAAAACAGAATACTGGTGACTCCCGCGCCGACTGCCGCCTCCGTGATGGCCAGATCCGGCGATTGAAGAATCATCCAGATAATACACATAATGAGACTGTACGACATAAAAATGATAATTGAGGTCAGCAAATCTTTTGTAAATGCCACGGACATGGCACACACGATCAGACTCAGTAAAAGAACACTCTCAAACAGCTTCATCTGTCCTTTCCTCCCCTTTTTGCCTTCTTTTTCTTTGCGGGAGTCTTCACATCCTCCCTGGCCTCATCAGGCATATCCACAAGAATGCCGTTGTTTTTCTCCAGCACCGTGATCTCCCCTAACCGCTCGTCCGTCATAGCCTCCAGACGGCTGATCATGTGCCCCGATACCGGAGACGCTATCCAGAAAAACATGATCACCATGGACAGCTTAAGTGAATCCATAGAAAAGCCGCGAATTATAATAAGACCTAAAATCACAAACAAAATCCCCAGGGTATCTCCAAGGGCCGCCGCATGCATCCGGTTCAGCGCATGCTTAAACCGGTTCACCCCAAACACCGCCGACACCATGAACACAAGGCCCAGAACCATACATCCCGCAGAAATCCCAAACCGAATCCAAGCCCCCGTCATATCTGCGTCTCCTCCTCTTCCTCCTGTTTCTTCAAATTATCCTCAATCGCCGTCAGGTCCGCCTTCATGTGCTTTCGCTGCAGGTACACGCCTGTGTACACCTTGCACAGCACCACCACTCCCAGAAAACTGATCATGGCATAGATCAGGCACACATCTGCCAGATAATTTTCATTAAGAAGCACAGAAAAAACAGCGGTTATCATAATAACCATGGTTCCGATCATATTCACTGCGATAATCCGGTCTGAAATCCCCGGTCCCAGTATAGAGCGGATAATGCTCAGGACAATCAGCCCGGCCAGAATCACGATCACGGCTGTCATCATACCATTGTAAGCCTGCTGTATCAGCTCCATTTCGCTTCCGCCGCCTCCATTTCTTTCAGTAATTCCACAAACACCGAATTCTCAACGCCGTCCGCCAGCTCCTGGTCCAGACAATGAACACAGAACCTGTTCCCCTCCACAGACACCGTGATGGTTCCCGGAGTCAGCGTGATGGAGTTGGCCAGCAGCATCTTCGCCGTTTGGGTCTTGAAGTCCGTGTCAAAATACACAACCCCCGGCTCCGGCTGCAGCTCCGGGGAGAAGATGAGCTTCAAGACACTGATATTGGCCTTAAAAATCTCCTTCACCAGCACCCAAAAATACCTGATGAAAAAGGGCATCAGACGAAGCAGCAGAATCTCCTTGTGCAGGCTGTAATCCAAAAATCTGCAGGTAAACGCAAACAGCACCGCCGAAATCACGATACCAAACAGGAGGATTTCCGCTGTCACCTTACCGTTTAAGATCAGCCACACTGCCAAAAATAACAGATACATAGACATCCCCTTTCATTTATTAAAAAAGTATAAACTAAAATATTGCGAACTGTATTATACTGCTGTTTTTAAATAAATACAAGTTTTTAAAAGATTTTTTATGATTTTGAAACGGAACCCTTTAGTCCGCCCCGCCTTCCTTCTATCTCCCGACTGCGATAATCTCTTCAATAATATCCATATATTCGCCGCAGTACTCCCCGTAGATAGACAGCATGGCCTCACGAAATCTGTCCTTCTCCCGGGCGGAAAGCTCTGCTACCTGGCAGCCTGCCTTTCTCACCCGCTCCTCTGCCTCATGAATCCGCTCCTCCCAAAGCCTCCTCTCATAGACTGCCGACTCCCTGGCGCACTCTCTGATAATCTCATGGTACTCCGAAGGAAGCTTTTTCCAGGTAGCTTCCGACACCAGCTGCATCTCCGGCACCCGGGTGTGCTCATCCACCGTATAATACGGTGCCACCTCATAATGCCTCATGGAATCGTAGGACGGCCAGTTATTCTCCGCTGCGTCGATGCTTCCGGTCTCCAGTGCCGAATACACCTCGTCATAGGGCATGGGAACCGCCGACGCCCCCAGAGCCTCCACCACCGCCTTCATAAGCTCCGACTCCTGGACCCGGACCCGCATTCCCTTCACGTCCTCCAGCCTCTCCACCGGTTTCTTGGCGCTGTAGAAATTCCTGGCCCCCGCGTCATACCAGGACAGGGCCACCAGTCCGAACCCGTCCAGGGAATCCAGAAACTCATCCCCAATCTCCCCTTCCAATACCTGCCACATATGGTCGGCATCCGTGTACAGATAGGGCATCTGCAGCACGTTCATCTTGGGGATAAAGTCGGAGAGGGACGATAAAGATACTCTGGCAAAATCGATACCCCCAAACTGCATCTGCTCTATGGTGCTCTGCTCATCACCCAGAACACCGCCTGGACTTACCTGAATCTCCACCTTCCCTCCGGTCCTCTCATACACCAGCTGAGCAAACCGATAAGCCCCCTGGGTGGTGGGATAGTCCTCCGGCTGGTTCTCCGCATAGGTCAGTACGAACTCCGGCGCATCACAGTCCCCGCCGCCGTACTTTCCCGCCCCGCATCCCCCGGTCCCGGCCATCATCACCGCTGACAGCATCAGACCCAGCATGGTTTTTCTTTTCATGTACGCCAAAATCCCCGCCATCTCCTTTTCCATTTCCTGACCGGCCCCTGCGCGCCGGCCTTTTGTCCGTTAACCTCTCTCATCCGTCCTGTTTTCCGCAAAAAGTAAGAGGACAGAGTCCGCTGACCCTGTCCTCCTATCTTATCACAATATCATTTTGCCAGCAACTGCGGCAGCCACAAACTGATTCCCGGAACAAAGGTAATCAGAAGCAGCGTAATAATCATACACACATAGAACGGCAATGTAGCCTTTACCACCTTCTCCATAGGCACCTTCGCCACGGCCGACCCGATAAACAGCACCGCGCCTACAGGCGGAGTCAAAAGTCCGATACCGCAGTTTAACACAACCATAATACCGAACTGGATGGGGTCAAGTCCGATGGACGTGGCTATGGGCAGCAAAATCGGAGTGGCGATCAGGATAATGGGAGCCATATCCATGATGCAGCCCAGCACCAGCAGAATCAGATTCAGCATCAGCGCCAGAAGAATGGGGTTCCTGGTCAGCCCGGTGATGGCATTGGCTGCCAGATCCGGCACGTGAAGCCTGGTAAGGCAGTAGCCGAAGATACTGGACGTAGCGATGAGGATCATTACGATGGACAGCGTATCCACGCAGTCTCCCAGAACTCTCCACACACCTTTCCAGTCCAGCCCCTTATAGATAAACACGCTGACGAACAGGCTGTAGATAACCGCAACAGCCGCGGACTCCGTGGCCGTAAACCACCCGAACACAACGCCGAACACAACAATAAGAACCGCTGCCAGCGCCCAGAAAGACACGCTCAGCTGTCTGCACAGATTCCCGACACTGAACTTCTCACCCTTGGGATAATTCCGCTTCACGGAAATAATATAAGACCCGATCATCAGGGAAGCCGCCAGGAGCGCACCGGGCACATACCCTGCCAAAAACAGGCTTCCCACGGAGATGCCGCCGGCTGTGGTCGCGTAGATAACCATGTTGTGGCTGGGCGGAACCAGAAGCCCCTCACAAGAGGATGTAATGGTAACCGCCGTGGAGAAATCATCGTCATACCCCTGGTCCACCATCATGGGGATCAGGATGGAACCCAGGGAAGCCGTATCCGCCGACGCGGAGCCGGAGATACCGCCAAAGAAATAGGATGCCACGATATTCACCATGGCCATGCCGCCCCGCATCCATCCCACACATGCGTTGGCCAGAGCGATAAGCTTTTCGGAGATGCCGCCGGAACCCATGAGGCATCCCATGGTGATAAAGAACGGAACCGCCATCAGACTGAAGGAGCTGATGCCCTTTACCATCTGCTGACAGACTGTCGTCAGAGGCAGTCCCTGTGCCAAAAGACAGAAAACCGATGAAAGGGCAACCGCATAGGCAATGGGAAACCGCAGAAATACCATCACAAAGAAACTACCGAGCAAAATGGCAATCGCCATTGTATCCACACTCATACTTATGCCTCCTCCTTCACAAAGAATCCCTTTACATGATTATAGACCGCCTCCACCTCAAAAATCAGCATGGCAACACCTGCCAGGGGAACCGGGAAATACATCCAGAACCTGGACACACCGGGCATACTCACATAGCTTCCTTTTGCCCCCAGTCCTGTGGCATACTTCCAGCCCACCACAATCATAATCAGTGAAAGAGCCAAAACCGCCGCGTCCGCCAGGATGTCAAGAAACTTTACCAGCCCCTTTGGAAGATAAGTGTCAAGGGCAGTCATACGGATATGAGCCCCTCTGCGGATGGCAAGAGCCGCGGAGAGCACCGCCATGTAGGACATACAGGTCAAAACCACCTCTTCACTCCACGCCGGGTCCGGAACAAACGGCACATAGCGTCCGATAACCGACATGGTGGTAATGATAATGTCGACAATCAAAAGCAGCTTACAGATAACCATAACGGCCTTGTATGTAAAATCATATGCCGGTTTTATCTTGTCAATGGTTTTAAAAATCTCTGGCATACACAAACCCCTCCTTATTGAAACCGGAAAAAGCCTGCTGAAACCTCTCCGGTTTATAAAAGGCACAGAGGCGTGTGACCCCTCTGTGCCCACTTTTATTCCTTAAAAGAATCCGATATTACTGAAGATCCAGAATCTGCTGATACAGATCCTCGTGGCCCTTGGTGTTGTCCTCAATAACCTTCTTCGTTGCCTCCTGCCACGGAGCAATGTCGGCTACCTCGACAACATTAACGCCCTCGCTCTTAAGCTGCTCCAGAACCTCATTCTCCTTCTTCTCAGAGTTGGCTCTGTTCTGCTCGGAGGCATATTTTCCGGCTTCCATGATGATGCCCTGCTGATCAACGGTCAGCTGCTCCCACGCATCGTCCGTGATAATAACCTGCACGGCGCCCAGGGTATGTCCGTCCAGAATCAGGGTCGGGGCAACCTCCGGAAATGCGTTGGACTTATAGTTTGCGATCGGCTGCTCGGCTCCGTCCACAACACCGGTCTGCAGAGCGGAATACAGTTCATTGAAGGAAACAACTGTCGGGGAAGCGCCAAGACCTTCCACCAGACCGTTCATAACCGGGTCATTGGACACACGCAGCTTCATGCCCTTCAGATCGTCAATGCCCGCAATGTCCTTTACGGTGAAGAAATGACGGAAGCCCTCTTCTCCGTAGTACAGTCCTCTGACACCGGAACCGTTCTCCTGGGACTCAAGCAAAAACTCCTCCGCCAAAGGGCTTGTGGCAAAATTCCAGAAATGGTTGCGGTTTACAAATGTATATGGCAGGGACAGAAGCATGGATTTCTCTCCGCCGTAACTGGTCAGAGCAAATGCGGAGATACGGGACATGTGAATGGTTCCGCCGCCGCCAAGCATGGTATCCAGAACGTCGTTCTCAGAACCGAGAACACCGCTGGCCTGCACGTCGATGGTGATCTTGCCGTTGGAAAGTTCCTCTACCTTTGTCTTAAAATCTGTCGCCATCTGGCCTACGATCGTATCTAACGGGTTAACCTCCGCATATACCAGTGTGATCTCCGGCATATCGTCTGTGTTATACGCCCCCGAACCGCCTGCGCTGTCGCCGGCCGGAGCTGCCGTAGTCTCCCCTTCCTCTGCCGCAGCTGTGGTTTCTGCCGCCGGAGCCGCCGTAGTGGGAGCATCCGGGCTCTTCAGCCCGCACCCTGCCAGGCTTCCTGCTGCCATGGCAGCACACAGAACGGAAACAATCAATTTCTTTTTCATGATACACATCCTCCTCTTTCATATAGTTAAACTTTGCTTCGGCTTAAAGCCTTTTAACGCATTTTTAACGCTATATCCATTATAAGAAAAAAAATGTCCTATGACCACAGTAAATTTTTGTGAAACATAGGACAATTTTGTCCAGATTTTATATTCTCTTTATACACTTCCCACAACCAGTCGTCAAATTAATATCATTTCCTCTGAAATATGCACATCCGGTACTCTGTAGGCGTCTTCCCCGTAATCCGCTTAAACACCCGGGCAAAATAATTGGAGTCCATATATCCCACGGCTCTTCCCACATCCTTTACATTCACCGTAGGCTGTTCCAGCATCCGCATCGCCTCCTTCACCCTGTACTCTGTAAGGTACGACGTAAAATTTTTGCTGAAACACTGTTTAAACAGTTTGCAGAAATAGGCCTCCGAATAGTTCATGGATCTCGCCAGATCCTGCATGGATATATCGTACCTGTAATTTTCCTGGATATACCGGAAAATCATCTCTGTCACCCTGTCCATCCGCACATTGCCGGACTCCTCATCCTCACCCTGAATCCGGGGATACGAAGGCTGTCCTCCCCCGTGCCTCCCACTCTGTTCCTCCCAGGCCCGTAGCTGTCCGCCTCTGGCTTCAGGCTGTCTGCCCAGGCTGTCTTCTCTCCTTTGCTCCTGTTCGTCGGCCTGCCGCATGGCCTCATCCATCACCAGCATCAGCTCCTGCTCGTCATAAGGCTTTAACAGATAGTCCAGCGCCCGGACCATGATGGCCTTCTTCGCGTAGGAAAACTCATCAAAAGCCGTCAGGAAAATGATGCTGCACTCCTTATCCTTCTCCCTTATCCGCTCCGCCGCCTCAATTCCGTTGATTCCCGGCATCTCAATGTCCAGAATCAATATCTGTATACGTTCTTTCTCATAAATCTCCAGAGCCTTCCTGCCGTTTTCCGCCTGAAAAATCTCGCACTGCCCTTTAAGATTCTTATCCAACGTCCTGAAAAGCACGGTTCTCTCTATCATCTCATCATCCGCAATTAAAACCCGGTACACGCTTTCCCTCCTTACTATCCCAATGCCATGATGTTGGCGTCAAAAGGTCTTTTGCCCCCTCTGATACCGGATTGCTCCGTACTTTGTACTCCCGTAATCCTCAAAAACATTCAAAATCCGCCCGGCCTTCCCTGCCGCCCCGGCTGCTCTGTCCCGTCTCTGGGAATCCACATTTGAATCACGGTCCCCCGGCCTTCCCTGCTGTAAATCTTCACCTGCCCGTCCTTATATAAAATTTCATAAGGCCGGACATAATACCTTAGAGAAGGTCGATGTGGGCAGACGCAGATGTGAGATTTGTGTCGCCTCTTCGCGACAAGTCACTCA
>JAAWHK010000042.1 GCA_022795805.1 Hungatella sp. | reverse complement strand
GGTATTCCTTTTCAGACGGTCATTCGGTTTTCAAGGGGCTTGTCCATCGATGAACTATCTCAAGTGTATACTTTTTTGATTGCCTGTGCCGTATATCCAAGAGGTAGGAAATCAGCCCGGAAAACTCCCTAAATAAATTGGGGTTCATTTACATAGGTGATAAATTTTATCCGCCTACGGGATTGTATCACCCATCCTATGAATTAGAACCTGCCAAGGAAGCTGAAATATACAAAAACCTGTAAACGACCACGTTCACAGGTTTTTCTATTGGACTATTCTATTCCAAACTCCCTGAGTTGGACTCGAACCAACGACACTGCGGTTAACAGCCGCATGCTCTACCGACTGAGCTATCAAGGAATATTTACAATCAAAATTATACTCCTGATTCGGGAAATGTCAAGAGGGGGAAGGGGATTTTTTTCGGATCTTTTTTGGGGGACAGGATATTGCGGAACTTTAAATTGATTTTCATGCATTTTTCAGGTACAATCAATATATTAACTTCGAGAAAAGGAGAGGGAAATACGATGTTGATTTCACTGAAAAACGATTCTGTATCAGCCGTCATCGAAACTGTGGGAGCCGAACTTCAGTCTTTAAAGGACAGGAACAAAAAGGAATACATATGGCAGCGGGACCCCAGGTTTTGGGCAAAAAGTTCCCCGGTGCTGTTCCCGGCTATCGGCAACAGCCGCTGCGGCAGAACCATATTTGACGGACAGTGGTACGAGCTTTCCAAGCATGGATTTGCACGGGATATGGAATTTGCCGTGGAGACAAAGTCCGAGAATAAAGTATCCCTGGTGCTGAAGGCTGCGGAGGAAACCAGGGCAGTGTTTCCCTATGATTTCTGCCTTGTCATGGAATATCAGCTGACGGATGAGGGGATTCTGATAAACTATCGTGTGGAGAATCATGGCGAAAAGACTATGTATTACTGTCTGGGAGCCCATCCCGCTTTTAACTGTCCTATGGAAGACGGGGAGCATTTTGAGGATTACTGCCTGGAATTCGAGCATAAGGAAAACTGCTGTGCCATGGTCTATGATTTAAAGAGATTGGAGTTTGACGCAGAGAGCAAGGGGTATCATATGGCGGATACGGCGGTGCTGCCTCTGAAATATGAGCTGTTTGACAGCGATGCCATCTATTTTGAGAATCTTAAGTCCCAAAAAGTTTCCCTTGTTCATGGAAGGACGAAGAGGGGCGTGGAGGTTGCATTCGGAGATTTTGCGACGATTGCATTCTGGACTCCCACAGGACAGGAGGCGCCGTTTTTGTGCATCGAGCCCTGGAACGGTTCCGCTATCCGGTCGGATGAGGATGATGAGTTTATGCACAAGCACTATGTGCAGAAGCTTGATGCCGGAGAGAGAAAGGAGTACGGGCTGGAAGTTCGGATTCTGGAGGGAAAAGCATAATTGGCTTAAGTGAGGGAAAGGAAAGCGGTTCCGGGGCGGAGCCGCTTTTTAAACGGATGATACCAGGTATGAACCGCAATTATAATTCATTAATTGCTGCGGTGATTGCCATGCTGTGAATCTGTTTTGCCGGAATATAAGCGGCTGTAATAGCTGCCATACAAACAAACAGCAAAATGATCAGCAAAGGAATTGTTGGCAAACTCCAAATTGCATAACTAAAATGACTGCCTATAAGAACATTGTACAGCAGCCTGTAAATTATCAGCCCGGCTGTACTGCCGACAATACCTCCGGACACAGCATAGGTAAATGCTTCGGCAGCAATCATTTTACTTATCTGGCGCTGGTCCATTCCTACTGCCCGCATTGCCCCGTATGTCTTGATTTTTGAGGATACACTCATAGAAATACTGTTTACGATATTCAGTACCGTTACTAATGTGATGATTGATAAAAATGCGTAGATACAGAATATAAATGCAGTATAAGTGCCGGAAGTCCGTTGACCGCGTAAATCGTTTAAGGTGCAGTTCTGATCTAAGATGTTCCGGATTGCTGTTATGTCCTCGTCTGTCGCATCACCTGTCGTCTGTATCAGAAGGAGCAAATAATCCGCTGCTCCTGTTAAGCGGATAAAGGTATCGCCGGAAGTAATAAGTGTTATTTCTCCGTTTGTAAGACCGTCACTGCTGAACGGGTCGTATTTCAGTAACCCTGCAATTTCAAGTTCTTCATAACCAACATATATTTTATCGCCAATTTCTAATGTGCTTTCTTTGTCCCATGCTGCAAGTACATAATTACTGTTTCCATACACCTTTGAAATGTCGCTGCCTTTTTTCAGCATATCGTCTTTCACAAGACAGTCCAAATCAAAATCATCATAAGAAACCATATCAATTTCAACTGCATTTGAGTCGAGATGCGCGGGAATGTCGAAAATACCGCGGCGTCCAAAAACGCGTTTTACCCCGTCCATTTTACTGATGATATTAAGAAAAGCATGATCTATTCCGTTTGAATTATCAATGTCTGAAATCGTTACATCTGAAGCGGCGGCAGACTGGGGCATGATATAACCGACAAATGTTATTAAAACGGAAAAACTCAGGAAAAGGATAATGGTGAGAGCAAATGAGCCTGTCATAAGCAGCAATGTTTTCTTTGCGGATACTGCATGATGAATACCCAAAGCCGTTTCGATTTTGAACAGGTTTATGTTCACTGCATGATTCATATTTTCCGCATTTTCCGAATTTCCGGAAGCCGCCTTAACGGGAGAGACTTTTGACGCCCGCTTTGCCGGAGCTCCGGCGGCAATCAGCACGGTAACAATACCTACGATTACTCCGCTGATAATACCGACCATACTAATTCCAAAGAGAGGAATGTCAGAAAATTCTTCACTGACAAGAAATCGTAAAATCGCACATAACCCCCATGTAACAATAATCCCGAGCAAAATGCCTATGGGGATTGCCGTTTTGCACCAGTTTAAGGCTTCCAATTTTACAAAATGAATAATCTGCTGTTTGCTCATTCCGATACAGCGCATCATTCCAAAAAATTTTGTCCTTTGTGTCACATTACTGTTGATGCTGCTTGAAATCATCAGTACGCCTGCTGTCAATATTAGCACGAAGAATATTACGGCAGTTATGCAAAGTGTTTGTCCCGTCGTACTGTTCATTACCTCTTGAAACGTCAGATCGCCATGTTTATTTAGCAATCTTGTCTGTTCCATTCTGATTCCCATCTCTGCCATACTGAAAACAGCAGTCACTAAAAAGACAGCAAAAATAATACATAGAAGCGTCATTTTGTTCTGCCGTCTGTGTACCTTTGCAGAAATAGGGATAAGACTTAAATAGCTTTTCATTCGCGGCACCTCCCCAAATCGGTGAGCACACCGTCCGACACCTGTAATACATGGTCCGCGGTCTGTGCAAGATTCCTGGCATGGGTAATCATAATAATGGTCTGCTCATACTTCTTTGACGCTTCTTTTAACAGAGTGATAACTTCGCTGCTGTTCTGTGTGTCAAGGTTTCCAGTCGGCTCGTCGGCAAGGATTAAGGACGGGCGCGTGATAAGGGCGCGTCCGATTGCCGCGCGCTGCTGCTGCCCGCCGGATAACTGGCTGGGCAGGTGGTTGCGCCGTTCTTTCAGATTAAGAACCGTAAGCAGTTCTTCCAGATACTTTTTATCGGGCTTTTGATAATCAAGCAGCACCGGAAACATGATATTCTGCTCAACTGTCAGTTCGGGAATGAGGTTGAACGATTGAAAAATAAAGCCGATATTTCTTCGACGGAAAACGGTCAGTCTGCGGTCATCCATGGAAAAAATATCCATGCCGCCGATGGTTATCCTGCCGGACGTAGGCGTGTCAAGGGCGCCTATCATGTTGAGCAGCGTACTTTTTCCGGAGCCGGATTCTCCGATGACAGCCACATACTCGCCCTTTGAAACGGAAAAGCTAACGTTTTTTAATGCGTGTACGGCAGTTTCGCCGCTTCCGTATGTTTTACAGATATTGCTGATTTCTAATAAGTTCATGTGCAAACCCCTCTTTTATGTTTTGATAGTCCCAATATAACAAAGAAATCCTACACCAATCTTACAATCAGCCTACAATTTTGTAGGGTTCGGAAAATTTATTATGAAAGAGGTTCCTGTGCCTAATATGCTGTCAACTTCAATCGTCCCGTTATGAGCTTCCACAATCGCTTTTGTAAGCGGCAGGCCAAGCCCGATACCCTGTGTGTCTTTGGAAAAACGGCTGCGGTAAAACCGCTTGAAAATATGATACAAATCCTCCGGGTGTATGCCGCTTCCGTTATCCTTTACGGTTATCTGCACAATAGAAGCGAACGCCTGCCACTGGATACGGATAACACCGCCTTTTCCGGTGTGGTCAAGGGCATTTTTTACAAGGTTGCTGATCGCTTCGATTATCCAGCTGCGGTCACATAAAAGGGAGATTTCTTTATCGCCCGATAAGCAGATTTCTTTTCCCTCCTGTCCGGCGCGGAACATGAAATGCTTTTTTATATCCTCTGCAAGTTCGGACACTTTTTCCAAAGACTTTTCCAATACAATCGTACCTGCGTCCAGTTTTGTGATTTTCAAAAGGTTCTGTACCAGGGTTTCTATACGGTCAAGTTCCTGTTCGGAGAGCCGGGCAAACTCCTGTAGGGCCGGGAGTTCTTTTGCCTCGTCCTGTATAAGACCATTGTAAATATTAAGGGCGGCAAGGGGCGTTTTTAACTGATGTGAAATATCCGATATAGTATTGCGTAAAAATTTCTTCGCGTTTTTTTCATTTTCAGCGTGGGCGTTCAAGACAGCCGCTAAAGAATTTACCTCATGGAATAACCTGTATAGCCCGCCCTCGTCGCTGCACTCAATCATAATGTCTTTGGTGCCGGATATATATTCTGTAATCTGCGCTATGGCGGATTCCATGATTTTATGCTGCTCCTTGAAATATCCATAGCAGAACAGCAATACAGCAATCCCCATACATACGCCGCAAATGATGATGTAATGCGCTGCATTTCGGATATCAAGGATTACCAATGCCGCTGAAATCAGTATAAAAACCATGATACAGGACAGGATACGGACAAAAAGAGATTTGATTTTCCGGTTCGCTAATATTTTCATCATATGCCTCAATCTGCCGTGTTCCATTTATACCCCATGCCGCGAACCGTAACAATCCGTTTCGGTTTCCCCGGATTGTCCTCGATTTTTGTACGGAGCCTGCGGACATATACGGTAAGGGAATTGTTATCTATATAGTTTTCGCCGCAATCCCATAGTTTCCCTAAAATCTGTTTTGGGGAAAGTATGTGGTCAGGATTTTCCATGAACAGACATAACAATTTATATTCGCTCGCTGTCAGGTCAAGGGGCTTCCCGTGTTTATAAACCTCGCCTTTCAGAAGCCTTACGGTTATATCGTTGGAGTTCAATTCTGTAGTGTCGGTATTGAAATTTTCACTCCTGCGGATCAGCGCATTAAGCCTTGACAGGAATACCGCCAATTTGAAAGGCTTTGTCATGTAATCATCACCGCCCATATCAAGCCCCATAATAATGTCTGTCTCTTCGTCAGCAGCAGTAAGAAACATAATCGGCACTTTTGAAGTCTGTCTTATCTTCCTGCAGAAATCAAAGCCGGAGCCGTCGGGAAGCGATACGTCCAGGATAACCAAATCGTATTTCCCGTTTACCCATAATGTATCGGCTTCCAGTGCGGTACGGGCAACATCTATTTCGTACCCCTGCTTTTTTACAGCAAAGGAAAGCCCGCTGATTAAGCTCATATCATCTTCCAGTAAAAATAATTGTTTCATTTGTTATCCCGCTCCTTTCCTTTTTGTCCTGCGATATCAGTATATAATTATATGCGGACAGTCGAATAATATCAAGTTATAAAATGCGGTCATATAACCCTGTTTTTGTTGACAGGAGAAATTTTTGAATATAATATAAAGTACAAGGAGGTGGCTGGGTGAGTAATCAGGCGAGAGCATTGGATATTGCGGCTTTCATTTCCGAGGTTAAGAGGCTGTTGTCCACAGGAAAATATGAGAATGAGATTTTAGGGCTGACTGTCGGTGATTATTATAAAGGTCCTAAGCAGGATTTGGATCCGAACCGCCCGGGAGATATATGGGAATTTGAGAAAGATATCAATGGGACGCAGTTCTATGTGAAGGTAAAGATTACAAAGGAAAACGGATACAGAGCCTTTGATTATGACAAGTTCTGTGCAATGGTTCTCTTTTTCGCGCACAAAAGCACGGAGCTTCTGAAAACAAAGCTGATGAAGCTTTTGAATTACTCAGATATGATCTTCTATAAGGAAAACGGGATATCAATATCCGGGGCGAGGTACGCACACCTGCCATATGGACCGGTACCTGAGAATTTTGATATTCTTCTTGGAACAATGGCGGCTGACCATATTGCCCATATTGAAGTGGTTTATGATAATGGATATGAAAAGCATCAGGTGATTGCGGAGGAAGATATGCCGGAGGATGTTCTTTCTAAAGAAGAGCTGGCGGTACTGAACCGGATATATTATAAATTTGTAAGTTTTGGATCGGCGGATATTTCCAATTATTCTCATAAAGAGAAGGGATATATGGAAACCCAAAAAGGTGAGATTATTTCTTATTCCTATGCAAAGTATATTGAACTGAATTAAACCAGATTATGTAACAAAGGCGGCTTCCGGTCCCGTATTTAATGTCGATAATTAACGCAATTTTAACAATTATTATGCTTGGGATTCAAGTATTTGTCGTGTATAATTGAAGTCAGACGAAATAAGTGAGGAGGATACGGGAAGTGACTGACGGCTACTACACATCAGGAGAATTTGCCAGGAAGGCCAATGTGACCATACGCACGATCCGGTTTTATGACAAGCAGGGGATTTTAAAGCCCAGCAGGGTCAGTGAGGCGGGATACCGGCTGTACACGGACGAGGACTTCGGGCGGCTGCAGAAGATCCTCTCTTTAAAGTATCTGGGATTTTCCCTGGAGGAGATTATGGCGCTGACCATCCACGACGACCGGGGGGATATGGCCCACTCCCTAAAGCTTCAGAAGGAGCTGATACGCAAGAGGATACGCCATCTGGAGATGATGGAGCAGACCCTGGAAAATACCTCCCGCATGGTGGAGATGTCCGGGGCCATTGACTGGAACGACATTCTGAACCTGATTCACATCACCAACATGGAGCATGCCGTGGTGGAGCAGTACAAGACTTCCGTGAACATCAACGCCAGGATTGAGCTGCACCGGAGATTTTCTCACAACCCTGTGCCATGGTTTGCGTGGATTGCAGGGCAGATTCCCTTTGAACATATGGAGCGGATTCTGGAGGTGGGATGCGGAAACGGACAGCTGTGGCAGCAGGTGGAACCGGAGATCCTTGCGAAAAAGGATATCCATGTGACCGATATATCCTCAGGCATGGTGGAGGACGCGGCGGAGATTCTGAGGAAAAGCGGACGGACAGGGCCGGTGTTTGAGACGGAGGACTGTCAGAACCTTTCCTATGGGGACGGGATGTTTGACTGCGTGATTGCCAACCATGTTCTGTTCTATGTGAAGGATATCTACGCGGCTTTAGGGGAGGTGCGCCGGGTGCTGAAAGAGGACGGCGTGTTCTGCTGCAGCACGTACGGGAAGGCACATATGAGGGAGATTACCCTGCTGGTCCAGGAGTTCGACCCCAGGATCGCCCTGTCGGACGTGGCCCTCTACGAGCTGTTCGGGCTGGAAAACGGGCAGGGAATCCTGGAAAAGATATTCCCGAAGGTGGAGAAGGCTATGTATGAGGATTACCTTCTGGTAGACGAGGCGGAACCGCTGCTGGAGTATATCATGTCCTGCCACGGGAACCAGGGGGAGATACTGGGCAACCGGCAGAAGGAGTTCAAACGGTTTCTTCAGAGGAAGATTGAGGAGAAAGGGGGAATCCGGATCACCAAGATGGCGGGGATTTTCGTGTGCGGAGGACAGCCAGAGGCAGAGGACAGCCGTGTGCGGAGGAAAGCCGGGGCCGGATGACAGGGAATTTACAAAATTTTCAAAAAACCCCCTTGACAGTGACGTAACGTAATCCTTTATAATGTGTCTAAACATAAGAACTGGAGGACATATTATGAAGGGTATTATTTTAGCCGGCGGGTCGGGAACCAGGCTGTATCCGCTGACGACCGTGACATCGAAACAGCTGCTTCCCATTTACGATAAGCCTATGATCTATTACCCGCTTTCCGTGCTGATGAGCGCGGGCATCCGGGAGATCCTGATCATCTCCACGCCGGAGGACACGCCCAGGTTTGAGCATCTTCTGGGGGACGGGCATCAGTTCGGCATCAGCCTTACGTATGCGGTTCAGCCCTCCCCGGACGGCCTGGCCCAGGCGTTTATCATCGGGGCGGATTTTATCGGGAACGACCATGTGGCCATGATTCTGGGGGACAATATCTTTGCCGGCCATGGCTTAAAGAAGAGGCTTCTGCGGGCGGCCAACAAGCAGGAGGGGGCCACGGTGTTCGGCTACTATGTGGACGACCCGGAGCGGTTCGGTATCGTGGAGTTTGACACGGACGGCAAGGCCATATCCATTGAGGAGAAACCGGAAAAGCCCAAGTCCAATTACTGTGTCACAGGCCTTTACTTCTATGACAACAAGGTGGTGGAGTACGCCAAAAATCTGAAGCCGTCCGCCAGAGGGGAGCTGGAGATCACGGATTTAAACCGTATTTACCTGGAGAACGGCAGGCTGGATGTGGAACTTCTGGGGCAGGGATTTACCTGGCTGGACACGGGAACCCATGAGTCTCTGGCGGATGCCACGGATTTCGTGCGGACCGTGGAATCCCATCAGCACAGGAAAATCGGGTGTCTGGAGGAGATTGCCTATTTAAACCACTGGATTACGAAAGACCAGCTTATGGAGAATATTGAGCCGTTGAAGAAGAATCAGTACGGACAGTATCTTCTGGATGTTCTGGCGGGGAAATTTATCGACAACTGACGGACGGGGCGGAGGATTGGAAAACCGCCCGGAAATAAAACGGAGGATTCATCATTATGAAATTATTAGTGACAGGCGGAGCCGGATTTATCGGCGGCAATTTTGTGCATCATATGGTAAATAAATACCCGGACTATGACATCGTCAATCTGGATCTTCTGACCTACGCGGGGAATCTGGAGACGTTGAAGCCGGTGGAGAACAAGCCTAATTACAAGTTTGTCAAAGGCGATATCGCCGACGAACCCTTTGTCAATGAACTGTTTGAGAAGGAGAAGTTTGACGTTGTGGTGAATTTTGCGGCTGAGAGCCATGTGGACCGCTCCATCACGGACCCGGGGATCTTTGTGCAGACCAACGTAATGGGAACCAGGGTGCTTCTGGACGCCTCCAGAAAGTACGGGGTTAAGCGGTATCATCAGGTGTCCACGGATGAGGTGTACGGCGACCTGCCTTTAGACAGGCCGGATCTGTTCTTCACGGAGGAGACGCCGATCCACACGTCCAGCCCCTACAGCTCCTCAAAAGCCGGCGCCGATTTGTTTGTTCTGGCTTACTATCGGACCTACGGGCTTCCGGTGACCATCTCCCGGTGTTCCAACAACTACGGCCCCTACCATTTTCCGGAGAAACTGATTCCGCTTATTATCAGCAGGGCCCTGGCCGACCAGGAGCTTCCGGTGTACGGAAAAGGGGAGAATGTCCGGGACTGGCTTCATGTGTCGGATCACTGTGAGGCCATTGACCTGATCATCCACAGCGGCCGGGTGGGAGAGGTGTACAATGTAGGCGGTCACAACGAGAGGACCAATCTGGAGGTGGTTAAGACCGTTCTCAGGGCTCTCGGAAAGCCGGAGAGCCTGATCCGGTTCGTCACGGACCGGCCGGGCCATGATATGCGGTATGCCATCGATCCCACAAAGCTGGAGACGGAGCTGGGATGGAAGCCTAAGTACAACTTTGACACAGGCATCCGGCAGACCATAGAGTGGTATCTGAATAACCGGGAGTGGTGGGAGCATATTATTTCCGGGGAGTATACCAGTTATTTTGAGAATATGTACGGGGAGAGACTGGAATGAGAGTATTTGTGACCGGAGTAAAAGGCCAGCTGGGCTATGATGTGGTAAACGAGCTTGAAAAGCGTGGACATACAGCCATAGGCGTGGACATCGAGGAGATGGATATCACCGACGGGGAGGCCGTAAGGCGGGTGATATCCGGGGCCGGTCCCGACGCGGTGGTCCACTGCGCGGCCTACACGGCGGTGGACGCCGCTGAGGACAATGAAGAGCTGTGCCGCCGGGTCAATGCCCTTGGCACGGAGAACATCGTGAGAGCGTGCAGGGAACTGGACTGCAAGCTTATGTATATCAGCACGGACTATGTGTTTAACGGTCAGGGAACAAGGCCCTGGGAGCCGGACGATGAGCGGGGGCCTCTCAATGTCTACGGCCAGACCAAATATGAGGGGGAACTGGCGGTGGAGACCCTTGAGAAGTACTTTATCGTCCGCATTGCCTGGGTGTTCGGGGTCAACGGGAAGAATTTTATCAAGACCATGCTGAATCTGGGAAAGACCCGGGACAGCCTTACGGTGGTGGACGACCAGATCGGCTCCCCCACCTACACCTACGACCTGGCAAGGCTTCTGACGGACATGGTGGAGACGGACAGGTACGGCCGCTACCACGCCACCAATGAGGGGCTTTGCAGCTGGTATGAGTTTGCCTGCGAGATTTTTAAGAAGGCGGGCATTGAGGTGAAGGTGAGCCCTGTCAGCAGCGACATGTACCCGGCGAAGGCTAAAAGACCCATGAACAGCCGAATGGACAAGTCGAAGCTTGAAAGGATGGGGTTTGTGCCCATGCCTTCCTGGCAGGATGCTCTTGAGCGGTATCTGGAGGCGATTGGGGAAATAAGAAAGTAACAAGAAACATAAAATACACAGGAGGGTTTTACGTATGGACAAGCTTCAAAAGTGGCTTCAGAAGTGGCTGATGCCCATTGCTGAGGTGTTGGAGAGACAAAAGCATCTTCAGGCGGTGAAGGACGGAATTGTGGGAATCGTACCCATCATTATCATCGGTTCCTTCTGCCTGGTGCCCACAGGCATCGGCAACATGCTGGGCGGCGGTATATCGGAGTGGGTCAACGCCCACAACAGCGTTCTGACTCTGCCCACCTATTTTACGACCAACATCATGTCGGTTTACGCGGCCTTGTTTATCGCCAACTCCCTGGCGAAAAGCTACAGCATAAAGAATGTGCTGGTGGGGCCTTCGGCGGTTGTGGTTCACCTGATTCTGTCGGTGACCATCTCTGAGGAGGGAAACTGGGTGGTATCCTATCTGGGCGCGGAGGGACTCTTTGTGGCGATTATCGCAGGTCTTTTCGTGGTGGAGGTTCTGCGGTTCTGCAGCAGGAACCATCTGACCATCCAGATGCCGGAGAGTGTTCCCCCCATGGTGGCTGACAGCTTTTCGATTCTGATTCCGCTGGTGATAGAGGTTATCGCGGCGGTTGGGGTGGCGACCCTCTGCGGCGATACGGTGTTCCCGCAGGTGATTATGAACATTCTGGCTCCGGCCATCAGTTCCATGGACTCCCTGCCTGCCGTAATGATTATCATCTTTATCACCCAGATCCTCTGGGTGTTCGGGCTCCACGGCGCGGCCATCACATCCAGCGTGTGGGCGCCCTTTGCCATCGCCAATGCGTCCGCCAACGCGGCGGCGGTTGCGGCTTCCCAGGCTCCGACCCATGTGTTTACCTTCGGGTTCTACTACGGGTTTTTGCAGGTGAGCGGCTCCGGCATGACCCTTGGGCTGGTGATTCTCATGATGATGTCAAAGGCCAAGTCTTTAAGGAGCATTGGAAGGCTGGGTTTTGTGCCGTCTCTGTTTGGGGTAAATGAGCCGATTATCTTCGGCGTGCCCCTGATTATGAATCCTTTTTTGATGATACCCTTTGTGGTGGGGCCTGTGGTTATAGCGGGACTCAACTATCTGGCCATGTCCTCCGGACTGGTGGGGCTTCCGCTGTGGGAGTCTCCGGGATTCCTGCCTCCGGGCTTCCAGGCGTTTCTTTTGACGCTGGACTGGAAAGCAGCTGTGATGGCCGTGCTCAATGTGGTTTTGATGACCGTGTTCTACTATCCGTTCTTTAAGATGATGGAGGCCAATGAGCTGAAGAAAGAAGGCTATTGATATACTTGACAGCAAAGGAGAGAGTCTTTTGCTGTCAATTTTTGCGGCGGGATTGTTTCGCGGCGGCTAAAGAGCGGTTCGGATGGAAGCGTGCGAGGAAAGAAGGAGAGAAGGAGAGCGGGATGACGGGAGTAAAGAGTCTGGAGTGTATAGCGCAAAGCAGGGACAGGAATCAAAAAATCCGTGCCGTGGTCAGCGACATGGACGGTTCCTTTCTGGACGGAAAAGGGATGGTCAGTGAGAGAAACGGCCGGGCTGTCAGAAGGCTTTTGCAGGCGGGAATAAAGTTTGTGGTCTGTACGGGGCGAAGTGTTCAGGAGGCCTGTGCTCCCCTTTCGGCGGCGGGCATTTCCTGCGGCATGATAGCCATGAACGGCGCCGCGATTCTGGACGCCGGCGGGGCTGTGAAGCGGGAGTATGTGCTGGCGCGGGAGAAGCTGGGGGAGATTCTGAAGGCGGTGGAGCCCTGGAGGGACAGGCTTATCGTGCAGATGGTTACAGGTGAGGGCGAATATATTTTCGCGGAGGAAGAGATTTTCAGGCATTTTTTCAGAACCCGTATTTTTTCCGGGGAGGAGAGAAGCGCCGCGCAGGAGGAGGCTCTGTTCCAGGCGTATCGCCGGGTGAGCAGGGAGGAATTTCTGGAAAGGGACCGGAAGTGTTTTAAGGCTGTGACTCTCAGCGAGGATACCCGGCTGATTCAGGAGATAAGGGAGCCTCTTGCCGGTGTGGGCGGCGTGTGCGTGGCGGCGTCTTTTCCCACTAACTGGGAGATCACCCATGAAAAGGCCAGCAAGGGGGCCGGGATTGAGGAGTACGCCAGGCTGGCGGGACTGAGACTTGATGAGATTATGGCCTTTGGCGACGGGGACAACGACAGGACGATGCTTTCGCTTCCGCTGGGGTGGAGCGTGGCCATGGGCAACGGCGGAGATTACTTAAAGGAGGCGGCCCATGTGATCACAGGGGCCAACACGGAGGACGGCTTTGCCCAGGCGGTTGAAGTGCTGCTTGAGAGTCGGGGATGAGACGGCTGCGGGAGCGGAGGGGGGTGGCTTCCGGGCGTGGAAGCGGAGTGTGACGTGGAAGAGACGGTGTTCGGGAGCAGGACGAAAGTGAAAGTGATAGACAAAAAGAGAAAGTTGGAGGGCAGCAGAATGAGACATGAGAAGGACTGGTACAAGGAACTGGTAATCTATCAGATTTATCCCAGAAGTTTTAAGGACGGAAACGGAGACGGTATCGGGGATCTGAGGGGCATGACCGAAAAGCTGGATTATCTGAAGGAGCTGGGGGTCACGGCTGTGTGGATGTCGCCGGTGTATGCGTCGCCCAATGTGGACAACGGGTACGATATCTCTGACTATTTCAGCATCATGGAGGAGTTCGGCACCATGGAGGACTGGGAGGCGTTTCGGGACGGGGCCCATGCCCGGGGGATCGCCGTTATTATGGATCTGGTGCTGAATCACAGCTCCGATGCGCACCGTTGGTTCGTGGAGTCGCGAAAGTCCAGGGATAACGCGTTCAGCGACTACTACATCTGGCGGGATCCGGATAAGGACGGCGGCGCGCCCAACGGATGGCTGTCCGTGTTCGGCGGCGGCGCCTGGGAGTATGTGCCGGAGAGAGGGCAATATTACCTTCACTTCTTTGCCAAAGAGCAGCCAGATCTGAACTGGGACAATGAGGAGGCCAGAGAGAAGATTTTTGACATTATCCGCTTCTGGAACGACAAGGGCGTGGATGGCTATCGGGTGGATGCCATCAGCTATCTGGACAAGGGGATGGACGGGAGGGCGGATATGTCGGAGCCCTTCGGGACAACCTCCTGCGCCAACCTGGAGGGGACTCACAGATACATCCAGGAGATGGTGGCAAAAACCACAAGGCCGGACAATCTGATGACCGTTGGGGAGGTAAACATCCGGAACCTTCAGGATGCGGTGGATTACACCAGCGCCTCCAGAGGAGAGTTTGACATGGCTATCGGCTTTGTTCCGCCCATTGTTGAGATCAAGACCTGGTCGCCGGAGCGGTTTAAGAGGGAGGTGAGGGAACACTATGAGGCTCTCAGGGATGACGGCTGGTGGGCCAGGTTCCTGAGCAACCACGACAAACCGCGGCAGGTTTCCCTCTACGGCAGCGATAAGGAGTACTGGCTGGAGTCGGCCAAGATGCTGGGATGCTATCTCCACACACTGCCCGGGACGCCTTTTGTGTACCAGGGGGAGGAGCTGGGCATGACCAATATAAAACTGCCTTCCATCGATGATTATGACGATATTGACACGAAGAACTACTATAAGACCATGGTGGAGGAGGGAGCTTCCCCGGAGGAGGCGCTGGCAGAGTCCCAGGCGGTCAGCCGCGACAACGCCAGGACGCCCATGCAGTGGGACGACAGCGCAAACGGAGGATTTTCCGCCTGTGAACCCTGGCTTCCGGTCAATGAGAACTATGTGACGATCAATGCCAGACAGCAGATGGAGGATGAAAATTCGGTGTTTAAGTTTTACCAGAAGCTGATTGCCTTAAGGAAGAACAATCCGGTTCTGGTTCACGGGGATTTTGAGCTGTGCTGCCCTGATGAGGGGCCGGTGATCGCCTACACCAGGAGTCTTGACGGGGTGACGTGGCTGGCCGCCCACAACTTTTCCCATAAGACGGAGAGGCTTGCGTGCGGCAGGGTGAACCGTGATGCTGAGGTGATTCTGGGGAATTATGAGGAGCCGTGTGTGGAAGATGGGGCTTTGGAGCTGAGAGCGTATGAGACGGTGATATTGAAAGTGAGACAGTGAAGTGGTGGGACGGTAAACAGCAGGATGTTCCCCGGAGGTCTGAGACAGAGAGACCTTCGGGGGATTTTTTGCTTAATCTCTTTCTGGCTTGATTTAAGGAGCTTTGTATAATAGAATGAAAGAAATGAATTAAGGGTGAGAAAGGAGGTTTGTGGGGAGTGTATTGGAGATTAAAGGTATCAGAATACGGAAAAATCGGATATGCCGATATAGAAGTTGCACCTCTTACTCTTTTCGTAGGTGACAATAACAGCGGAAAGAGTTATTTGATGTCGCTTCTCTGGGGGATTCAGAACTTTGGAATTATGCAGTTGATGGTGAAAGATACGGCTGAACAGTGGATTGAGGAAGAGAGGATACTGGCAGACTGGATTTGGGACTATATGTCGAAAGCATGGGAAGAGGGCTCCAGTGTGGCTCAGGCAGGCGAGGTGGCTCAGGAATTACAGATAGTTTTGAGGGAGAATATCAAAAGTAATAAAAATATTTTTCTCCGAAAAATTTTTAACAGTTGGGATGTGAAGATAGAAAGCCTGGAGATAGAATTACAGGATCTGAACCAGATTTCTCTGCGGTTTGAGAGAATAAAAGATAAAACAGGCGGAATGACGGATACGTTTTCTTTTAAAAGCAGTACAGGGAATGAAATAAGCGTCAGTAATATGGGGATGGAAGGGTCAGGGCATTATACGGACCGGATCCTGATGTGCATTATATTCAGTTTGATTACAGGAATTCCTCTTGGAAATAAGACAGAAGATAACCGAAATCTCTATCTTCCGGCAGCGCGAACCGGTTTTATGCTTACAAAGGATCTGATTAACAGGGCGGGAAGAAATGCGGCATTTAATATTGTGGAGACGGAACAGGAAAAGATGACACCGTTTGTGAAACCCATTATTCAATTTCTCGATGTGATCAATGATCTGACTTATGAGGAAAGAGGGGATGAGAAGTTTCATTGGGTAACCGAATATCTGGAAAAGGGGATGGCTGACGGAACCGTAGAGATGAGTACATTACCCAATAAAGAAGTATCCTATGTTCCGGCAGGACAGGGGGAGGCAATGTCTCTGAGATGTGTCTCCGCGGTTGTGACGGAACTTTCTCCACTGATTCTGATACTAAAGCATAAAGCTTACTTAAATATGCTTTTTTATGAGGAACCTGAGATATGCCTGCATCCTCAGTTGCAGCAAAAGATTGCCAGGGTAATATGCCGGCTGGTGAACAGTCAGTTGGACATGGTGGTTACGACCCACAGTGATATTATTTTGCAGCATATAAATAATATGCTGGCGTTGTCCGGGAGGGAGGACAGGGAGGGAATCTGTCAGGTGCTGAATTACTTCCCGGAGGATTTATTGTGTACAGAACAGGTCAGAGTTTATCAGCTGAAATCCGGGGAAGATAAGAAGACGGAAGTGACGGAACTTCCCTGCGGCCCCAATGGTTTTGCGATTCCCACGTTTAATGACGCTTTGGACCAGATTATGGACGAGGCATATGTGATTCAGAGGTAGAAATATGGGAAAGAACAAAAGAGAGTTCATCATGGAAGACCTGATGGAGCCGGGGATTATGGAGAAACAGAACGAGGAGATACTTCTGGAGGAGATGGAAAAGGGCGGGGAGAGCAGGCTGAGGGTGCATCTGGCATCAAAGGGAAATCTGTGTATCACAAATGTGGACAGGAAAAGGACAGACATGCAGTTTTTTAAAGAGGACCGGACGAACTCTATGTACAAGAGAGTGGACCACATGATTTTTGAACGGTTGAAGGACGGCGTGTGGAGACTTCACCTGATCGAGATGAAGGGCAGCGTGGGGACGGATAAGTGGAGTGAGATAAAGGGGAAATTCAGGGCCAGCTTTCTGCTGGGCCAGGCGATCGGAGCAATGTTGGAGATACAGCTTTCGGAGACTGTGATGTACACCACATTTGAAAAGGTTCGGTTTGGATTTTCCTCCACCATACCGTCAGCCAGAAGAGGGAAACTGGGGGAAATGAAGATACGGATGGAGGAGGAATGGGACAGAGGCCAGTTTGGTCTGAATTTTGGGCAGCGGATTTCTTTCATACACAGGCCAATCCAGATGAAGCGAAATGAAGAGGGGATACTGGAGGGGGATCTGACTTTGACAGGCGAGCGGGAGATTACCTGATATTCCGGCATATACCAGGGGATGCGCATGAGAAAAATGCTGCTTCCAAGACTGCCGGTTTACAAAAATAAGCAAAAGCGGATCATAACAGCCGCATTAAGGCCATGTACCGCGAATCGTACAATTTCCCTCCACAAAACAATTGAAATCCCCCCGGGGATTATGTATAATAGGTGACATGTCACGGGATAAAACCTACGAAATGCAGAAAAGGAGAAGATTATCATGAAAAAAGTATATGCAACCAGCAGCGCGCCGTCAGCAATCGGCCCCTACTCCCAGGCCGTGCAGGCAGGGGATGTGGTGTTTGTGTCAGGCCAGCTTCCCATCGACCCGGCTACGGGAGAGTTTGCGGGGGCAGACATTGCCAGCCAGACCAGGCAGTCTTTAACCAACATCAAGGCGATTTTAGAGAGCGAGGGACTGTCCATGGAGGATGTGGTGAAGACTACGGTTCTTCTGCAGCACATCAGCGATTTCGGCGCCATGAATGAGGTGTACGGCACATTTTTCGCAGGGGATTTCCCGGCGAGAGCCGCATTTGAGGTGGCAGCCCTTCCCAAGGGGGCGCTGGTTGAGATCGAGGCGGTTGCTTACTGCAGGAAGTAATCAGGCGAATAACAACAGACAGGAGCAGGGAAGTTCATGAGATACGAGATGACGCCTCAGGGCGTGTGTTCCAGCAAGATTTGTTTTGATTTAAACGGCAATGTGGTGACCAATGTGGTTTTCACCAACGGATGCAACGGCAATCTGAAGGCTATCTGCAAGGTGATCGACGGCATGACCGTGGAGCAGATCGAAGGCTACTTTATAGGCAACCTCTGCGGGAGGAAGAATACTTCCTGCGCGGATCAGCTGGCCCGGGTGGTGAGAAAGGCTTACGAAGAGTCAAAGAATGCCGGCTGAGAATAAGATATGGACAGACAAAAGGGTCCTGCGGGAGCAGGGCCTTTTTGGGGTATCGGATGTTTGGCCGAAGCGGGGCTGACCGGAGAAATGGGGATCCTGTCCCGAGGGATACGAAGACGAAAAACATATGAGAGTAAGATAGAAAAGGCGGTAGGAGTATGAGCAAATATGAGATGCTGAATCCCATGCAGCAGGAGGCTGTGTTCTGCACGGAAGGCCCGCTTCTGGTTCTGGCAGGGGCCGGATCCGGAAAGACGAGAGTTTTGACCCACAGGATTGCCTATCTGATTGAGGAGAAGCAGGTAAAACCGTGGAACATTATGGCTATCACATTTACCAACAAGGCGGCCGGGGAGATGCGGGAGAGGGTGGACCGGCAGGTGGAGTTCGGGGCAGACAGCGTCTGGGTCAGTACATTCCACTCGACCTGTGTGCGGATTTTGAGAAGGCACATCGAATTTCTGGGGTATGAGACCAATTTCAGCATCTATGACTCCGACGACCAGAAGACAGCCATAAAGCAGGTCTACAAGGCCATGAATGTGGACCGGCGTATGTACAGGGAGCGGGACGTGCTGTCGGAGATATCCAGAGCCAAGGACCAGCTGATCACCCCGGACCAGTACATGAAGTACGCGTCGGGAAGCGTTTACGACGAGACCGTGGGGAGGATTTACGGCGAGTATCAGGCTTTCTTAAAGCGGAATAATGCCCTGGATTTTGACGATCTGATCGTGAAGACCGTGGAGCTGTTCAGGGCCCAGGCCCAGGTTCTGGACTACTATCAGGAGCGTTTCCGTTACATAATGGTGGACGAGTACCAGGACACCAACAAGGCTCAGTTTGAGCTGGTACACCTTCTGGCAGACAAATACAAAAATATATGCGTGGTAGGCGACGACGACCAGTCCATCTACAGGTTCAGGGGGGCTGACATCAAAAATATCCTTAACTTTGAGGAGTCATTTCCGGGGGCAAGGGTGATAAAGCTGGAGCAGAACTATCGCTCGACCCAGAACATTCTGGACGGGGCCAACCAGGTTATCCGAAACAACCGGGGGAGAAAGGACAAGACCCTGTGGACGGCCAATGACAAAGGGGAATTTCTGGGATACAGGCAGTTTGACCAGGCTCAGGATGAGGCGGAATTCATCATCCGGAACATTCTGTCAAAGGGATACCCTTATGGGGACTGCGCGGTGCTCTACAGGACCAATGCCCAGTCGCGCCTTCTGGAGGAGCAGTGTATCCGCTTTAATGTGCCCTACCGGCTGGTGGGCGGCGTCAACTTCTATCAGAGAAGGGAGATCAAGGACATTCTCTCCTATTTGAAAACCATCTCCAACGGGAAGGACGACCTGGCCGTGAGCCGCATCGTCAATGTGCCTAAAAGAGGGATCGGCGCCACATCCATAGGCAAGATAACCATCTTTGCGTCGGCCAACGATTACAGCCTGTATGACGCCATGTGCCGGGCCAGGGTGATCTCGGGCCTTGGGAAGGCGGCGGATAAGATCGGCCGGTTTACGGATATGATTGAGGATTTCAGGGGAAGAATAAAGAGGGAAGATTACACCCTCCGTCAGCTCATCGAGGACATTCTCACGGAGACAGGATACAAGGCGGAGCTGGAGGAGGACGGGGATGTGGAGGCGGAGAGCCGCCTGGAGAACATAAACGAGCTCATAGGCAAAGTCGTGACCTACTGTGAGGAGACCGAAAACCCGACTCTGGAGGAGTTTCTGGAGGAGGTATCCCTGGTGGCCGATGTGGATGCCCTGGACCAGTCGGAGAGCAGGGTGACCCTCATGACCCTCCACAGCGCCAAAGGCCTGGAGTTTGAGAATGTGTATTTGAGCGGCATGGAGGAGGGCCTGTTTCCCAGCTATATCTCCATCATGTCTGGGGAGGAGGGGGATATGGAGGAGGAGCGCCGTCTGTGCTATGTGGGCATGACCAGGGCCAGGAAGCATCTCCTTCTCACAGGCGCCAGGATGCGCATGGTCAACGGCGAGACCCGGTACAGCAGGACCAGCCGGTTTGTGGAGGAGATTCCAAAAGAACTTATTGCCGGCGGACAGGTGCAGACCGGTCTGTCCTTTGGGGAGAGCAGGGATCCGGAAGGGACTGATAAACTTCCCTGGAATCAGCCGGAGGACGGAAGCCGCGGTCGGGGAAACTTCGGCAGTTTCGGGAGAGGAAAGGCAAATACATCCTCCACGATGGGCGGAAACAGTTTTCAGCCGGGCTTAAACCCCTACGCCTCCCGGACATCCGGGCAGGGAAGCGGAGGATTTGGAAAGACATTTACGGTTCAGAAAGCAGGGGCCCTGGACTATGAGGCAGGAGACCGGGTGGTCAGCGCGAAATTCGGGGCGGGCACCGTGGAAAATATCAAGGACGGGCCCAAGGATTACGAGGTGACCGTTAACTTCGACAAGGTGGGAGTGAAAAAGATGTTTGCCTCATTTGCGAAACTTAAGAAGGAAGAGTGAATCCATATGCCCGTCTGCGCTTTGCTGCGGCCGCGTTTACAGGGTATCCGTGAAACGGTAATCCCGGCGGAATAAAATTCCCCTGATTTGGGTAAAAATAAGATAGTAAATTCATGGAAAAAGTGGTATAATGTCCACACAGGCAATGGCCAGTGCAGAAAAAGGACTGAGCCGAAAAGGATAACCAGGAAAGGAAGGATCGGACAATGAATAAATTTGACATCATGGGCAAGGATGCCATGAACCGCATGGAGGATATTATGAACTCCACAAGGCTCAATGAGTTCCTCCACAGAAAAGAGGAAGAGGACAAGAAGAAAAACAACATTTTATGGGCTCTTGCCATTATCGGGGCCGTAGCTGCCATCGCTGCCATCGCATATGGCGTGTATCGTTTCTTCACACCAGATTATCTGGAAGATTTTGAAGATGACTTCGACGATGATTTTGACGACGACTTCTTCGAGGACGAGACAGACAAAAATACAGAAAAATAGAATGACATATAAAAGGGATGTTGCATGGGCAATATCCCTTTTCTTAAGGGAAAGGAAACCGGTACATGAAAAAAGGTCAGACTTACACAGGCGTGATTGAGAGAATGGAATTCCCCAACAGGGGGATTGTTTACATAGATGGGGAGAAGGCGGTTGTAAAAAACGGTCTTCCCGGACAGAAAGTTACATTTGTGATCAACAAGAAGCGAAACGGAAGATGCGAAGGGCGGCTTCTAAAGGTGGAGGAACCGTCTTTCCTGGAGACGGAACCGAACTGCTGCCCCCACTTCGGAAGATGCGGAGGGTGCCTTATGCAGAGCATTCCCTATGAGGAACAGACAGTCATCAAAAGAGGGCAGATGGAGCTTCTTCTGGGGGATTTCGGGGAGATTGGAGGCGTAAGGCCAAGCCCCGTATGGGAGGGGTACCGCAACAAGATGGAATTTTCCTTTGGGGACGAGGAGAAGGGCGGTCCTCTGGCTTTGGGCATGCACCGGAGAGGCAGCTTCCACGATGTGGTCAACGCCGATTTCTGCCGGATCGTGCATGGAGATTTTACCCGAATCCTGACGGCCACCAGGGAGTACTTTAAGGAGGCGGGGGCTCCGTTTTACAGAAAATTAAAGCATGAGGGATATCTGCGCCATCTTCTGGTCCGCAGGGCGGTTAAGACCGGAGAGATACTGGCAGCTCTGGTAACTACCGGGCAGACCGGTTTTCTCAGTGAAAGCGGATGGGCCGGAGAGATGGGGGAGGAGAGGTTGGGAGAAAGGCCGGAGGAGATACTGCTGGAGGGCTGGAGGGCATGTATGGCGGCCCTGCCTCTGGAAGGGTCATTTGCCGGCATTCTTCATATCCGCAATGACAGCCTGGCGGATGTGGTGCAGAGTGACTGCACAACCGTGCTGTGGGGGCAGGACTATTTCTATGAGGAGCTTTTGGGACTGCGCTTTAAGATTTCTCCGTTTTCATTTTTCCAGACCAATTCCCTGGGGGCTGAAGTATTGTATGAGCTGGTCAGGGAGTATGTGGGGGATACCAGGGGAAAGGTGGTCTTCGACCTCTACAGCGGTACCGGCACCATCGCCCAGATACTGGCTCCCGTGGCCAAAGAGGTGGTGGGCGTGGAGATCGTCGGGGAGGCGGTGGAAGCCGCCCGGGAAAATGCGGCTATGAACGGGCTCTCAAACTGCCGGTTCATCACCGGGGATGTGCTGAAGGTGGTGGGGGAACTGGACGCCAAACCGGACCTGATCGTCCTGGACCCGCCGCGGGACGGCATTCATCCCAAGGCGCTGGAGAAGATTATCGGGTTTGGAGTGGAGAGAATGGTGTATATCTCCTGCAAGCCCACCAGTCTGGTGAGGGATTTGGAGGTGCTTCGCGGGAACGGGTATGAGGTGGAGAGGATGGAGTGTGTGGATATGTTTCCTTGTACCGGGAATATAGAGACTGTGTGTCTTTTGAGCAACCGAAAACCTGATACGAAAGTCAGGATCGATGTGGATCAGGAAGACTACTACCGTATCAAGGACGCAAAGAAAACTCAGAACTAAAATAAAATACCGAACAGAAGCGATTAGCTG